>JAHECW010000066.1 GCA_024641545.1 Acidobacteriota bacterium
GCCGACAGGCCTCCCACACCGTGGTGATCCTCTGGACGTCCTCGTCGACACCAGGGCCACGGCCGGCGCCCGGGTACGAGGCGCGGATGTTCATCGGCATGTTGCCGCGCACCCCGGTGAAGCTCGAGTGCATCTCTGCGACCACCGAGCGCGCGACGGCGCGAACCCGCCGATCGGCCGGCCACAGGCCGGCATCCGGGAAGCGCTCGGCCAGGTACTCGCAGATCGCGAGCGAGTCCCAGATCGCGAGGTCGCCGTCGCGCAGCGCGGGCACCCGGCCGCTCGGCGACCAGCGCAGGATCTCGGCGGCGGTCTCGGGTCGGCCGAGGGGGACCAGGACCTCGTCGAATTCCGCTCCGGTGGCGGCGAGCGCGAGCCAGGCCCGGAGCGACCACGACGAGTAGTTGCGATTGGCGATGATGAGGGTGAGGTCAGACATACGGTCCTCCAGCTGATGAAGGACGAGTGTAGACCACGGCAGCCGAGAATTCTCAGCGTCGCAGCGGAACTTTTTCCGCGCGACCGACGTCGGGCCGTACGACCCTCGATGTGCCCCTGGGGAAATCTGCCGATGAGGAGTCGGAGTGAGAGCTTGTGATCGTCGCCCGAGATGATCCACAATCACCGGCTGAGGGGGGCACCCATGCAATCGAGAGGTGGATCGTCGACCGGCGCCTTTCGCCGCCAGGGCGAGATGGTGCTGGGACTATTGGCCGATTTTGTCGATCGCGGTCACCGCGGCGACGGCGAGGTCGTCCGTGTCCGGGCGGTGGATGAGTTGGCGCGGACCATGGACCTGGCGCGGCTCATCGCCGAGGGCGGCGCCGACGACGATGATCTTCGGGTCCTGGTGACGATCTTTCTCGACAACGCCACCAATGTTCATCATCCCGCCTACATGGCGCATCAGATCTCGGTTCCGCACTACGCCTCGGCCCTCGCCGACCTGATTTCGGGCACGATCGCCAACGGGATGTCGGTCTACGAGATGGGTCCCGCCGCCGGAACCATGGAGATCGCGGTCATCGACTGGATGCTCGCCAAGGTCGGCTGGCAACCGACCGGGCGGAATCGTGATCGAAAGCCGGTTGTGGGGGAGACGCCGGGCGGCGGCGTTCTGACCCACGGGGGTTCGCTCGCCAATCTCACCGCCATGCTCGCCGCCCGTGCGGCGGCGGCCCCAGAGTCCTGGGAGAACGGCACCCCGCGCGATCTCGTGGTCGTGGCGCCGGCGTGCGCCCACTACTCGCTCGCCCGGGCGGTGGCCGCGATGGGCCTCGGGACATCCGCACTGGTGGCGGCGCCGGCCGATGGTCTGGGACGGGTGCGGCCGGACGATCTGCCGGCGCTGCTGGATCGGCTCGCGGCCGACGGCAGGCGAGTGATGGCGGTCTGCGCCAATGCCTGCGCCACCGCCACCGGGCTCTACGATCCGATCCGCGAGATCGGCGAGCTGTGTCGCGATCGCGGACACTGGTTCCACGTCGACGGGGCGCATGGGGCATCCGCCCTGCTCGATGAAGCCGAGGCGTGGCGCCTGGACGGTGTCGACCTCGCCGACTCGCTGGTTTGGGACGCGCACAAGTTGCTTCAGACCTCCGCCCTGTGCGCCGCGGTCCTGGTGCGCGACGGCGGAACCCTCGGCGCCGCCTTCCGACAGGAGGCGGTCTACGTCACCGAGGGTGAGCGGGAAGTCGGTTTCGACTTCATCCCGCAGCAGTTCGAGTGCACCAAGGCGCCGCTCGGGCTCAAACTGATGCTGGTCCTGGCGCTGGTGGGGGAGGACGGGCTGGCGGCGAACATCGCGGCGCTGTGGAAGAACACCCGTTTGATCAACGATCGGATCGCGCTCCGCCCGGGATTCGAGGTTCTGTGCGAGCCCGAATCGAACATCCTCTGTTTCCGGCACGACGGTGACGACGCGCTTCAGACCCGGGTCCGGAAGCGGATCATGCACGACGGCGACTTCCTGCTCAGCCAGGCCGACGTCGGGGGCAGGCGCTGGCTCCGGATGGCGCTGATGAACCCGCTCACCGACGTGGCGACCGTCGACCGGCTGCTCGACCGCATCGAAGAGATCGTGGCCGAAGATCGGCGATACAATGTTCCGCCCGGCGGCTCTGTCGGGATGGAGGGCCTGTGACAACCGACGTGACAAATCAGCTTCGCGATCGTATTCGGTCTGCGTTCCCGGCACTTGCCGGCGGCACCGTCTTTCTCGAGAACGCCGGTGGGTCGCAGGTGCCGGCGGTGGTGGCCGACCGTGTTCGCGACTACATGGTCTCGAGCTATGTCCAGCTCGGCGCCGGGTACCCGTTGTCGCACAAGGCCACCGCCGTCGTGGACGAGGCCCATGACTTCGTGCGGTTGCTCTTCAACGGGTCCGACGGTGAGGTGATCCTCGGCCCGTCGACCTCGGCGTTGCTCCAGATGCTGGCAAACAGCTACGCCAAGGTGCTGACCCCGGGAGACGAAATCGTCGTCGCTCAGATCGGCCACGAGGCCAACGTCGGTCCGTGGACCAAGCTCGCGGCGCTCGGCATCGAGATCAAGTGGTGGAAGATGGACACCGACGATTTCACCTCGCCTCTGGGGCGCCTCGACGAGCTCCTGAGCGAGCGGACGGCCCTGGTCGCCTTCCCACACGTGTCGAATCTGCTCGGCGAGATCATGGATGTGGCGGGCGCCACCGAGATGGCCCACCGCGCCGGCGCCAGGGTCGTCGTGGACGGCGTCGCCTACGCCCCCCACCGGGCGCTGGACGTCGCCGCCTGGGAAGTCGACTTCTACGCCTACTCGACCTACAAGGTCTACGGGCCGCACATGGCGGCCATGTGGGCCAGCCGAGGGGCTCTGGCCGAGCTTCAGGGACCCAACCACTTCTTCATCCCGGACACCGAGCTACCCTACAAGTTCGAGCTCGGCGGGGCCTGCCACGAGGCCTGCGCCGGTGTCCTCGGTCTGCGCGACTACCTCGCGATGCTCGCCGGGGTGGGGGAGTCGTGCGCGCTCGACCGCGCTGCGGTGGAGCGCGCGTTCGAGATCATGGCCGCCTGCGAGCTGCCGCTCCAGGCGCGGTTGGTGGCGTACCTGGCGTCGCGTCCGGATGTCCGGATCATCGGCCCGGCGCACGGCGGCCCGTCGCGGGTCGGCACCGTCAGCTTCGTCCACGAATCCAAGACCTCGCGCGAGATCACCGAGGTGGTCGACGGCTCCGGTATCGCCATCCGCCACGGCCATATGTACGCCTATCACCTGTGCGAGGCCCTCGGCCGCGACGTCGACGACGGAGTGGTGCGGGTGAGCCTGGTGCACTACAACACCATCGAGGAAATCGATCGACTGATCGAGGTCCTCGACCGGGCGCTGGGGACCGTCTGAGGATTGCCATTCCGAGCGAGCGGAGCGAGTCGGTTCAACATTGCGATGCTTCGTGGAACCTTCGTGGCCCCTTGTGTCCTCTGTGTTTCAAATTCGCGCGTCACCGGCTTGCCAGACCGATCACGTGTTCTTTCCATGAGTCGGCGCCGGCCCGCGGTCTGGCGGTGCACAGGGGTGGCGGAGAGCCCGGCGCGCTTTCCTAGTCGCCCGGCAGGTTCTCCTTGAGAACGTCGAACCACTTGGTGACCAGGGTGACGTGGCTCTGGAGCCCCTTGCTTTCGCCGCCGAGGAGAACCACGAAGCTGTCGCCATCGAGCATGGGGTCGAAGTCCGAGAAGATCGAACCGCTGACGGCGATCCCGACCTGGTCGCCGGAGAACCCCCCTTGCGCGAGCTGCTGCGGCCGGCCGGCGCGGAAGGTCCCGTCGTCGGTGGAAACCGGCGCCGCCATCAAACCATCCTGGCTCCGGTAGATGATCTCAGAGCCGTCGCGCGACCACGTCGGCCAGCTGCCGCCGCCGTCGGAGACCTGCCATTTACCCGCCGCCGCGGGAAAAGGTCGGACATAGATCTCCGGCTGGCCGGACTCGTCGGACATGTATGCGACCCAGGTGCCGTCGGGGGAGATCGACGGAAAGCGTTCGAAGAACTGGGTGGCCAGGTACTGAACCGGCTCGCCCTCGCCGTCGGTCGGAACCGCCCAGATATCGAAGGTTTCGGCTTGGACCTCACCGAGAAGCCACTTGCCGTCGGGCGACCAGGACGTGGCCCAAAACGCGTGCGGGATCTTGGCCAGGAGCTCGGGCTCGCCAGATCCGTCCGCCCGTTTGCGGTATGGATTCTCGGTCCCGCCTTCATCCGAAGAGTAGGCGAGATACCTTCCGTCCGGCGACCAGACCTGGTCGCCGTCGTAGCCCTCGTTGAAGGTGAGGCGGGTCGCCACCTCGCGTTCCAGATCGTAGACCCAGACATCCCAGTTTCCGTCGCGCAGGACCGTGAGCGACAACCGGCGGCCGTCAGGGGAGAGCTTGGGGTTGGCGTAGGTTCCCGGTTGGTTCCACAGCGCTGAGGTCACGCCCTGACGGTTCATTTTCATCACCGGGTACTCCGGCACGCCGATGACGCCGCTGACGTAGGCCAGAGTTCCGTTCTGCGAGAAGCTGATCTGCGAGCCGCCGTTGCCGCTGTTGGCGGTCACGCCCTGGACCATCGGGGAGGGCGAACCCGTCGCCTCCATCCGGTCGATGTCGAAGGGCATGGCGAAGAGGGTGTTCTCGCGGACATAGACGAGGTGGCCGGACGGGACCCAGCGGCCGTAGGCGCCGCCGCGATGGAGGACCTTGCGCTCGCCGGTCTTGAGATCCACCGACTCGATGACCCCGTCGTCGGCGACGCCGGAGCCCTGGTGCAGGACGGTGAAGATCGCTTTGCCGCCCGGGACCACCTGCGGCCAGAAATGTGCGGCTTCGTCGCTGTCGGCGTCGAGCGTGGTGAGCGGGACGGGTTCGCCCCCGGCGGCGGAGACTTTGAACAGACCGCTGCTCCGATTCGGCGTGAAGACGATGGTGTTGTCCGGTCCCCAACTCGCGCCGCGGCTCCGGTTGACCTTGCACAGCGCAATGGGGGTGCCGCCGGTGATGGGGACCTTTTTGAGCTCCACCGGCGTGACGAAACCGACCCACTGTCCGTCGGGGGAAAAGAACGGGTGATAGGGCTGGGTCTGCGAGTTGCCGGTCACCAGCGGCGTTCCTTCGAGCTGGTCGAGGGCGCGGACCGAAAGCGTCCGGCCGTCATCGCCGTCGGTGGTGTAGACGATCTTGCGGCCGTCGGGCGAGAGCTCCACCGACGCCCCGAGATCGACGAAGAGCGGGTCCTTCGAGACCTTGACCTCGAGCCGCATGGTGGGTTCGTCGACACCACCTCGCGGCCAGAGGAGGGCGGCGCCGGCCAACGCCGCCGCCAGGATGCCGGCGACGGCCCAGGGCACGACGCGCTTGACGGCGGACGGGGGAGCGGCGGCGGATGCGGCTGAGATCTCGTCCGCGGTCGGGTCCTCGAGGAATCGTTCGATGGCGATCCGCGCCTCGCCGATGGCCTGCAGGCGCTGCGAGACCTCCTTCTCGAGGCAGCGTTCGAGAAGGCTGCGAACCCGTGCCGGCGTGCCTTCCGGGAGCTTGTCCCATTCCGGTTCCCTGGCGAGCACCCCGGCCAAGGTGTCCGAGACGGTCCGGCCGGCATAGACCCGGTTGCCGGTGAGCATCTCCATGAGGACGATGCCGAAGGACCAGATGTCGGCGCGCCGATCCGCGCTCTCGCCGCGCGCCTGCTCGGGGCTCATGTACGCGGCGGTGCCGAGCAGCACCCCCATGGTGGTCATCCCCGCGGTCAGGGTCGGCGACAGGGAGATCCCCTGCGGCCCGGATCCCGAGGCGGCGTCCGAGGTCTCGAGCGCCTTGGCGAGGCCGAAGTCGAGGATCGTCACCCGACCATCGGCGGTGACCGTGATGTTGGCCGGTTTGAGGTCGCGGTGGATGATGCCCTTGTCGTGGGCGGCCTCGAGACCCTCGGCGATCTGCGCCGCGATCTTGAGCGCCGCAACCGGCGCGATCGGACCGCGGTCGATGCGCTCGGCCAGGGTTTCTCCCTCGGCCATCTGCATGACCAGCAGCTTGCGGCCGTCGACGTCCTCGAGGCCGTAGATGCCGGCGATCCGGGGGTGGTTGAAGGACGCGAGCACCCGCGCTTCGCGCTCGAAGCGGGCGAGCCGCTCGGCGTCGGCGGTGAAGGCCTCGGGCAGCACCTTGATGGCGACCTCGCGGCCGAGGGTCGTGTCCTGGGCGCGCCAGACCTCGCCCATCCCGCCCTCGCCGAGCTTGTCCAGGATCTTGTAGTTCGCCAGCGTCTGACCGATCATCACGTTCTCCCATCGGCGAAGGAGGAGCGGTCGATTCGCTCCTTCAATGGCCATTCCGATGCTGCTGTTTCTCGCGTCGGGCTGGATTGTATCATTTTTAGAGAAGGAATCTCAATTTAAACCACGATTCCGTCGTTGTCAGGTTCGGGAGGCTTCAGTGGATGAGGCACTGGTCTTTCCTGGAGGTCAGACCGTGCCGGGATTTTGAATCTTCATGGTATTGATTCCTGGTTTAAATTGTTTAGTATGATGGACATCCGTTGGTGTTGTCGCTATGATTTAGAGGGTGATTCTCATCATTTTCTTTGGAGGAGCGAGATGAAAGCAGCGAAACTGAGTCCCATCGTGCTGGCCGTGATCGTGACCCTGATCGCGGCGATTCCCGCCTCGGCGGACCACTTTCTGATCGTCAACGACGGCGGCGCAAATTCAACCAGTTGCGCCACGATCGAGGCGGCGCTGACGGGTTTCGGCCACACCTTTGACAGGGTCACCAGCTCGGCTGCGGTTGCGCTGACGGCGAACGACGTCAGGAACACCTACAACGCGACCTTTTACATGGGAGTCGCCTCGAGCGGGGCGGAACAGACCTGGTGCATGGCCGTCATGGATGCCGGCGGCAACCTGCTGATCGCCGACAACGACTTCGGATACAGCTATGGCAGCGGGGTCTACCCGATGTACACGACGTATTTCGAGTCCACCTACGTCTCGGACTCGGGTTCGGACGGCGTGTTGACGGGTCAGGGGATCATGGCCGGGATCAACCCCGACATCTCCGCGGACCCCTACCCGGATGACTTCACCATCACCGGGACCAACGGATCGGTGATCTTCGTCGCGCCGTCGACCAACGCCGCCGGGACCTTCATCGAACGTACCGTGGGCGCCGAGACCTATCGTGGGATCTACCTCGCCTGGGACTTCGTCAACACCTCAGCGGCCGAGGTCAACGCCATCGTCGACGTGCTCGTTGTCCAGCTGTCCCAGCCGCTCCTGCCGGTCGAGCTCATGAGCTTCAGCATCGAGTAGGATCCGCGGATTCCGACGGACCCACACGGCCACCCCGACGCGGGTGGCCGTGTTCTTTGCCGCCGTGTGCTACCTTCGCTTGCGAACCGGGAGGAGGCTTCGCGATGCGACACATCCGGTTGATGGGTCTTGCAATGACGATCGCAACTGCGGCGCTGGCGACAGGCGCCGCCGAGCGGGTCGAGATCTCCGACGACGGCCTCGATCGCGTCGAGCTCCGAACGGGAGAAGCTCCGTCGGGCTGGCGTCGGAGCGTTGATGTCCCCTACCCGCTGATCGCGGACTGGACGAGCTCGCTGCGGGTTCAGGTCGGCGGTCTCGCGGTCGCCGATGTCGACGGCGACGGCGACAACGACCTGGTCGTCGGTTGCTACAGCTCGCAGTCATTCCCGCCCTACGACGACTGGCAGAACCTGATCTACCTCAACACCGGCGCCGAGCTCGAAGCGACGCCGTCGTGGGTGTCGGCGGACGAACGCTCCACCGGCGACATCCAGGTGGCGCTCATCAACGACGACCCCTTCCCGGATGTCTTTGCCGCCAACGGCGGTTTCGAAATGGCGCCGTCGGTGATCTACTTCGGTTCGGCGACCGGCCCGAGCACGACCCCGACCTGGTTCGCCGGCGATGTGTCGTGGACCAACTACGCCATGCCCTTCGACTTCGACCACGACGGCGACATCGACGTCGCCACCGCCAACCAGGGCAACTCCTCGGCCGACCCGTACCGGCCCATGGTGCTCTATCTCAACAACGCCGGCGCGCTCGCCACGACTCCGGCGTGGCTGTCGGCCGAAATTTCGATCCAGAACTTCCTCTCTTGGGGCGATCTCGACGGCGACGGCTGGGAGGACCTTGCGGTCTCCAAGTGGGCGAACTTCTCGAGCGGCGTCTACAGGAACAACATGGGTACCCTGGAGCCCACCCCGAACTGGACCACCGGCACCACCGATACCGACAAGGGGGTCGGCTGGGCGGATGTCGACGGCGACAACGACCCAGATCTCGCCCTCGGCCACGACCCGACCCAGCTCTGGACCAACACTGCCGGCAGTCTGGCAGTGACCTGGACGTCGGCCGCGACCTACTTCGGCCACTCCGACCTCAGGTGGGAGGACATCGACCTCGACGGCGACCCCGATCTCGCCGAGGTCCACTTCTCGAACGGGCAGGCGCACATCTACCTCAACCGCGCCGGCGTCCTCGACAGCGTGCCGTCGTGGACCTTCGATTCGCCGCACGTCGGCACGGCGATTGCGTTCGGCGACATCAACGGCGACGGGCTCCCCGACCTCGTCGTCGGCAACTCGGGCGACACCTCGATCTGGGTCTTCTACAACACCGGCGAACCGCCGCTCTTCGCCGACGGCTTCGAGTCGGGGGACACGACCCTCTGGAGCGCCACCTCGCCGTAACCGCGGACACCGGCGATCGACCCGGACCGGGGCGCCGGTGCGGTCGGTCGGCTCCGGTGCGGTCTCCGGTCTCAGCCGGCCTTGCCCCGCTTGAGAACGAAGTTCCACTTCCAGATCTCATAGATCCCCGGGTAGACCAGGAGCTCGAGCAGGAACGAAGTGAAGATCCCACCGATCATGGGCGCGGCGATCCGCTTCATGGTGTCGGCGCCGGCGCCCATGGACCACATGATGGGCACGAGGGCGAGGAAGGTCGTCATCACGGTCATGAACTTGGGCCGCAACCGGTGGACCGCGCCCTCCATGATGGCGGCGCGGAGCTCGGTCAGATTGCGCAGTTTGCCCTCCTCCTTCGCCTTGTCGTAGGCGAGATCGAGATAGAGCAGCATGAAGACGCCGGTTTCGGCGTCGACGCCGAGCAGGGCGATGAGGCCGACCCAGACGCCGACGCTCATGTTGTAGCCGAGAAAGTGGAGCAGCCAGACCGCGCCGATGGCGGAGAACGGCACCGCCAGGATGACGATCATGGTCTTGACCGCCGACTTGGTGTTCAGATAGAGCAGCAGCAGGATCAGGACGATGGTCACCGGCAGCACGACCTCGAGCTTCTCCTCGACCCGTTCCATGGCTTCGTACTGGCCGCTCCAGCTGATGGCGTAGCCGGGCGGGAGGTCCACGTTCCCGCGCAGGACGGCATCGGCCTCTTCGACGAAACTCTCCGGATCCCGCTTGGCGAGGTCGACATAGACGTAGCCCGTCGTGAGCCCGTCGTCGTTGCGGATCATCCCGGGTCCGCTGCTGATCGAGATCTCGGCCAGCTGGTCGAGGGCGACCTGGCGCTGGTCGGCGCCCACGGGGACCAGGATCCGGCCGACCGAGTGGATGTCGGCGCGGTAGTCGGGGTAGTAGCGGACGTTGACCGCGAAGCGCTCGCGGCCCTCGATGGTGGTGGTGATGTTCTCGCCGCCCACCGCGGCCGCCAGGACGTTCTGCGCTTCGCGGACGCTGATCCCGTAGCGGGCGAGCTCCTTGCGGTTCCAGTCGACATCGAGGAAGTAGCCGCCGGCGGTGCGTTCGGCGTAGACGCTGCGGGCGCCGGGAACGGTCTTGAGCTGTTCCTCGACCTCCACCGCGATCTCCTCGATGATCTCGAGGTCGGCGCCCGAGATCTTGAGCCCCACCGGTGTCCGGATCCCGGTGGCGATCATGTCCATGCGGCCCTTGATGGGCATGGTCCAGGCGTTGGACAGACCCGGCAGCCGCAGGGCCTCGTTCATCTCGTCGATGAGTTGGTCCTGCGAGATGTGGTCGGGAGTGATCCTCCGGAAGACGCCCTTGAGCCACTCCGGCGACCACGATGAGTACCAGGTGTCGGATTTTCGCCACTCGGATTTGGGCTTGAGGGTGACCACGGTCTCGATCATGGACAGCGGCGCCGGATCGGTGGAGGTGTCGGCGCGGCCGATTTTGCCGAGGACGGTGTCGACCTCGGGGAACGCCGCGATGATCCGGTCGGTGATCTGGAGGAGGTGGTTGGCCTCGGTGATGGAGATCCCCGGCATGGTGGTCGGCATGTACATCAGCGACCCCTCCTCGAGGGGAGGCATGAACTCGGAACCGAGACCGAGGAAGACCGGCACTGTGGCGATGATCATCATCAGCGCGCCGGCGATGACCCACCACTTGCGGCGCAGCGCCCAGGCGGCGACCGGGGCGTAGAGGGCAATCAGGAAGCGGCTGATGGGGTGGTCGTTCTCGTCGCGGATCTTACCGACCCAGATCTTGTTGACCAGCCGGCACAGCCAGGCCGGTCTGAAGTTGTAGGGGTCGATCCTCGTCAGCAGCATCCGCAGCGCCGGGTCGAGGGTGATGGCGAGCACCGCCGCCACCACCATGGCCAGGGTCTTGGTGTAGGCCAGTGGTTTGAAGAGCCGGCCCTCCTCGGCCTCGAGGGCGAGCACCGGCAGGAACGAGACGCCGATGACCAGAAGGGTGAAGAAGGAGGTGCTGGCGACCTGGCTGATGGCCTTCTGGACCAGGGGCTTGGGGTCGCCCGGCCGACCGTTTCGCTCCCACTCCTCGAGCTTCTTGTGGGTCTGCTCGACGACGACGATGGCGGCGTCGCCGAGGGCGCCGATGGCGATGGCGATCCCCCCCAACGACATGATGTTGGCGGTCAGACCCATGCCCTCGAAGGGAACGAAGGAGATCAGCACCGCCAATGGAATCGTGACGATGGGGATGACCGCGCTCGGCACGTGCCACAAGAAGAGCAGGATCACGAAGCACAGGGTCAGGATGACCTCGATGATGGTTCGCTCCAGGTTGTCCACCGAACGGTGGATGAGGTCGGCGCGGTCGTAGCCGACGACGATCTCGACGCCCTCGGGGAGGCCGGGGGCGATCTCGTCGAGCTTCTTCTCGACCGCCTCGATGACCTCGAGGGCGTTCTGCTGGTGGCGCATGATCACGATGCCCTGGACGACCTCGCCCTCGCCGCCGAGCTCGGCGATTCCACGCCGGATGTCGGGGCCCTCGGTGACCTCGCCGAGGTCCTTGACCCGGATCGGCGAGCCGAGCTCGCTGCGGCCGACGACGATTTCCTCGAAGTCCTCGATGGACTCGGCGTAGCCGTGGCCGCGCACCATGTACTCGGTGCCGCCGAACTCCATGAGCCGGCCGCCGACCTCGGCGCTGCCGTCGCGCACGGCCTCGACCACCTGCTGGATTCCGATGCCGTAGCCGCGGAGCTTGTTGGGGTCGACAGTGACCTGGTATTGCTTCTGGTGGCCGCCCACCGTCGCCACCTCGGCGACCCCGGGCACCGACTCGAGGTAGTAGCGGAGATACCAGTCCTGGTAGGTCCGAAGATCGGCCAGGCTCTGGTTGCCCGTGGTGTCGACCAGGGCGTACTGGTAGATCCAGCCGAGGCCGATGGCGTCGGGGCCGAGCTCGGTCTGCACCCCGTCCGGGAGCTGTTGCAGCACCGGTGAGAGGTACTCCAGCGTCCGCGATCGGGCCCAGTAGAGATCGGTCCCGTCCTCGAAGATGACATAGACGAAGGAGAATCCGAAGTCCGAGATTCCGCGCACCGCGCGAACCCCCGGTGCGCCGGTCATGGCGCTGACGATGGGGTAAGTGACCTGGTCCTCGATGATGTCGGGCGACTGGTTCCAGCGCGAGTAGATGATGACCTGGGTGTCCGAGAGATCGGGGATGGCATCGAGCGGCACGCGGTGCATGGACCACCAGCCGGCGATGGCGGCGAGCGAGACCACCGCGAAGACCGCCAGCTTGTTGCGGACGGAAAAATCGATGATGCGGTCGATCATGTCGTCGGCACCGGGTGGGCGTCGGGATCGGCGTCAAAGGTCTTCTTGCAGTTGGGGTTGCAGAAGTAGATGGTCGCGCCGCCGAATTCGCTGGTCAGCCCGTTGGCCTCGGCCCGGGCGTGCTCGACCTCCATCCCGCAGATTGGGTCGATGGAGACCTCGGTCAGGGGATCGCCTCCCGCCGATCGCATCCGGCTTTCGGAATCCAAGAGGAAATTGCCCGAGGTGACGACCTCGTCGCCTTCCTTGAGTCCTTTGAGGATCTCCACTCGATCTCCGTAGCGCCACCCGGTGGTGACCCTGCGGGCTTCGAGGTTGCCTTCGCCCTGGTCGATGAAGACCATCTGCCGGCTGCCCGAGTCGAGCACCGCGGCGCGCGGCACGGTCAAAGCCGGGCCGAGCTCCACCTGACGGACGACATCGACGAACATCCCGGGGCGGAGCTGGAAGCCCGGGTTACGAACCTCGAGCCGGACCTTGAGGGTGCGGGTGGCCGAGTTGAACTCGGGAAGGACATCGGCGACGACCGCTTCGAGATCGTGATCCAGCGCCGGGTGGCTGATCATCGCCTTTACCCCCGGCTTGAGAAACTGCTCGTCGGTCTCGAAAGCATCGGCGAGGATCCAGACCACGCTGAGATCAGCGACGGTGTAGAGCGTCATCGTGGGTTTGAAGGCGCCGCCGAGAAAGACGTTGCGCTCGAGGATGAAGCCGTCGGCCGGCGAGCGGACTTCTACCAGGAGCTCTTCCTTGCGGGACCGTTTGATGTTGTCGATCTGCTCCTGGGTCATGCCGACGTTGAGCAGCGCCTGGGTGGTGTTGAGGATGTTCTTCTCGAAGACCAGCCCCTGGTCGGGCGAGCGCTGTCCGGTCGTGCTCTGCCGTTCCATGTTGTTGAGCGCGTAGATGAAGGCCTGCTGCGGATTGTAGGCGCTCTGACTGTAATACCTGGCGAGGACCTCGGACTTGCGGACGAAGGACCCGGTTGTGGCATCGGTCACCTCGCGGATCCACCCCTCGGTGATCGAGCTGATGTCGTAGAGGCGGGTCTCGTCGACCGCGACGGTCCCCAGGAGCCGAAGCTCGTGCGGCACCGTCGCATGGACTGCGATACTCGTCTTCACCCCGATCAGCTGCTGCCGATCTGCACGGACGTTGATCACGCCGCGCTGGTCGGAATCGCCGCCCTGCCCGTTTGCGTAGACCGGCTCGAGGGCCATCCCGCATGGAGCGGTGCCGGGCTCCGGCGAGCGGAAGGACGGGTTCATGGGATCGACGTAGTAGAGGACTTCACGCTCGCCGCTGCCTCCGCCACCGACACTGTTCGCACCGGGCGAGATCAGATAGCCGGCGCCGAAAGCGGCCGCCGAGATGATGACAACTACGATGATCAGGCTGCGGCGTTGCATGGTCCCATTCTCTCATTGACGTGGATTTTATATTGGACTGTGTCTCAAGTTGATCAAAGCAGAATGTGATTGATCGGTGATTAGATGACACGGTCTTCGGAAAACGGGGAGGGCCGCATAGACGGCCCTCCCCGGGGTTGTCGGCCGTGAAACCGTGATCAGTAATCGCTGCCCTGGGCGAAGGTTCTGCCCGTGAAGTCGGGGTTGGTCAGAACCTCGGTGGGACGCATCATCTCGTTGTCCTCGTGGTCGAGGATGTGGCAGTGCCAGACATAGCCGTGGCCGTCGTCGGGGTCGAAAGGATAGCCGAGCGGACCCGGCGCGTCGGCCGCGACATCGGTTGGCGCGAAGCGCACAGCGATCCGCGTCACCTCGCCGGGGTACATGACCGCGGTGTCCTTCCAACCGGCCTCGTGGGCGGCGGGACCGCGGCGCGGTCCGCGCGCCGAGCTGGCGATCTCGAACCCGAACGGATCCGGGTTGCCGCCGACGGCGCCCGCCGTGTTGGGGGAGTTGTAGTCCATCGGGGGTCCATAGCCGGGGAGGTAGCTCCCGCCGGGGAACGACGCCGCGTAGGCGTCGAAGTAAGCGACGTCATCGAAAGGAATCCGCTCGAGGATCTGGAACTGGACGAGATGGAGGTGGATCGGGTGGGCGTCGGCGGTGATGTTGATGACGTCCCAGACCTCCATCGAGCCCTCCTCGGGCATCTCGGAGTACCAGGTGGGAACGCTGTAGTCACCGGACTGGGTGAAGTCGCCGCGGTCGGTGATCGAGTGGGGATGCACGCTCTCGTCAACCTGCATGCCGTCCCACTTGGAGTTGTTGAGCAGCGCCTCGAGGGGCACGTCAGTGATCGGGCTCGCAACCTCGTTGAGGGTGAGCTGGCGATAGACGTCCGGGTTCGTGGCGAGCGGGCCGAGATCGACGATGGCCTCGCCGGCGCGCGGGCTCGCTCCGGTTGTCGGGTCGTAGGCGACCCCCGGGGTCTTCGCCTTGCCCTTGACCTCGAACTGCATGATCTGCGAAATCGGCGGCGCATCGCCGAAGGGGTAGGGGTTCCAGGCGTCGTTCTGCATCTCGAGGATCTGACCGGCGTAGTTGGTGAAGTCGATGATGACCTCGTAGCGCTCGCCCGGGAGCAGCACCAACTTGTCGCCGACGATCGGGCCCGGGTAGGCCGGGTCCTGCGGGTTGAAGCCGGGCTCGAAGGCCTTCGCCGGGGCGTCGAGGTAGCCGCCGTCGGTGCCGATGACCCACATGTCCGGGCCCTTGGCGCCGTAGATGAACGCCCCGGTCGCCGGGTCCACAACGCCGGGCGTCGCGATCTGCAGGTTGTAGCCCACCGAGTTGGAGCCGTTGAGGAAGAGGAAGCGGTAGCGCTTGGGCTCGACCTTCATCTTCGGCCACGCGGCGCCGTTGACCACCGCCACGTCGCCGATGAACTCGGCGACCCAGTAGGGGCGCTCGATGGTGGTGTTGCCGCCGGGACCGGACAGATAGAGCTGGCCATTGGTGTCGAACATCCGGTCCTGGATGACCAGCGGCACGAGATCGGTCACCGGTCCGAGATCGGGATTGGTCGCACCGGGATCGGTGATGATGTAGGCGCCGGCGATCCCGGCGTAGACGTTGAGCCGGGTCATGCCGAGGACGTGGTCGTGGAACCAGATGTTGGCCGCCTCCTGGGTGTTGGGGTAGACGTAGGTTGTCCGGTTGATGGGGGCGTCGGCGGTCCATGTAGCGCCCTCGCTCCGGTAGTAGGCTTCGTCCACCCGGTTCTTCACCAGACTTCCGGCCGGGAAGTCGGAGTTGGGTAGCGTGATCGCCGAGATATCGTCGATCTCTCGGGTGTAGTAGCCGTGACCGCGATAGGCGCCGTCGAAGGTGAACCAGGAGTCCGGCCCGCCGTCGAGGTTCGGCGGGATCTCGCCGCCGTGCAGGTGGACTGCGGCTGCGATCGGACCCATGTAGTTGTTCGCACACTCGCCGACCGGGGCCCCGCCGAACATGGACAGGTTCTTCGCGCACTGGTTGAACTCGGCGTTGAGCGGGTCGGCCCAGTGCATGGTCTGATCGGTGTTCTGGGTGTAAGCCAGGACGTTGCTGTTCCAGGAGTTGCCGAGCTGGTTGATGAAGGTCATCTGGGTCGGGGTGCCGCGTTCGGCGGCGACCACGGGCCCGATGTACGAGTGCTTGGGGAACGGTTGGCAAATGTCGCCGAGCTGGTAGCCCCAGACCCAGGTTGCGGTCGGGACGGGTGCGCCCGTGACCGTGTCGGTGGTACCGGTCGGCAGGATCTGGGCCTGGAACTCACAGATGCTGAGGGTGATCGGAGCGGTCCCGAGCACCACCGGCATGTCGCCCTTCCAGTTGCCGTTCTTGTCCGGCGCGAACTTGAGCATCGGCAGGTTGTTGACGAACTTTGGAATGCCCGCCGGGTCCAATGGCGTCTGCGCCACCTGCGCAGAAGCCGGTGGGGCCAGAACGAAGACGATCGCCGCGCAGGTCAGGGCGATCGCCAGGGTTCTCTGTCTGTTCATGAATCCTCCTCTTCCTCATTTGCCACATCGATTGAGAAATCCCCCCATGGGCAGTCGCAACCGTTGTGCACTTGTAAGACGAATCGCCCTGTTACAAGCAAGCCTCGTGCCACCTTGCCCGTTTCCTTGGGGAACTCAAAATAAACTGTTGTTTTTTTAAGGGGTTAACTCTTCCGATTCAATGAATTGATGAGATCGCGACTCATTCGACTGTGTCTCAAACACCCAGTCGGAACTGCGATAGAGTTGATTTCAGCTTGAACTTGACGAAATAAGCGTTTTAAAAAGAGACATTTAAGATCATCGGAGCCGCACAGTGAATGTCTCAGTAGCCTTGAGACAATCATGAGACAACGTGATACAGATCACACAATTCGAACCGGCTGCGGCGCCCGTGGCGGGTCGGATCTCGGATCAGGATCTTTCAACGCGAAGAAGCCGGGGTCAATCACGTGCTCTTTACGCCCGCTCGTTACAATCACGACGAGGAGACTTCCAAGATGACCGTGGATCTTGTGACGCCGACATCCACCCGACGTCGGACGTAACGATCATCGGGCGATCGCTCACGATGGGCGGGGCGCTCAACGCATTACAGGGATCGTAGGGAGTTCGCGGGTTCGACCCGCGCGGCTCTGCGGGCCGGCACGAGCATTGCCAGGAGAGCCGCGGCGGCCAGGACTCCGGCCGCGATCGCGAAGATCCGGGGGTCGGTGGGGGGGACTCCATAGAGGAGCCCGCGAATGAACCGGCCGAGCACCAGCGCGCAGACCGCTCCGGCCGCGAGCCCGCCGGTCAGCAGCCTGCCGCCGTCGCCGAGGATCAGTTTGATGATCGCCCTCGTATCGGCCCCGACCGCCATCCGGATACCGATCTCACGGGTCCGACTGGCGACGGAGAAGCTCATGACACCGTAGAGTCCGATCGCGGCCAGAACCAGGGCCAGACAGGCGAAGATGCTCACCAGCCGGGCGCTGTTCCGGCGTCTCGCCAACGATTCTTCCATGTGCTGTTCCATGGTCGCGATTCCGGAAACCGGCTGATCCGGGTTCACCTCCATCACCATCCGGCGCAGGGGATCGGCGAGGGTCAGAGGATCCACAGCCGATTTCAGCACCAGAGTCATATATGGCCACGGCGCCTGCGCGAAAGGGAGATAAGCCTCGGAACGTGGTTGGTCATCGATTCCGTCGTACCTCGTGTTGCCCACCACTCCCACGACCGTGAGCCATTGAAAACCTTCGTCCTCCGGGTTGCCGTTACCGATGCGTCTGCCGATCGGATTTTCGTCGGCAAGGATCTCCCTGGCAAAGGCCTCGCTGACGACGGCGACCGGCGTGCTGTCGGCCCGGTCGTCGGCGTTGAAACCGCGACCGCGCAGGACCGGAATGCCGATGGTCTCGAAGTAACCCGGGCTCGCGGCCTGGAGTCCGGCGGTAGGTTCCGTGCCTCGCTCGACGACCGTCCCCTCGACCGAATACGCGGTGCGGGCGGAGATGCCGACGCCGATCGGGAGGCTGAGCACCGCGCCCGCGTCGACGACGCCCGGGAGGGCGCGGCTCCGTTCGAGGACTTCGCTCTGAAACGCGCGGATCTCGTCATCGGTGAGCTCGCTGCCCGAGGCCAGCCAGACGTCGGCGGTGAGCAGGTTCGTGGCCGAGAATCCGGGGTCGGTGCGGCTCAGCACCGAGTACGTCCGCACCAGCAGGCCGGCGCCGACGAGCAGGGCGAGAGAGACCGAAATCTCGATCGTCACCAGGGCGGCGCGAAGTCTGGCGTAGCCGGATCCGGAGAGAACGCGGCCTCCGGCGCCGAGCAGCGCCCGCGCCGGATCGCGACTGCTCAACCACAGGGCGGGGAGGAGACCGAAGATGAGTCCGCACAGGATCGACGTCGAGAGCGCGAAGAGCAGGACCGGAAGATTGACCGAAACGTCGCCGGCGCGGGGTACCCCCTGCGCTGCCACCGAAACCAGCGCGCTGGTGCCCCAATAGCTGAGCAGGACCCCCCCAATCCCTCCGGCAATCCCGAGCAGGGTGGATTCGACGAGGACTTGCCGGATCAGTCGCAGCCGGCCGGCGCCGAGGGCGGTGCGGATCGCGATCTCGTGGGTGCGGCTCATGGCCTGGGCGAGCAGGAGGTTGGAGACGTTGGCGCAGGCGATCAGAAGAACCAGGCCGACGGCCCCGAAGAGCACCGTCAACAGCGGCCGGATCGTCCCGGTGACGGACTCGTGAAGGCTCGTCGCCTCGAAGACGAGGCCGCGTTCGGACTCGGGGTATTGCTCCGCCAATCGCGCGATGACGGCGCTGCCTTCGGCTCGGGCGTCATCGAGAGTCTTCCCCGGTTTGAGCCGTGCGACGGCGTGAAAATACCGGTTGGAGCGATCGATCGCCGGGTCGTCGCCGGAGCTGCGGGAAGGTTCCGGGACGCGGTACCGCGAGGCGACCCAGACATCGGCGCCGAGGGGGTAGGCGAAGTCGGGCGGCATGACGCCGACCACCCGGTAGCTTCGGTCGTTGATATCGATGCTCTGGCCGAGCACCGGCTTGCCGGCGAACTGGGTCTGCCAGAAACCGTGGCGCAGCAAGGCGGCCTGTTCAGAATCGCCTGCGGCGTCGGCGGCGAGAAACGTTCGCCCCTCGACCGGCAGAATGCCGAAGACGTCGAAGAAGTCCGCGGTGACCGTTGCACCGGTGACCTTGATGGGAAAACCATCGGCGCGCATCTGGAAATCGGCATACTGGAAGCCCGCGATGGTTTCGTAGACCGAAGACTGTTGTTCGAAATCGACGTAGTTGGCGCCGGCCCAGGGCGCGCGCCCGCGGTTGCTGCCGACGGTGAACAACCGGACCAACTCTTCAGGCCGGTGATAGGGCAGGGGACGGATGACGACGCCGTAGAGGACGCTGAAGATCGATGTGGCGGCGCCCACGCCGAGGCTCAGGGTGAGCACCGCTGCGGCCGTGAGGCCGGGTCGTCGCGCCAACGAACGGGTCGCGAGAAGCAGGTCATGGCGGATCAGATCCATCTCGATTGCTCCTACGGCAGAGTTTCCGACGATGGCGCGAAACGCAAGATCCGTGCCACGGGATCGATGTCGACTCGGGCGCATCCCGGGCGGTCGAGACTGTCCGGATATGGATGACAGGTGCCCGTTTTCGGACAGTCAGGCGGAAGCTGGGCCGGCGGAACGACGCTCGGCGAGCCGATCGGCGGCGGCGACACCGACCCGGGAACGGTCGCCGGTGGCCTCCTGCCCCTGCAGTTCGACGACGTCTCCCTTCACCGAATCGTGCGCGGGAGCTCCGGCAGCTCGATGTCGAAGGTGTCCCGGAGAAATTCGAGATAACGACCGGGAGCGATCCGTCGAGTCCTCAGGCCGGATGCGTCAGCCTCGGTGAACTCCCGGTCGCGCAGGCTGATTCGACCTTCCGGGGTCGGAAGGCTGACGGTGGCGAGTTGGGTGAAATGGGTCTTCGGCGAGGTCGAGGTGTAGTGATTTCCGACCTCGATGTCCGCGCCGGTGACGTGTCCCATGTCGAAGCTGTAGCTCGATCTCCACTCGCCCGACTCGAACGTTCTGAGCATCCAACCCCAGGGTTCGCATCGGCTGAGTTCGAAGGACGCGGCGCCGCAATCGGTCGTCCCTTCGCGGAGCGGGAGGGGAGCGCGCGGCCCGCCTCCGCCGAAACCGACATCGATGACCCAGAGATCGGAACCAAACCGGACGAGGTTGAGCTGATGGGTCCTGCCGCTCGGCGGATCGGTGAGATGGACCCGTGCGAGGAGTGCGCGGGCATCGAAGCCCAGAGTGCGTAGGACCCGCAGCATGAGGCCGTTGAGCTCGAAGCAGTAGCCGCCGCGCCGGCTCGCGACCAGCTTGTCGAAGACCGCGTCGGGCTCGAGATCGACCCCACGCCCTTCGAGAACATCGAAGTTCTCGAAGGGGATGGTGAAGAGCTGCGCGGTGTGGAGTCGATGCAGGCCGTCGACGTCGGTTGCCGGGGCGCCCGGCAACCCGACACGGCCGAGATAGGCGTCGACCTGGCCGTCGCTCAGGGACTGGTCCATCGAGATCAAAATATCACTTCGCGGCCGCCCTTTTCGGAGGTCGGCCGGCCGATCGCCGACCCCGTGCGTCCCCTGCGAGACCACCGCTTTCGCAGTCCTTTGAGGAACCGTAGGGCGCTGTGCCGGTTCTTTCGAACGACCCGAGGCCTGCGGTCGAATCCCGCATCAGCCGTTCCCGCGCCAGGCCACACGAAGCCAGATGGTTCTCCCGGGTTCGTTGACCCGCACCGCGGCCGGGTCGAAGGCGCTGGCCCGGTTGAGGTGGTTGGCGTAGGTCCGGTCGAAGACGTTGGCGACGCCGGCCTGAAGACCGAAGCCGGCGCCGATTTCGACGCTCGCGGCGAGATCCAGGACGACCCAGCCCGGCGTGGGCCCCGCGTCCAGGCCGCTGCCGGTCATCGGGTTGTCGTCAACCCGGTTCTGTTGCGCCGCCCAGCGGACGACTCCCGTGGCGGACCAGCGGGGCTGCGCCCAACCGGCGCTGAAGTTGCCGTGCACCGGCGGCGTCTGGGCGATGGCACGGCTGTCGGTGGTGTTCTCGGCCCAGACCCACGCCAGCCGGCCGGCGAGGAAGAACGGCGACGCCAGCTGCCAGGTGGCGTCGGCCTCGACGCCGTAGCGCCGGGCGCTGACGTTGCGGTAGATCGTGGCGTTGTCGTTCTGGAGGATTCCCGTCTGCCCGTGGGCGCGGTCACGCAGGATGAAGTCGTCCACATCGGCCGCGAAAACGGTCAAATTGGCGTTCGAACCGTTTTCTCGCCAGCCGGCGCCGAGATCGATCTGGTGGTACTTCGCCGCGTCGAGACCGGGGTTGCCGAGCCAACGCATGGGGGGCATCGAGCTGTTGGCGCCGAGGAACCGTTCGCTGGCGTCGGCGGCGCGGATGGTGCGGCTCAGACCCCCGAAGAGCTGCCACCGGCCGATGCGGTGCTCGATGCGGGCGAGGGCGCCGACATCGGTGCTCGACCAGGAGTCCCCGTTGTCGCCGGTGTACATCATCCAGAGCTGGCGCGGCGCAGGGCCCATCCCGCCCATGGTCTTCTCGTCGGCGCGGCTCGCGTCGGCGGTGAAACGGTCGACGCGTGCGCCGTAGACGAAGCGGGTTGCAGCCCCGAGCCCGACGGCGCCCTCGACAAAGGCGCCGGTCTGGGTGCGATTCACCCCGGCCCACAGAATGGACTGGACGGTGGTGACCATGTCGGAATTCGGGCCGGCGAACCGGGTCGCGTCGGCGTCGGCCGACTCGATGGTGACGCCCACCTGGATCGGATTCGTCTGGCCGAACTCGAGGTGGCCGCGGAGACCCCATGTCGAGGTGTCGGAGGGAACCCGCATGGCCGCCGGCGCGGTCAGCGGCCGCAGCGAGTAGTTGTCCATGAGGTGGTCGACGCTGTCGTAGAAGGAATCGACGCGCCAACCCATGCGACCGCGCGCGGTGGTTCTTTCGGTTTGGAAGCGAACGATGTCGGCGCTGCTCTCGGGAGCGTCCATGCCGGCGCCGGCAAAGAGCGCATCGTCGGTCTTCGACTGCTCGTAGCTGAGCTCGAGTTCGGTATCCGCATCCGGCCGCCATCCGAGCATGAGCGTGGCGCCCAGACTCCGGGCTGCGGAACGGACCTCTTCACCGCTTCCGTCTTCGTAGTTTCCGGTGTTTCGATAGGTGCCGAGGGCGCGCAGGCTCCAGTCGCCGAAGCCGACGGCGGCATCGACGTCGACGTCCGGTGCATCCGACCAGGTCGAACCCCCGGTCGTGGCGCTCAGGTTCCACGTCGTCTCGTCGAAGACCGGGGTCTTCCGGTCGTAGATCACCGTGCCCCCCGGCGCTCCGGGACCATATTGCAGCGTCTGGACGCCGCGAATGACGACCAACTGATCGGTGGCGCCGGTGGTCGAATAGGACGTCGCCGGGTCCATCCGGTTCGGACAGCCGCCGTGGACGGTGGCGCCGTCGAGAAGGACGGTGAGATCGCCCTGGCTCTGGCCGCGGACAAAGGGTTCGAGGCCGTGGCCGCCCATGCGGCTGAGATCGGCGCCGGTGACATCGCGCAGGACCTCGGACCCGTCTCCCAGCGGTATGGTCGAGCGGACGTCCTCCTCGCTGACGATCGTCACAGCGGGAATCGGGATCGCCTCTGCGGTCACTTCCAATGTGCCGTATATCACGTGTTTCTCGGGTTCTTGGGTTTGGTCGGTGACCTCCGCAGCGAAGGCGAAGGGGCTATAGAACGCCAGTGC
The DNA here is from genome assembly GCA_024641545.1 of Acidobacteriota bacterium. Classification (GTDB taxonomy): domain Bacteria; phylum Acidobacteriota; class Thermoanaerobaculia; order Thermoanaerobaculales; family Sulfomarinibacteraceae; genus JAHECW01. The sequence goes on from JAHECW010000066.1 coordinate 22,336, forward strand.
TCCCACGGCGAGATACCGAGGGACCGATAGGGCTCGGGCAAACATCTTGAATCCTCCAGGGCGCGCGTCCGTCGACGGCACGCGCCGAACCGTCCTGTTCTTCTCTGCTGTGACTGTGGGTTCGAACGGGGAGGTCAGGCTCTTGGCGGGGGAGTTTCAGGCCGAAGGCCGGCATCGGCCATCGCGACTCGAACCGGCGCCGGCCGACTGGGGGAGGGCTCGGGCGTCGGGACCGTGATCGGTTCGGGCGGACCGAGCAGGGGGTTGCCCGGGGTCGAGCTCGAATCGGGATCCGATTTTCCGGTGCAGCTCATCGACAGGAGCGTCGTGGGATGGGCGGTACAGCAGCACGCGCCCTGGGGGTTTCCGCATCCGCACTTGCACATGCTGGGAGCACTCGGAGCGTCAACCTGGCTCACCATGATCGGCACGCCGGCCGGCAACACCAGGACCAGGACGAGAAACACCGCGGTGCCTCGACATCCCTCTGAGCCGTGTGTCAACGACCCGAGCATTCGCGCGAAGTCATGCCTGATCAACGTGCAAACAGTAACACGTTGCTCAGCCGAAATATTTTCACCGATCTGAGAGGATACGAGGTTGTTCAGGTTGCCGTGGCGACCTCATCCGGTTCAGGTTGACGATTTCACCGCCGCCGGTCGGAGGTCACCTGTGCTTGAGGAAGGTCCCGTTCCGGTACTCGGCAAAGGCCTGTCTGAGTTCGGCGTCGGTGTTCATGACGATGGGTCCGGCCCAGGCCACCGGTTCCCCGAGGGGCGTGCCCGAGACCAGTAGAAAGCGGATGCCGTTCTCGCCGGAATCGATCACGACCTCATCGCCGCGATCGAAGATCACAAGGGAGCGGTCGGCGACGGACGAGAGCGTCGTGGCCTCGCCCATCCCCGGGTTTTCGGTTGCGACCGGGCGCGGGTCTCCGGCATTGGCGAAAACGCCCGAACCGGCGAAGACATACGCGAAGGCGTGGCGCGTGGTTTCGACCGGGAGGCGTTTCCTGGTCAGCGGCGGAACCCGGACATCGAGGTATTGCGGCTCGGCCGCGACTCCGTCCACCGGTCCGGCAACGCCCCGAAAGTTGCCGCAGATGACGCGGACCCGGGTTTCGTCGTCATCGACGATTTCGGGGATGTCGGCTGACCTGACGTCCTGATATCGGGGAGCGGTCATTTTGAGAGACGACGGCAGGTTGGCCCAGAGCTGAAATCCGTGCATCCGGCCCCGCTCATCCCCGTGCGGCATTTCCTGGTGGATGATGCCTGATCCCGCGGTCATCCACTGCACGTCACCGGCGCCGAGGCTGCCGGTGTTGCCGAGGCTGTCGCCGTGCTCGACGTTGCCGGCAAGGACGTAGGTGATGGTCTCGATGCCGCGGTGGGGGTGCCACGGGAAACCGGCCCGGTAGCGCTCCGGGTCATCGTTCCGAAAATCGTCGAAGAGCAGGAACGGATCGGTGTCGCGGGTGTCTCCGAAACCGAAGGCTCGGCGGAGGTGGACTCCCGCGCCTTCGATGGCGGGCGTCGACGTGCCGAGCTTTTTGGGTGGTCGAACAGACATCTGGCTCCCAAGGTCGTTGCGACGAATCGGCGACAACCGTGACAACACCGACTGAAGGGGGGTTCATTCCGGGGGCCTGAGGTCGGGGAAGCGGCCGCTCCACCGCGTCGACAACGCCGTCAGACAGCCCGAGAGCCGACAGGTCAGGAGCAGTCGTCCACCGGAGTTGCCACGATCAGGACTTCTTCGGCTTCGCCGATCGCGGTCCGAGAGACCACGACGACGCCGACTCTGAATGGCTCTTCACCGCCGTCCGCATTCTTGAACCGGCAGCGGTCGCGGGCGATCTCGCCCTGCGGCGCTTCGGTGACGCGGCGGATCATCGTGGTGTAGAGCTCTTTCGAATCCGGTGCGATGATCGAATCGAAGAGCGTGCCTCCCGATCGCGCCATGTCATCCGGCGAGTGACCGAGGAAATCCTCGATCCTTCCGTTGACGTAGTTGCACCTCAGCGAGCTCGCATCGACGGTGGCCATCAAACATGGAGCGGACTCGATGAGCCGCTGGACGAAATCATTGGTCCGTTGAATCCGGGCTTCGGTCGCACGCCGTTCCTGGATCTCCTGGTTGAGGGCCTTGTTCGATCGGGTGAGCTCCTGGGTGCGCTCCTTGACCCGATGCTCGAGGTTCGCATTGACGTGCAGGAGGGCGCTTTCCGCGGCCTTTCGTTCGTTGATGTGGAGGACCATCGGACGAAACAACAGGAAGTACAGGAACGGGGCCGCCAGAACCGTCAACAGCACTGCGTCGAGGATGGCCTCGTACGCCACCGGGATCGGGCCGAGCACCGGAATCACGAACATGATGACGGCCTCGGCCACGAAGATGGCGAGGGCGGTGAAGCCGACGAGCTGCGTCGGTGAGAGATAGCCGGAGGCCGTCAAGTACGGTGCAGCCTCTGGTGTCGCTTGAACAGTGGTGTCTCTTATTTTCTTGGCCATGGGCTCCGTCCGTCTGCTGAAAAAGCCGGATGATCAGTGTCGCCTCGAGGCCTCGATCAAACGAGGCCGTTGGGTGCGCCGCCTGGATTCTACCTGAGCCTTCGCGCGGTTGAGCATCCATGCACGCAATCGGTGAATGGACCTTCCTCCGCTTTCGATCGCGGTCCCGGCAGCGGGTGAATTGATGCCTCCGAGCAGCGAAAGTGGGGCCGGCCCATGCGGGCCGGCCCCGGAGATTGACCTTCGAGCGACCGGGTCTAGGGCAGTCTCAGCCCCCGCTCCGGTCGGCTGAACGAGTGACACCACGAGCAGTCGTAGCGTTTGTCCACGACGTGTTTGTTGTGGATCTCGGTGAACGGCTTGCTGTCCTTCGAACCGTGGCACTGGGTGCAGACCTGGGACTGCGGCCCCTTGAGGGCGTACCCGAGCTCGCCCTGCAGGTCCATTCTGGCCGACGTGCCGTGGCAGTCGGCGCATGCCAGCGCCGCGTCGCTGGTGCTCACCTGGTGGTTGAGCATTTGGAAGGTGTCGGTCTCGACCCAGGAGTACGGCTCGTTCTCGCTCAGACCCATATTCACCAGACCCTG
>JAHECW010000236.1 GCA_024641545.1 Acidobacteriota bacterium
TCCAATTCGATCCAAAGGGCGCGTCCTCCGGAGGGCGATGATAACCGAGATGAACTCTCAGTTGGTCACAGGGACGTAAATCTTCCATCGGCGCGGCTTGCTTCATCCGCGGCCTTCCTGGCCGCCCATCGTGGTGCGGGCGTCCTGCCCGCAGGATGCCGTTGCGTTTTGGCACCATCCGGCACTCCCGCGGCAAACGCTTCCTTCAGTCGCGGCCTTCTGGTCCGCCTCCGGCGTCCCAGCGTCGCCCGAGCAGCGCGGTCAGGAGGGGAGGCAGAGGGAGAGGCAGAGGGAGGAGAACGCTTCTCTCGCGACCAGAATCGTGATCCGGGCACTTGAATTTCCGCTCTCCGTTCCTGATACCATGCCCAACGGTGATTCGCATCGACTCTCGACGGGAGGCTGAACGCGGACGATGAAACTGATCACAGGTTTGTACGGTTCGACGCTCGGCAAGAAGATCTTGATGGCCGTCACCGGCATCATCCTCTTCGGGTTCGTGACGGCCCACATGATCGGCAACTTGCAGCTCTATCAGGGAGCGGAGGTCCTCAACCACTACGCCGAGCTCCTGCAGAGCAACAGGCTCGTCCTCTGGAGTTTCCGGTCGGTTCTGCTCTTCTGCGTCGCGGTCCATGTTCTGGCGGCGGTCCAGCTCTGGCTGCGAAATCGGAGCAGCCGCCCGGTCAGGTACCGGGTCTTCAACCCGCCGGCGGTGGACTACGCCGCCCGGACGATGGTGTGGAGCGGACCCATCGTTCTGCTGTTCATCATGTACCACCTGTCCGACTTCACCATCGGCTGGGCGAACCCCGATTTCGTCCGGGGCGATGTCTATCACAATGTGATTTCGTCCTTTCGGGTGTGGTGGATCGCGGGCATCTACATGCTTGCGAATCTTCTTCTGGCGATCCACCTGTACCACGGTCTCTGGAGTCTCTTTCAGACCTTCGGCTGGGATCACCCGCGGTTCGGCGGGGTTCGGCGGTGGATCGCCATCGCCTTCGCGGTCGCGATCGGCGCCGGAAACATTTCCATGCCGTTGGCCGTGCTGACCGGCCTGGTCCGGTGAGGAGGTAGACGATGAAACTCGACGCCAGAATTCCGTCAGGTCCCCTCGCCGAAAAGTGGATGAACCTGCGCGACCACCTCAAGCTGGTGAGCCCCGCAAACAAGAGGAAACGGAGCATCATCGTGGTCGGCACCGGGCTCGCCGGTGGCGCCGCCGCGGCCAGCCTCGGAGAGCTCGGCTATCGGGTCAAGGCCTTCTGCTACCAGGACAGCGCGCGTCGCGCGCACTCCATCGCCGCCCAGGGCGGCATCAACGCGTCGAAGAACTACCAGAACGACGGCGACTCGGACTTCCGTCTGTTCTACGACACCGTCAAGGGCGGCGACTTCCGCTCCCGCGAGGCCAACGTCTACCGGCTCGCCGAGGTCTCGGGTGCGATCATCGACCAGTGCGTCGCCCAGGGCATCCCGTTCGCCCGCGAGTACGGCGGCTACCTCGCCAACCGCTCGTTCGGCGGCGCCCAGGTCTCGCGGACCTTCTACGCCCGCGGTCAGACCGGCCAGCAACTGCTGCTCGGCGCCTACTCGGCGCTCAACGCCCAGGTCGCAGCCGGGACCGTCGAGGTCCACCCGCGGACCGAGATGCTCGACCTCGTCGTCATCGACGGCCGGGCCCGGGGCATCGTCACCCGCGACATGGTCGACGGGTCTCTCGAGTGCCACGTGGCCGACGCGGTGCTGCTGTGCACCGGCGGCTACTCCAACGTCTACTTCCTTTCGACCAACGCCAAGGGCTGCAACGTGACGGCGGCGTGGCGAGCCCACCGCCGGGGCGCCGGTTTCGCGAACCCCTGCTACACCCAGATCCACCCGACCTGCATCCCGCAGTCGGGCGAATACCAGTCCAAGCTGACGCTGATGTCGGAGTCGCTGCGCAACGACGGTCGGGTGTGGGTCCCCCTCAAGGGCGGTGACGAACGGGCCCCGGGCGACATCCCCGAAGCCGAGCGCGACTACTACCTCGAGCGCCTCTATCCCGCCTTCGGCAATCTCGCGCCGCGCGACATCTCGTCGCGCGCCGCCAAGCGGGCGTGCGACGAGGGTCGCGGCGTCGGTCCGGGCAAGCGTGGTGTCTACCTCGACTTCGAGGAGTCCATCGGCCGGCTCGGCGAGGATGTCATCCGCACCCGGTACGGCAACCTCTTCGACATGTACGAGAGGATCACGGGGGAGAACCCCTACAAGGTCCCGATGCGGATCTACCCGGCGCCGCACTACTCCATGGGTGGGCTGTGGGTCGACTACTACCTGATGAGCACCATCCCCGGTCTCTTCGTCCTCGGTGAGGCCAACTTCTCCGACCACGGGGCCAACCGGCTCGGGGCATCGGCCCTGATGCAGGGTCTGGCGGACGGTTATTTCGTCGCGCCCTACACCCTCGGCGAGTACCTCGCGGGGGCCAAGCTCGATGAGGTCGACACGAGCCACGAGTCGTGCCGGCAGACGGTCAACGAGGTCAACGAGCGCACCGCCAAGCTGCTCGCGGTCAAGGGCTCGCGATCGGTGGACAGCTTCCACCGCGAGCTCGGCCTGCTCATGCTCGATCGCTGCGGGATGTCGCGGACCGCCGACGGTCTGACCGACGCCATCGCCAAGATCCGCGATCTCCGAGAGGCCTACTGGAACGATGTCACGGTTCCCGGCGAAGGCGCCGAGTTCAACCAGGAGCTGGAAAAGGCGGGGCGGGTCGCCGACCACTTCGAGCTCGCCGAGCTTATGTGTCGCGATGCCCTCGAACGCGAGGAGTCGTGCGGCGGGCATTTCCGTGAGGAGTACCAGACCGACGAGGGCGAAGCTCTTCGAAACGACGACGATTTCTGCCATGTGACGGTCTGGGAGTACAACGGCGCCGACAAGGTGCCGACGGCCCACCGGGAACCACTGGAGTTCGAGACGGTTCAGCTGGCGCAGAGGAGTTACAAATGAGGCTGACGCTCCATGTATGGCGGCAGAGCAACGCCCGCGACAAGGGCGGTTTCAAGACCTATGAATTGGAAGACGTCAACACCCACATGTCCTTCCTCGAGATGCTCGACGTCCTCAATCAGGACCTCATCGGCAGGGGCGAGGACCCGGTGGCGTTCGATCACGATTGTCGCGAGGGGATCTGCGGTTCGTGCGGTTTCGTGATCAACGGCGTGGCGCACGGAGATCAACCCGGCAGCACGGTGTGCCAGCTCCACATGCGGCACTTCTCCGACGGCGACGAGGTCACCATCGAACCGTGGCGCGCGAAGGCGTTTCCGGTCGTTCGCGACCTGGTGGTCGACCGCTCGGCCTTCGACCGGATTCTCACGGCGGGTGGGTTCATCACCGTCCGCACCGGCAGCGCTCCCGACGCCAACGCGATCCCCATCGCCACCGAGACCCTCGAGCACGCCATGGATTTCGCCGAGTGCATCGGTTGCGGCGCGTGTGTCGCGTCGTGCCCAAACAGCGCCGCGATGCTTTTTGTGGGTGCCAAAATTGCACATCTGGGGATCCTTCCCCAGGGTCAGTCCGAGCGGCACCAGCGCGCGCTCGCAATGGTTGAAGCCATGGAGAACGAGGCCTTCGGCGCCTGCACCAACTTCAGGGCCTGCGAGGCGGTGTGTCCGAAAGAGATCTCCATCGCCGGGATCGCGCGGATGAACAAGGACTACCGCAAGGCGCTCTTCTCCGGGGTTGGTTTCTCGAGCGGAAAGAAACGCAAACGCTGATCCGGCGCAACCGAACGGCGAGCACTAAATTATCTTAGTTTCAAGAGCTTGGGACGCTTTGCGTCGCTGGGCCCGTGGACTTCGATCGTGCGGTGAGTCAGCTATTCGCCGAGGAACGACGTGATGACGAGCCCGATCACGAGGATGATGAGCAGCGCTCCGATGCCTGCCATGAAGAGCTCGCCGGCGGAGTAGTACTCGCCGTGCCCCCATCGTCGCTTGCTCCGGGCGTTACGGTTTCCGGACGGGCGTTTATCGGGTTTCCGTTTCGTCACGTTCCGATTCTATCCCAACCAATCGGTTTTCCCGGAAAGGGTCCTCGCTTGTCGGAGGAATCTCTCTCGAAATCGTCGGGCGGTCGGCGTGCCGGGGTCGGTTCTCGGCGCCGTTTTGATGCTCGATTACAGAGCAGGGCGTATCGATGATTTTGTATACAATGAAGTGGAATTTTCGTTGAGTTTTTCTTATGAATCAGGAGTTTCTCTTCTTGCGACAGTTCCTTCCCCGACGGCCGAATATTCGGAATAATGAAGTCGGTGGGTGGCAGCCCCCGGATTCCCTGTTCTCCGGAGGTTGCCGTGTTATGGTGGGCTGATAGTAGGTTAAAATTGGTAGGACAATAAAGGCGTGCGGCAGATGGTCCGCCGTTGCAAGGTGGGCATGCGATCGGTCCTCGAGGCCTTCCGGACTCCCTCGACAATCGACGAGCAGGGTATGAGAACCTTAGACCACATGATGCGGGTACCATTGCAAATTACATGCCAATTACGTCCCTTGAAACAGATCCCCGATCTGTCGCGTATGGGACAGTAGGATGCGGGGTGCCCCAAATGGACACAAGGAGGCAGAGATGAACATCGGTGTCGAAGGTGCGCGCGAACGACGCAATCTTCTCGAGAGAATCGGCTCCAGGATTCCGGGATTCCGGGGCTATCTTGAAGCGGAGCTTCGCCGCGATGTCGACAAGATGCAACGCGATTGGCTCGCGGCGCAGGCTGATCGCGGGCGCCAGGCGCTCCAGGAACAGATCCGCGATTGGAGCCGTTCCGGAAACCTCGCCAATCTCGATCTGGCGTCGAGCGTCGACAAGGGCCTCGATCGGCTGGCCAACCGCATCCGGCACGCGGACTACGGATCGAGCGGTTTCTTCGACCCGGTCAAGATCCGCGAAGCGGAGCTCGATCGGCTCTATGCGTTTGATCTCGCGCTGATCACCACTGTCGAGAGTCTCGCCGACCGAATCGAGATGCTGCCCGGTACGGCGGCGGAGCCGGATCTGCGGACGCTTCTGGATGCGGTCCACGCCGCGGATCGCCAATTCGACGAAAGGGCCACCGTCTTCGAAGACGTGACCCAGAAGGGAGGCCTGTGATGGCCCTGCTCGAGATTCTCGAACACCATGATCCCACCGGTGAGGAGATTGTCTACCGGTTTCCGCCTCAGGGCAGCACGGACATCAAGCTCGGCGCCCAGTTGGTCGTTCAGGAGGCGCAGGAGGCCGTGCTCTTCCGTGACGGCAAGGCGCTGGATGTCTTCGGCCCCGGTCGACATACCCTGAGCACCCAGAACATCCCGCTGCTCGGGAAGGTCATCGGAGCGCCGTTCGGCGGCCAGTCGCCGTTTCGGGTATCGGTGGTCTTTGTCAACAAGCGGACGTTTCTCGATCAGAAATGGGGAACCAGGGAGCCGGTGGTCTTCCGCGACAGCGAGCTCGGCATGGTACGGCTCCGCGCCTTTGGAAACTACGCCTATCGCATCGCCGACAGTCAGCTCTTCGTCAACACCGTGGTCGGGTCTCAGGGCCTCTTCGACACCGACCGCCTCAAGGACTTCTACCGCGATGTCATCGTCTCCCGTCTCAACGATCTCCTCGGTGAGACGCTCAAGACGATCTTCGACCTCGCCCGCTACTACGACGAGCTCGGGACGGCCGCCAAGGCCCGCCTCGCGGAGGACTTCGCCAAGTACGGGGTTGATCTCACGGATTTCTACATCAACTCGATCACTCCCCCCGACGAGGTTCAGACAAAGATGGACGAGCGCTCGGCGATGGGCGCGGTGGGTGACATGAACACCTACATGCAGTTCAAAGCCGCCCAGGCGATCCAGGACGCCGCCGCGGGTGGCGGTGGTGAGGGCGGCGCAGCCGGCGCCGGGATGGGCCTCGGCCTCGGGGCCGGGTTCGGCGCCATGATGCCGGGGATGATCGCCAACGCCATGAACCAGGCCGGTCAGGGCGGCGGCCAGTCACAAGGCGGCGGCGCTTCGACCGGGGCCGCGGGCGCTGCGGCGGCCAAGGCCGGCGGATTCTGCGCCGACTGCGGGTCGCAGATTCCCCAGGGTTCGAAATTCTGTCCCGGCTGCGGCAAGCCGCAGGCGAGTTCGGGGTGTTCGGGATGCGGGCAGCCGGTTCCCGACGGGGCCAAGTTCTGTCCCAGCTGCGGGACCAAACAGGGTTGAGGAGTTCGACGTCGGGAGGCGGAACTTAGACGATGGTTTTCTGGAGTCGGACGTTTGGAGCTGGATGTGATGAGTTGCGCGAGGCGGGCCAAGCGGGTGCTGCCCGACGTCTTACGTGAGCCTCTTGGGAAAAGCCTGGTCCTCGGAGAATCAACGTCCCGGGTCGTGACGGCGGCGAGGGCGCCGGCGCTACAAGAGGC
>JAHECW010000237.1 GCA_024641545.1 Acidobacteriota bacterium
GCGGACCCGCGTTCCGGGCGTCGGGGGTCTTCCCACTGCGCCGCCTGGCGGCCAGTACCGACCCGGTGGCCGCGGATCTGTGGGCATGGAAGGTGATCGACGACGAACGACTCAGGCGGGGGCTGCCTTCGCTGGAAGTAGCAGGAAGGCCTCCCCGGTTCATCGCGACGGCGGCGGGGTACGGACTCGGTGTCGGGGATCCCGCCGGTCTGGTCGAGGTGGGCGGGTCGGCATGATCCTCGACCGCCGCCGATGTGCAGCGCTGCTGGCGGGTGGCGCGGTCGCCGCGGCGGCGCCTCGTCGGGCCGCGGCGGGCCGGACCCTCCGGGTGGGCGAGCGTATCGACGGCGGGGAGCTTCCGGCGCGCGAAGCCTCCTGGTACAAGAAGCTCGAAGAAGGGCGCGTCGAGTGCCAGCTCTGTCCTCAGTCCTGCACCGTGGCCGATGCCGAGCGCGGCACCTGTGGTGCGCGGGAAAACAGGGGAGGGACGTACTTCACCCTGGTCCACTCGCTGGCCTGTAGCGTCCACGCCGATCCCATCGAGAAAAAGCCCTTTTTTCACGTCATGCCGGGGGAGCTGGCGCTGTCCTACGCCACGGCGGGCTGTAATGTCGAGTGCAAGTTCTGCCAGAACTGGGAGATCTCGCAGTTCCGCCCCGAGCAGGTGCAGTCGGTCTATCTCCCGCCCGAGGCGCTGGTCGACGCCGCCAAGCTCGCCGGAGCGCGGCTGACGGCCGCGACCTACTCGGAACCCGTGATCTTCTGGGAGTATGTTCGCGATGCGGCGCGGGCGGCGATGAAGGCGGGTCTCGCGCCGACCGTGGTGAGCAACGGTTTCATTCAGGAAGCGCCTCTCAAGGAGGTCCTGCCTCTGTTGCGGGCGGTCAAGGTCGATCTCAAGAGCTTCCGCGAAGAGTTTTACCGTGACCAGATCCGGGGGAAGCTGGAGCCGGTGCTCAAGGCGTTGGAGATCATCCGCCGCGCCGAAGTCTGGCTCGAGATCGTGGTCCTCCTGATCCCCACCCTCAACGACTCCGAAACCGAGGTCCGCGATCTGTCGAAGTGGGTGAAGACCAACCTCGGCCCCGATGTGCCGCTTCACTTCACCCGGTTTCACCCGACCTACCGGCTGACCGATCTTCCCCCGACCCCGGTCGCGAGCCTCGAGAGGGCGTGGAAGATCGCTCGCGCCGAGGGCCTGAACTTCGTCTATCTGGGGAATCTGCCGACCCACCCGGCCGAGAACACCGTCTGCCCCGGGTGTGGTGAGGTGCTGATCCGGCGCCTCGGGTTCAAGATCCTCGAGAATCGTTTGAATCAGGGTTCCTGCCCGGCGTGCCGGCGGACGATACCGGGCGTGTGGCGCTGATGGCGAGAAAATCGGTCCTCTTCGGCTATCCCGTTGGCGGTCTGCTCTGCCTTCTGGTGACGTACGTCGTCTGGGGCAGCACCTACCTCGCGATCCGGATCGCGGTGCGCGAGGGCGCAGGTTGGGGCCCGTTCTGGCTCGGCGCATCCCGGGTCTTCGTCGCCGCGGCCATCCTGCTTCTCGTCTGTTTGCTGCGCAAGGTCAGAATCAGACCGACCGGCGCCGAGCTCGTCGTCATCGCCGGCAGCGGGGTGCTCATGTGGGTCGGCGGCAACGGCGCCGTCAACTGGGCGGAAACCCGCATCGACTCCGGGCTCGCGGCCCTGGTCGTCGGGGCCATGCCGATGTGGGTGGTGCTCATGGAGAGCGTCATCGATCGCCGGCGGCCGTCGACCCGCCTCGTGGCTTCGCTGGGGGTGGGATTCGCCGGCCTCGGTGTGCTGACCCTGCCGATGTGGCGGGAAGGGCTCCACGGGGATCTGGCCGGGGTTGCCGCCGCGGTTGTCGCGGCGATCTCGTGGGGCGCGGGTTCCGTCTGGCTCAACCGGAGACCGGTCGGGGTGGATTCCGTCACCAGCGCCGGGCTCCAGCAGCTCTTCGGAGGTTTCGGTTTCCTCGCGATGGTCGCCCTGGTCGCCGAGCCGCTGCCGCGGCCGTCGGGCGAGGGTTGGGGGGCGTTTGTCTACCTCGTTCTCTTCGGTTCGGTTCTCGCTTTTACCTGTTTCATCTACGCCCTCAAGACGCTGCCGACGACGCTGGTGATGACGTACAGCTATGTCAACCCGGTCATCGCGGTTTTTCTCGGGTGGCTGCTCATCGACGAACCGGTCACGGCCGAGACCTTTGCCGGAACGGTCCTCATCATCGCCGGGGTCTGGGGCGTCTTCCGCGACAAGGCGGATGGCGGGCAGGAGGAATCCTGAAGATCGTCGGGCGGGTGTGTCAAGATCGTGATGATCTGATGCAGGTACGTCACGAGAACGATCCGGGGCGGATCAACCGGGGATCTTGGAGTGGGTTCGAAGATGACGAAAGCAAGAGCGGCGGGCGAACCGGAGGCTGATATCCGGGATGTAACCCCGGTCGACTCGATAGAAGCGGTCCCCGAGGGCGGGGATTCGACGCCGCTGTCGCGCGGGCGGTCCGCGCTCTTTCTCCTCGGGACCGCGGTCGCGGCCTGCGGACTCTGGATCATGCGTTCGGTGGGTCTCGTGGGTTTCCGTCTGCCCGTACTTCTCGAACACGGGTACCAGGTCGTCCACACCTACCGCGAGGTTGTGGTGGGCGGAGGCGTCGTGGTGATCGGGGCGCTGGTCGCGGCGTTCGCGGTCTCCGGACCGCTCCCCGACCGGCTCGATGGAAGATCCCTGGCCTTTGTTCGGGGCTGGAGCTTGCGCCGCAGCGGACCCGCGCTGATCGTCGGGTTGACGTGCTACGCGGCGGTTCTCGGTTTCGTGTGTCGAGACGAAAAATCTCCGTGGGTCTTTCTCCTCTTCCTGGTTTCGCTCGGGCTCATGGGATTCGCAGTCCATCGTTCCGATATCGGCCCCGGGGGACGCCGGCTCGGGTTCGGAAGGATCGATGCGGCGATCATGGCTGGGCTCTTCGTTCTGGTGGTCTCGGTGAACCTGGTCGATCTGACGGATTGGAGATTCAGCTTCATCGGCGACGAGGGCGCGTTCTTCTCGCTGGCGAGGGATCTCGCATTCGGCGTCGACCACAGCCTCTTCGACCTTGCGGGGGTCTACAACACCCATCCGGTGCTGGACAGCGCCTACCTGGCGTGCTTTCTGAGGCTGTTCGGCGCCGACATCATCGGCTGGCGCCTGGCCGAGATCTTCGCGCTCACGGCCTCGGCGCTCCTGGTCTACGCCCTGGTGTTGGCGCTGTTCGGTCGGGTTCCGGCGGTCGTCGGGGCCGTGATCCTCGGCACCAATCACTACCTGATGGCCTTCGCCCGTATCGGGTACAACAACCTGCACTGCGTTTTCTACGCCCTTCTGGTGGTGCTTCTCCTGGTTCTCGCATGGCGATCGGAGCGGGCCCTCTTCACCTTCCTGACGGGAGCCGCGATGGGGCTGTGCATCTATACCTTTGCGGCCGCGCTGCTGATATGGCCGGTCGTTGCGGTGCTCGTCTCCCTCAAGTTCCTGCGCCGCCCGTCGGTCCGGGGGCTCGCCGCCATCGGGCTGTTGATCGCCGGTTTCGCCCTTGTGGTGACCCCCGGCCTCTTGACGACCCCGCCCGATCACCTCATGGATCTGGCGGTCGAGCAGGGGCATCGGGAGTGGGCCGCCCAGGATCCGATCGGGGTGGCCCGGATCAGTCTGGTCCGGTCGTTTCTGGTCTTCTGGGTCAACCCGCAGTGGTTTCATCACTTCGTCGGCGGACCGCTCCTCGACCCGGTCACAGGTGTGCTTTGCGTGATCGGTTTCGCCATCGGAGTCGTGCGAACCTACAACGGCGCCGGCCGGATCGGGCTGGTCTGGTTTACGGTCGGTCTCCTGCTGATCGCCGCCGCGAACTACGATATCTATCCGTTTTTCACGAGGTTGCTGATTCTCATTCCGGCGTGTGCGATTCTGGCCGCGATCGGTGTAGCGGGCCTCGCGACGGTGCTCAGGGGCCTTCGGCTGCCGGCCGCGCCGGCGACGGGGGCGATCCTCGTCCTGACCGCCCTGATCCCGATCCTCAACCTCCAGCAACTGCTCGTCACGAGCCCGAAGGTCCTCGAGATCAATCACGAGACCATCACCGTGAAGGCGCTCCAGGAGAATCCCGGTCGGGTGATCATCGAGGTCGGTGGGGTGCGGAACGCGAACCTGATCAAGGTGGTGAACCGCTATTCGCGGTTGCGTGATTTCTATCGGTTTTCGACCGTGGAAGAGCTTCAGCTGCCGGTAACGCCCATCGGCCCGGAGCACCGGCTGCCGATCTACCTGGTGCGCGACCGTGCCATGGTCGCCACGCTGGAAGAGAAGCTGCCCCCGGGCTATTTCAGCCGGACCGATGTCGGTGTCAAAGGCTATCCGCAGATATGGTTGCTCGTGCCGCCGAGCTGACGACGCCGGCGGGTGCCGCGGGCTCAGGGTGGTGCGGTCTCCTCGTCCCCTGGGGTTCCCTCACCGAAGCCGAGTTCCGGCATCATCCGGCCGACTTCTCTTGCGACGTTTTCCGCCAGGAGCATGTTGCCCCGCGGGCTGAGGTGGCCGAAGGAGCCGGCGAAGTTGTCCTCGAAAAGTTCCCGAAAACCGGCTTCATGAAGTGCTGCTTCGAAGTTGGTCCTGTTCTCCAGGTAGGTGACGTCTTCCCGGTAGTCGAGGAGCTTGCGCAGGCTCTCCACCGACAGGAGGGGGTACTGCATGGCGATCACCGGGATCCTACGGGCCCGCACGCGATCCACAACCCGGCGATAGTAGTGGCGCGTGAACTCGCGAAAACGACCCAACTCCAACTCGTCCCGCTGCGCTCGGTAGCCGGCTGCCAGGTCAAACTCCCCCGATTGCTCGCAGGCGTTGGCGAGCCGTCCGAGCAGCATGAGCTCGTGGCTGGCCGGGAGATCGGGTCGAATCCTCAACGCGCGCTCGAAACAGTCGGCCGCGAAATCGAAGTCCCCGAGCAGGAAACCGACGTCACCGAGGAGCAGAGACCACTGGTAGTCGTCGGGCAGGGCGCTGTCGGCCTTGAGCAAGCTCTGATGGATGAGCAGGGGGCGGCGGACCCGGGAACCGAAATCGGCCATCCGCAGCCACGCCAACCCCGCAACGTCCGGGTCACTGACGGCTTCCTCGAGGAGGCTCTGTTCGCCCTCGGTGTCGCCCGCCGCTCGTGCGATGGAGGTCGCGAGCTTGAGGGCGGCAAATCGATCGCCGGTCCGCTCTCCCCAGATCGTGATCCGGTCCATTTTCTGTCCGTCGTCGAGCTTTGACGGATCGACATCGATCTGGCGAGAGAAAAACTCATCGAGTCGGTCCGGATCGACGTGGTGGAGCACGAGACCCCTGAGAAAGCTCAGGTGGTAGAACGGCGTGCCGGGATCGGTGGTGATGAGCGTGCGGTGGATCTCGATCATCTCCGAGATCCGAAAGTTCTCGATGGCGTCGGGCCGGAGGCTCTCGAGCTGGGCGAGCTTTGACCGGGTTTCTTCGTCGAGGTGGCCGTCTCCGCTCGGTTCTCGGTCGCCGTTCTCGTCCGGCCCACCGATATCGAAAGCGGTTCGCCACAGCAACGCGAGAAGCCGCATGGTTCTGGAGTGGGCGGTCAGCCACCGCGGAGAGCCGCCGCGCGGGTAGACGAGGACATTGCCTTCATCGTTGATCCCGAGCATCGTGATCACCAGGTGCGGTCGATCCTCGTCGAGCCACCCGTCGATCTGCCGGGCGACACCGTCGGTTCGGATGCCGACGACGCCCCGGTTGATGACCCGGTATCGTTGTTCCTGCTGATTCCGGTTGAGGATCTCCTCGAGTTGGCCCGGCCACCGTCCGAAGGTCGTCGACTCGCCGATGCAGGCGATCCGGAACTCACCTTCGACGGGAGCGGCCGCCGCGCCGCGTCCCGCTCGCTGCACGATCCGAGAAGCGGTCTGGAGCGCCGCCTCCACGACCAGAAGGACCGCAGCGATTCCGATCACGATCGCGACGAGGCGGAAAACGACCGTCCGAAACATCGATTCCACTCTAGCGGATCTTCGGACGACGAGAGGAGTGGGCAAACCCGAACTCATGCGTTCACCCGCAATGAGACGCTGCGACGTTGCGATGGCTCCATCATGCGATGGCCTCGGCGTTCCTGGCGAGCCTGGCGGTGAATCTGCGATGCGCGGCTTCGTCGTCAGCGTCGTTCGCCGGTGTTCCGGAGCTTGACGTCGACCCACTTGCAGAGCACCCGCACTGCGCGGTCGGCCGAGCGAAAGACCGGCAAACCACCCGACTCGATCACCGCCGCAAGGGGGTCGAAGAGACGACCGGAGTCGACCACCGCGACGACAGGAGTCTCGTGTTTGGCGGCGATGGCGGGCAGCCGCCTGGCGATGGATCCGGGATCGTCG
>JAHECW010000238.1 GCA_024641545.1 Acidobacteriota bacterium
CCCGGGTCGACGACACCGCGATGTCTCTGAATGCGATCAGACGGGAGTGGGGAATGGGTTCGGGTACGGCGACATCCGGAACGCCGACCACCTTGACCTCGGTCTGCGCGGATGCAGGTGGGACGACACCGACGAGGGAAATCAACAAGAGCAGCATGGCTGTGCGGGCGAGGCGCGGAGTTGGTCTCATCACTCGACCTCCGTTGCCGGGTTGTTGTGGGAGTCTACGGGTCCGGGCGTCATTTCGTCAAAGCGGGCTGTCCGCTCGAGGCTGGAATCGCCGATCCTCGATGTCCCGCGCGGCGCACACAGTCGCGTGCCCGGTTCCCCTCATCCGTTACCGGGAGCGTGTCCGGTCGAGCGCCGCCTCCGCCTCGGTCGCAGTGCGGCTGATGACCTCTGCGACGGTGGGTGTGTCTTTCATCAGACCGGTGCACTGGCCGAGCGGCAGGACGCCGCGTTCGACGTCGCCGTCGGTGCAGCCCTTCTTGAATGCGTCGAAGCCGATGGCCATCCGCGCCATCTGCACCGAGCGGCGGTAGCCCGACAGGACGATCCCTGTCGCGAGCTTGAACCACGGCAACCCGAGCAGCCCGGCGATCTCCCGGGATCTCATGAGCGCCGACAGCGGGTTGAGCCGCATCCTGATGATCCGGCGGGATCCGGGAGCATCGACATAGCGGCCCGGGAGACCGTCGACGCGGTTGGTGTAGACGGTGTCGGCGATGGATCTCGCGACGCTGACATCTTTGGCGCTCTCGTGGACCGGGCTCTCCACGGTGTTCATGAAGCGGGTCCCCATGGCGATGCCGTCGGCCCCGAGGGCGAGCGCCGCCGCGAGACCGCGGCCGTCGGCGAATCCGCCGGCGGCGATGACCGGGATCGACACCGCGTCGACGATGGCGGGCACCAGGACCAGCGATGTGACCTGACCACCGTGACCGGCGGCTTCATGCCCGGTGACGATGAGGGCGTCGGCGCCGTCGCGTTCGGCGGCGAGCGCGTGCTTGATCGTGGTCACCGTGGCGATGACCCTGCCGCCGTAGGCGTGCACCGCCGCCGCGATCCAGTCGCCCTTGCCGAGCGAGTAGTTGACGACCGGCACCTTTTCGTCGATCAGGACCTCCGCGTTGGCGCGGTTGCCCGGGAAATAGAGGGTGACATTCGCGGCGAAAGGTCGTCCGGTGAGAGATCGGGTCTTGTGAACCGCCGCCCGGGTCTGTTCGGCGTCGAGGACCCCGGTTGCCAGAATGCCGAGACCGCCGGCTTCGGCGACCGCTGCAACCAGCTCCGGAGTACTGATCCAACTCATCCCGGAGAGAACAATGGGATGCTCGATGGAAAAAAGCTCGGTAATGCGCGTGTTCATCCTAGGAAACCCCAAGCCCGGCCGACGCGATGGATCTGACCGGGTCGATTAAGGCTCAGCCGTTTCGCCGAAGATCCCTTCAGGTACGAACGGGATCGGCTCGTCGTCGGTCTTCTCTTGGCGCTTTTCGAGCTTTTCGCGCCGCTTTTTCTGTTTCTTGATTTCTTTCTGTCGCTTCTCGAATTTGTATGATCCGCCTTTTCGTCCCAAATCGTCCTCCTGACATCTACCCTAGCAGAGCCGGGTTCGATACCGGTGGGGACGAGGCGACGCTCAGCCTGTTATCCGGGCTTCGTTGTAGGCCGCAATGGCGGCCTGGGTCCTGCCGATCAGGGCGTGCGGGGCGAGGCGACCGCAATCGCCCTTGTTTCCGATGGGGATGCAGATCTGCCGGCACCAGGTGACCCGGTGGCCGTAGCGGGGGCAGCCCAAGGAGCGGTATTCGGGGAGTCGGCGACCGGAACGATTGCGCTGGCTTTCGGGTCGAAGCAGGGACATGGACATCCTCCAACGCCGATAATAATACCTGTTCTTGATCTTGTCGTCACCGGCCGGTGCTCCCGATCATCCGCAGGTTCGACCGCGGCGGGGCGCCGGCGGCCCCGCCGGCGTCACCGCCGCGAACGGCAGCTCCCGGAGAATCGGACTTTGTTGCGAGGCTCGGAGATCACCGGACTCGGAAGCGGGGATGGTCCGGGCGGTACCAACAGCTGTCGCACGATCCGCCGAGCTCGCACAGCCCGAGTGGTCGCAGACAGGTCCCGCTGTCGCCCGGTGATCGCAGCTCGCCGACTTTGACGTACGCGACGCCGAGCCCCGAGGCTGCGGAGACGTCGGTTTCGGGGTCCGGGTGATCGGTGTCGTCGTCGGTGTAGGCCACCCGCGGATTTTAACAAAACCGCAGCGTCGACCGCCGTGTGATGAACCCTGTTTGCCTGCTAGACTCGCCGAGTTTGCCATGAACCCGCACCCGTCGAGGTGGGGCCGATGGGAGCGCGGCGGTGCCGGCGACCGGAATGGACGGACCATGACAGGGATGGAGATTGATCCTCGGGAGGAAGCTCGAGCCGCATTGAGCGACCTTCTCGATCGACTGGCTCTTCTGACGCTGACCGTCGGCCTCCTCACGACCGCCATCGGCCTGGTCCGGGTCACCTCGCGCGGATGGCACGCCAACGTGATCACCGATCTCGCGTTTTTCGGTTCGATCGTCATCGTCGTTCTGGTCAGGAGGCGCCTCCCGGTCGGGGTCGTTCTGTCGTTGCTTCTCGCCATCGTCGCCGTGATGTCGCTCGCCGGTTTCATCACCATGGGTCTTGCGACGGTGAGTTTCGTGGGTTTGACGGCCTGCTGCATGGTGGCTGGAGTCGTCTTCGGCGTCCGGCTGGGGTTCATTCTGCTCGGCCTCAACGTCGTGCTGGTCGGTCTCATTGGCGCCGCGGTCTGCGGTGGGCATCTCACCGGTATCCAGGTCACCGATCCCTACTTCTTCGAACCCCAGACCTGGGTTGCTCAGATCGCGGGTTTCGCCGGGTTCACGGCCGTGACTCTGGTGGTCAGCGGCGCCCTGCAGTCGCGTCTGTCCAATACCCTGTTGGCGGTGTCGCACCATGCGGCGGACCTTCGGGAGAGCGAGGAAAGGTACCGCCTGTTGGCCGACAACATGCGCGACGTCCTGTTTCTCCAGAACATGGAATTCGGCATCGATTACGTCAGTCCTTCGGCGGAGCGGCTCTTCGGCTACACCGTGGGAGAAATCCTCCAGATCAACGCCATGGAACTGTTCAAACCTGAAAGCCGCGAACGGGCCGGGGAGTCTTTTCAGCACGCTCTCGCAATGGCCGATGGGGCGAAATTCGAGGTCCCGCCGCAGGAGTTCGAGTACCTCCGCAAGGACGGATCGACGTTCTGGGGCGAAATGACACCGGTCTTCATCCGCGATTCCGGCGGCCGGATCGTCGGTGTCCAGGGAATACTGCGTGACATCAGTGTCCGCAAGCAGATCGAGCTCGAGAGAGAGGAGCTCGAGAGAGAGCTCCGCCAGTCGGAAAAGCTCAAGGCCATCGGACAACTCGCCGGCGGCATCGCCCACGACTTCAACAACCAGTTGGTGCCGATCATGGCGCACGCCGACCTGATGGCCCGGGGAATGGTGGATCTGGAGTCCGTTGCCGACCACGCCCGAAAAATCATCACCCCGGCGCGTAACGCAGCCGATCTCACCGGCAAGCTCCTGGCGTTCGCGCGCAAGGGGAGCTATGAGTATCGCCCGATCGACATGCACGAGATCATCACCGAGGTGGTCGAAATTCTCGCCCATGGAATCGACAGGCGGATCACCGTGAAACGACACTTCGAGGCGGTCTCGGCCGTCGTCGAAGGCGACCGCACCCAGCTCCAGAATGTCCTGCTCAATCTCGGGCTCAACTCCCGGGACGCGATCCCCACGAGCGGGGAAATCGTGTTCAAGACCACGATTCTCGACAGCGACGCCCCGGGCGAACCCCCCCAGTTGGTGATCTCGGTGGAAGACACGGGCGAGGGGATGGAAGATGAAGTCCTGGAGAGGGTCTTCGAACCGTTTTTCACCACCAAGGCGCTAGGAAAGGGAACCGGGATGGGGCTTGCCGTGGCCTATGGCACCGTCGCCAGCCACGGTGGCCGGATCGAGATCGCGAGCCGGGTCGGTCAGGGCACGCTGGTTTCAATGGTCCTGCCGCTGTCCGCGGCATCGACAGGGACCGGGGTTGCCGGCCACGCCGAGAACGTCGTCGCGGGTCTCGGGCGGGTTTTGTTGGTCGATGACGAGGAGGGTGTTCGCTCGGCGCTCACCGATCTGCTCCAGAGCCTGGGGTATTCGGTGGTCGCCTTCGGCCGCGCGCTCGAAGCCATCGCGCACTTCAAGGAGAACTGGGCCGGCTTCGATCTCCTGGTCCTCGATCTCGTCCTGCCCGACATGAACGGCCGCGAGACCCTCGCCGTCATGCGGGAGGTGGACCCGGATGTGAAGGTCCTCCTGGTTTCCGGCTACACCGCCGATGACGAGATCCAGAAACTCCTGCACAGCGGCACCGTCGAGTTCCTCGAGAAACCGTTCCTCTTGGCTGACCTGGCGGAGAGCCTGGCGCGGTTGACGGGGACGCGTTGACCATCCTCGAGATCCTGGTGGTCGCGGTGGGCCTCGCCATGGATGCGTTCGCGGTCTCGCTGGCGGGCGGCGCCGGGGGGCGGTTGCACCACCCTCGATCCGCGCTGAGGCTGGCCTTTCACCTCGGGCTCTTCCAGTTCATGATGCCGGTGATCGGGTGGTATCTGGGTGGGCAGGCGGTTCGCTACGTCGGCGGTTTCGGCGGGTGGATCGCCTTTGCTCTGCTCGCCTTCATCGGATTCCGAATGATCGTCTCGGGATTCCGATCCGACCCCGGATGCGACCGGAGCGACAGCGATCCGTCGCGGGGGTGGACCCTGGTCGCCCTCAGTATTGCAACCAGCATCGACGCCCTCGCCGTCGGAGTCAGCCTCGCCATGGTGGGGGTGGGAATCTGGCAGCCGAGCGTGACGATCGGGGTGGTGACCGCGGGCATCTCCCTCGCAGGCATCGCCATCGGCGACCGGGCCGGGACGACGTGGGGGTCGCGGGTCGAGATTGCGGGCGGTGTCCTGCTCGTCGTCATCGGGATCCGGATTCTGATCGAACACCTCTGACGGGACCGCGGAACCGGAGGCCGGTCAACCGGGTCCGAGGGCGTGGAAGACATCATCACGTCGATCGGAAAAGGCTCGAGCGGCGGGTGGGAGGGTCCCGGTCGGTGACGCCGACGAGGTGAGCGATGCAACCGGGCGGCTCTGCGGAAGAGCCACCGACGTGAAGTTGCCCATGAGCGAGAGCAGCACGCTCATCGAGAAAGAGCACCCTCGGGTCGTGGATGAGGGCGGCGGCGAAGCTCAGCTTTTTCTGCATCCCGTGGCTGTAGTCGACGATGACCGCCCCGTAGGTTTTCTTCAGGGCTCGGATCTCGATGGCGTGGCCGGTTGTGTCACCCATGCCTCATCTTACGATCGTCGAGGTGTTTTTTTCTTGCCAAGGGTGGAACGCCGCCCGATCCTCCCGCCGACACCGTCAAGCTCGGGCGATGAAGATCGTGTGCTTGGGCCCCTTGGCGCCGGGGCGGGCGCGCACGGTTTCGACGCGAAAACGGAAACCGGCCCGCTTGAGCGCCCGCTCGTATTCCTGATCGGGAGAAGCGGACCAGACGCCGAGGATGCCTCCGCGGCGGAGGCTGCGCCTGATCACGGCGAGGCCTTCGGCGAGATAGAGCCGGGCGTTGCGCCGGTCGGTGAGAGCGGCGGGGCCGTTGTCGACATCGAGGAGGATCACGTCGAAGGCATCGGGTTCCGATGCCATGACGCGGCCGACATCGTCGACCATCAGTGTGACCCGCTGATCTTCGAGGGGGGATCCCGCGAGGTGGGCGAGGTGATCGCGGTTCCAGCGGACGATCTCGGGCAGCAGCTCGGCCGCGATGACCCGACTCGAAAACGACACCCGGTCTAGGACCGCGCGGAGGGTGTAGCCCATCCCGAGCCCGCCCACCAGAACCCGGGGGTGGCGCGCCGCGGTGTCGGCGAGCACGAGTTCGGCCATCGTCTCCTCCGACCCGTGCGCCCGGCTCGACATGAGCTCGAGCCCGTCCACCCTGATGGTGAACACGCCGTCCCGTTCGTAGAGTACGAGCTCCGTGCCGTCTGGAGTCGTCGCGCACTCGAGGACAACCTGAGGTTTCATGGGTTCAGTCTGGCCCGCCCTGCGATGTTCCACGCATTCCTTTTGAAATTCTGCGGTGAAGGGGCCGGAGGCCCAAGCGCCGCAGAATTTCAGTGGATCTCGTCGACGCCGCCCTCGGCGCGTTTGATCTGCGCCATGATGGACGGCGAACCCCAGTTCACCGGCCCTCTCGCCTGGTGGGCGAGGAAACCGGCCGGGTCGAAGACCAGCGTTTCGGGTATCCGGCGGACTCCGCAGAGGTCACCGGTC
>JAHECW010000067.1 GCA_024641545.1 Acidobacteriota bacterium
TCACGGTTGTCGTGCGTCGGTCCGGCGCTCGAGATCACGGCCATCTGGGCCGAGAGAACGATCTCGTAGATCTGTCGCTGTCGGTCGGTGTAGCAGCCGTTGACCGGGAAGGTCCGGGTGATGTCCGAGGCGTACCAGGAAGGAGACTCGGCGCCCGAGTCGATGACCATGAGATCGCCATCGGCCAGGGTGTTGGAGTAGCTGTGGTTGTGGAGCACCTCGCCGCGGACCGAGACGATAGGGGTGAAGGCCTGCTCCCGGCCGAGCTCCAGGGCCCGCGCCTGCATCAGACCGGCGATCTCCGCTTCCCGCCGGCCGGGGCGGGCCTCGGTCATGGCGACTCGATACATTTCCGCTGTGACCCCGAGGGCGTCCTCGATCTCGGCGACCTCGGCATCGGTCTTGATCAGCCGCTGCGCGCAGACGGCCCGGACCAGGTCCCGCGAGACGCCGGCTTCGACCTCCTTCGGGTCGCGACCGATCAGCTGCGAGAGCTGGAATACGCGCTCGGCGCGGTAAGGAGGCAGGTAGTGGATCGGGACACCCTGGCGGATGAGCTTGGCGAGCTCGTTGCCGAGCGCCGCCGCGTCCTTGCTGTCGGAGAACCCGGTCGCCGCGGCGTGGTCGCCGACATGCGGGCGCGGGCCGTGCCAGACGAGGTCGTCGGGGTCGTAGGGTCGGCCGAAGAGGGTGGCTCGGCCGTCGGGTTCGATGAGGGCGGCCATCCCGGTCTCGTTGACCCCGGCGTAGTAGAGGAAATGGGAGTCCTGCCGGAAGGGGTAGACATTGTCGAGGTAGTTCTTCGGCGCGTCGTTGTTGCCCATGATCAGGATCGCGCCGCCGTCGACGGCCCGACGGAGAACCTCGCGGCGTGAGCTGTATGTTTCGGCGTTCAT
Source organism: Acidobacteriota bacterium (assembly GCA_024641545.1). Lineage (GTDB taxonomy): Bacteria > Acidobacteriota > Thermoanaerobaculia > Thermoanaerobaculales > Sulfomarinibacteraceae > JAHECW01. Next base: position 897 of record JAHECW010000067.1, read on the forward strand.
GCTGCCTCCTCAATCGGTCCCGGCATTATGGCAGGACCTCGACGAAGGGGGAACTGAGCCACCGGGGTACCGAGGACGATTCTCCGATGATCACGACCTCGAAGTCATTTTGCTCCTTGGTTTTCGCGCAGTTCTTGGATCTCGTTTCTTGAAACACAAAGATCACGAAGCTCCACAAAGAAATCACTGAGGGCATTCTGATGGTCCATCACAACGGCTCGCCAGAGAATCCGCTCTTCAGTTCGATGGGGGCCCGGGTCGATATTGCGACGCTTTGTGCGGCCTTTGTGGATCCTCGTGCCCTTCGTGTTTCAAGAGATGGTGCGATGTCTGTTCGGCTTCGAGGTAAAAATAACCCGCCCGCTTCGGTTCGGGTGAACGTCGGCGGGCGGGTGGGACGATTAATAACTGAGAACTGAAGACTGAGAACTGATTCCTAGCCTTGGGCGGCGGCTTCGAGCTCGTCGAACCTGGCGGAGTCGGTGACCGCGACCTCGACCAGCGCCTTCGGCAGACTGCTTTGCTCGCACATGGTGCGGATCTCGTCGGGATTGTCGGAGAACTCCATGATCTCGCGAATCGCCTCGATGTGCGCGGCCATCTCGTCGGCGGGGATGTCCTCGAGCTTGGGACCCTCCGCCGCGGCCTTCTTGGCCGCTTCGGCCTCGGCGGCGAGGCGCGCTTTCTCGCGCATCTCCTCTTCCATGGCCTTCTTGGCCAGATCGATGGCATCCTGCCCGATCCCCGCGATGGCGATGATGGAATCGTCGGCGACATCCTTGTTGATGAGGTACTTGGCTTTCGCGTCGTCGGTTTGGCCGTCCACTTCCTTGAGGAGACCCTTGACGCGCTCGATCTCGGCGAGCTCGGCCGCAAGGTCGGCTTTGACCGCCTTGAGCTTGGCCTCGTCGATGGCCATGCGCTGCATGATGGTCGACTCGGCCACCTGGTTCTCCATGAGATACCGGACGCCCCGGTCACCGCCGATTTCGTTCGCCTTGACGATCATGAGGTCGAGACGCTTTGCATTCACGATGGTGCGGAGGTCGCCGCGACGGTCGAGGTCGAGGAACTCGGGCCAGTCGTCGCCGAGCCGGTGAGCGAGCGCGATGGTCGCCTGCATGGGGTTCAACAGGTCTTCCAGTTTCAGAGCATCGATGGCTGCGTTGTAGTCGGTCATCAGAGGCCGGCCGACGCGCGCGCGTTCGGCGATCGCGCGGCGAAGCATGAGCATGTTGGCGGCGTGCCGAGTCACGTTGTAGCCTTCACCATCGAGGGTATCGGCCAGTTTTCGGACGGTTCCCTCGGTAGCCTTGCCGTCGAAGTCGGACGATCCGAGTTGGGCGATCCTGGCCTCGATTGAAAGCCAAAGCGGCTGGTTCTGGGTTGCTGCGCTGGTCATCGATACTCCTCCTATGAGCATTTTTCCACCGGGGCGAAGTGCCCCGGTTCAGAGCTTGTGAAGAATACCTCAAATTGAAAATTCGGGATGAGCCGGTGTCTCAATACTTCCTGGACAGCCTGAGCGCGGTGGGTTGTCGGGTGACGTGGAAGAGCTCTCCGAGGACCGCGCGATACCCGCTCGAGCCTGCCGGTTCTCCATTCACCGTCTCGAGATCGACCCGCTTGAGGGGTTGTTCGATCCGGGTCAGGAGGGTGACCAGGAACTTCAGGTAGGAGGGAAGGTCCGGATGATCGGGCGCCACCCGGATCAGCAGGGCGGCCCCGCGGCGCTCGGAAACCACGACCAGCTCGCGGCCGTGGAAGACCAGGTGATTGCCGGGGACGCGGCGCGGCAGGGGCCAGTCGGGAAAATCGACGCCGAGGGAGCACGGGGACGCCGGGTCGACGGCATTGATCCACCAGATCCGATCCTCGCCGAGACCCTCCCGGAGCCGGCGAACGGTCTCGTGGCTGGCGAACTGAAGACTGATCACGCCGTCGACGAAGTGCCCCGCCACCACTTCACCGCCGAGCTCGAGCATCCGAAGGGCGCGGAAGAGCGGACCCCACTTCAACCCCGGGAGCTCGCGCTGGAGAAGCCCGCGAAAAACGATCCCGTATCGATCGAGGATGATCCGGGCGCGTTCGCGGTCGTCGTCGTCCATGGCGAGAAGATCGGACTCGTCCGAGGGGTCCGGAAGCGAGAACCAGGAACCTGCGAAGGGGCGGTCGCGCCGCCAGCGATCGAATCGAGGGCGCCCTCCGCGGCGCGGGCTCGCCGGCGGCGGCGGTGGAGACAGTGCGAAACCGGTCCCCACGCCCTGCCGGACGGGAGCAAAACTGTCGGCCGAAACCGATCCGCGCCACGCCATCTCCCAGAGGCTGTTGGTCAGTTCCGCCGAGTCGAGACCGGAGTATCGGATCAGGTTTTCGAGGCTGAATCTCCCGCCGCGATGGGGAAAGATCTCGGTGATCTCGTGAGCCCGGCCCGGCGCTTCCGGCGCCGACCGGAACAGCTCGAGTTCGCCGTCGAGGGAGAAGAAGAGGCGCTTGGGCCCGGCGCCTATCCAGCGCAGCTCGCTCTCGGAAATGACCCCGTCGAGCCAGCCCGGAAGATAGGGATCGAGCCGTGCCGGCAGGATCTCGGTCTCCCACAGCTCGGCTGCGAGGGGCAGCCCGAAGAGCTGCTCGAGGGCCGACAGGAGATCTTCGGGGACCGCATCCCGGGTCCCGAGGTTCTGGTGTTCGGCGAGCAGGAGCGGCAGCGCCTCGACGGGCAGCGGTTCGAGATTCGGGCGAGCCTCCGCCCGGGCCATCCGGAGGAGCCGCTCGAGGTTGACCCGGTCGCAGGCCTCGGGGGCAACGGCGCCTTCGAGGAGTTCGTCGATCGCGATGATCTGGGTTTCGGCGAGCTCGGTGAGAACCGATTCCAGGCGGTCGCCGGCGATCCCGAGGGTTGCGGCGATCCAGGGCGGCTCGACCGGGGTGTAGAAGCGAAGCCACTCGGCGAGGAAGTCGACCAGGCCGTCGGTCTCGGCCGCCGACTCGGTGGCTGCCGGAAGGCGATGTCTGGCCTCGACGGCGGCGTGTGGGGGGCCGTCGTCCGCCACCGAATGAAGCCCTTCGCCGCTCAGATCCCACCCGAAGACGGCCTCGATTCGAGGCAGCAGCTCGACCGCGCAGACGAGGCGGTGCGCGGCGGTCCGATCGGGGTCGATGACCAGCGCTCGATGGTCGATCCCGGCGACGACGTCGGCCCTCTCCATGTCATGGTCCCGCTCCATCGCAGCGAGCAGATCGAACCACTCGGCTTCCGGAATGAGCAACCGCTCTTTGAGCCACTCGAGGAGCTCGGTGGAACCTCGAGGGGACCATCCCGGCGCCAGTCGTTGGAGCCGTCGGCCGAGGTCCTCCGCCAGTCCGCGCGCCACCCGCGGCCGCAGGTGCGACGACAGCGCCATCTCGCGGACGAGATCCGCCCGGGCGCCCGCCCGGGTGGTCGGGACATCGTCCTCGTACATGAGCTCATTGGTCTGTTTCCAGGCGGCCTGGGCTGTGAACGGCGATGGGGTCTCGGTGCGCACGTGGCGGATCGCGACCCTGCCGTCGGCGACCTCGTCGAGCCGAAGCCGAAGGACATCGAGTTCGTACTCGTCCTGGAGACAGCTTCTCCAGGCTTCGAGGACGATGGGAAAATCATCGTGGCCCCGGACCGCCTCGAGAAGCTCCTTGGCGCGTTGCCGGTTGACCCAGAGCGGCACCCGTTTACCGGGGCCGGCTTTGGGGAGCAGAAGCGCTCGTCCGGCGGCCTCTCGGAAGCGCGCACCGAAGAAACCCGTGCGTTCCACCGCGCGCCGCAGGAGGTCCTCGAGCTCGCTCACCCGCACCAGCGAGAACGGGTCTTCGATCTCGATGGCCGCCGGGTAGACGACGACCACGCAGTCGGCGCTGTGGACAACCTCCGGACGCAAACCGAAGCGTGCCTCCCAGGCGGCCGCCAAAGCGGTTGCGAAGGGCCGGTTGACCCGCCCGCCCCACATGGTGTGGAGAACCATCTGACGGTGGGTGCCTCGCCCGGCCGGCGGTGAGGTGTGTTCGACGAGGAGTCGATGGCGGTGGGGGAGGCACCCGGTCGCGGCGTGCTGTTGTCTGAGGTGCCGGACGAGCGCCGCACCGGCGCTCCGCTGGAGGTGGTGGCTTCGCCCGAGCTGCTCCGCCAGATCGCCGTCGTCGAGACGACCTTCGAGTTCTTCGAGAAACTCGGCCATCCGCTCCGACACGAAACTCGAACGGTCGAGCTCCTCGGCCCGCCAGAACGGCGCCATGGCCGACCGCGCATCGGCCGGCGAGACCAGGACATCGTTGTGTGTGATCCTCTCGACCCGCCAGGTCTGGACCCCGAGGGTGAAGGTGTCGCCGACCGATCGTTCCCAGACGAACTCCTCGTCGAGCTCGCCGAGGAGCGCGCCGCTGCCTTCGATCCGCAACTGGTAGTAGCCGCGGTCGGGGATGGTGCCCCCCGAAAGATAGATCAGGCGCTCGACTCCGGGTCGGGCGCGGATGGTTCCGTCGACCGCGTCGATGCTGACGAGGGGTCTCAGGCTTCTGATCCTGCTGCTCGAGTAGCGACCGGCGAGCATCTGCAGAACCAGGTCGAAGTGGCGGCGGGGAAGGCGGTGATAGGGATCCGAGCAGCGGATCGTCGCGAAGAGCTCGTCCGACTGCCAGTCGTCTGCGATGACCATGGAGAGCAGCACCTGGGCGAGGACGTCGAGGGGACCGGCGACGGGTCTGAGCTCCTCGATCTCGCCGTCGACGACGCAGCGTGCCACCACGGCGGCTTCGAGAAGATCCCGGCCGAGCAGCGGCATGAGTCGCCCTCTGCTGGTCTCGCCGACCCCGTGGCCGGAGCGGCCCAGCCGCTGGAGCGTCGACGCCACCGACGGCGGCGTCTGGACCATGACGACCTCGTCGATGGCGCCGACATCGATCCCGAGTTCGAGAGAGCTGGTGGCGACGATGGCCTTGAGCTCGCCGTCCTTGAGCCGCTGTTCGACGACCGCGCGAATCTCCCGCGACAGCGCCCCGTGGTGCGAGTAGGCGACCCGCTCCGGCGCGGCCTCGTTGATGAACCTCGTGATCCTCTCGACCGACCGGCGGGCGTTGCCGAAGATCAGGGTCGAGCGGTTGTGGGTGATGGAGTTTCTCAGCTGACGGCCGAAGGAGGTCCAGAACGCGTCGGGTTCGCGTCGCTCGTCGTCCGTTTCCTGCGCCGGGAGCGCGACCTCGAGACGGGTGGCCTTGGGATCGTTGCCGGCGATGATCGCCACCGGTCGCGGCCGGTAGTCGGGGTCGGCGGGATCGCCCACGGTGGTGAATCCGCCGACCCACCGGGCCATCCGCTCGAGGGGCCGGACCGTCGCCGACAACGCGATCCGCTGGCTATCGCCGCTGAGCATCGTCAGGCGCTCGACGGCAGTGATGAGGTGGACCCCGCGCTTGCCGGCGGCGACGGCGTGCACCTCGTCGAGAATGACGCAACGGAGCCCGGTGAGGAGGCGCCGTCCGCTCTTCGAGGTCAACAGGATGTTGAGGCTTTCGGGGGTGGTGATGAGGATCTCGGGCGGCGAGCGCTGCATCCGGCGGCGGTCGCTCTGCGGGGTGTCGCCGGTCCGGCTCTCGACCCGAACCACCCGCTCGCCACCGCCTTCTGCAGCGAAACGGTCGGTCAGATCGGCCAGCGGTTCGAGGAGGTTTCTTCTGATGTCGTTGCCCAGCGCCTTGAGCGGCGAGACATAGAGAACCCGCGTCGCGCCCGGCTCCCAGTCGCCCGTCAGCAGGCGGTCGAGGGCCCACAGGAAGGCGGCGAGCGTCTTGCCGCTGCCGGTGGGAGCGGTGAGCAGCACATGTTCGCCGGCCGCGATTCTGGGCCACGACTTCGCCTGAACATCGGTCGGTTCAGCAAAACGCTCGACGAACCACTCGGCGATGGCGGGGGCGAAGAGCCGCAGCGGGTCGGTGGGCGTAACGGTCATCGGGTCGGATCATGGTAGCAAGGTGGTCGAAACAAGTTCTTGGTGTCGAGTTTTGAGTTTCATCGCAACCGTTCCCCGAGGCTATGCGATGCAACTCAAAACCAAAACCAAAAACCGAGAACTCCGCGCCGGTCCTACCAGTCGGGCCAGGGTTTGCGGAGCCAGGTGCGGACGATGGCGTCACGCTGCTCCTCGATCTCCGGATCGGCCGCCGCGATGGTCTTGACCCGGTACTCCCATCGGCGGGAGAAAACCGCAACGAAGATCATGATCACCGACGGGACGATGACCAGGAGGATCTCGGACGGATTCAGGATCTCGAACGAGACGCCGGTAAAAAAGATGACGAGCGGGACGATCAGGAGCACGGCCTGGATCAGCGCCGCGTACATCTGGCGGGCGACGACCTTCTTGAACCGCAACATGTCGAGACGGGTCGCCAGGATCTGGGTCCGGTCGGAGTATCGCTTGAGATCGAGTCCGAACCAGATCGAATTGGCGATGCCGGCGGTCGCGAATCCGAGGATGCCGAGAATCAGTAATGTCCGAGTTTCCATGGTGTCAGTATACCGGGGTGCAATGGGGGAAGGACAGGGGGCCCCGCCATCGGGGCACGGCGGACGGCGCCCGCTATTCGAAGAAGTCCCTGACCGCCGCCTCGGGATCCGGGTGGAGCAGCGAGGTCGGATCCTCGTCGACCCATTCCTCGGGCAGCAGCCTTGCGTAGCGCGGGTCGAGAAACCGCTTGCAGATGAAGGTGATGACGCCGCGGTCGGTCTCCGAACGGATCAACCTCCCGGCCGCCTGGACCACCCGGGTCATCCCCGGGATGAGATAGGCGTAGCCGAACCCATGTTCGTAGGTCTCCTGATAGTAGGCCTTGAGCAGCTCCCGCTCCATGTTGAACTGGGGCAGCCCGGGTGACACGACAATGACCTGCGAGAGCATCCGTCCCGGATAATCGACGCCTTCGGCGAAGATGCCGCCGAGGACCGCGAGCACGAGGTGCGACTTTCGGCTCTGGAGCGCCTCGAGGATCTTGCGTTGCTCGGCGTCGCTGCTTCCCGAGCTCTGGGCGAGGATCGTGTGCTGCGGCATATGGAGCCGGTCGTGGATGGCGTTGAGAAAAGCGTAGCTCGGAAAGAGCGCCAGAACGTTGCCCTGCGGGTGCGAGAGCCGGCGGAGCCAGGACGCGATGCGGTCGTAGCTGGCCGTCCGCCGGCGCCACGTCGTGTCGACATCGTCGATGGCCATCACCAGCCGGTTCTCGGCCGGAAAGGGTGAAGGGACGTAGAGCGATGAGGTGCGGTGGGGGTCGAATCCGAGCAGATCGCGGTAGAAATCGAAGGGCTCCAGGGTCGCCGACATGGCGATGACCCCGGCGGACTCTTCGATGATCTCACCGACGAAACGGGCCGCGTCGAGGCAGAAGATCCGCAGGCCGATCGTGCCGTCCGGCGCCCGCCGCGCGAGGTGGACAAACTCCGATCCTCCGAGCGAGAGAACCCGGTGGAAGTGGGTCAGGGCGAAGAAGAGATCGAGGATCGGGTCGTCGGCGATCCACAGCTCCTGTTCCCGCTTGTAGAGAAAGTAGGACAGCATCGCACCGTCGAAGGCGATCCTCAGATCCGAGATCGTGTCCGGATCGAAGGAGGCCGGCGCTTCCTCGCCGCGTTGTTCTTCGAAGGCGAGGTCGACCGTCGTCGCGACGACCTCGGAGAGCTCGCGAACCAGCTCCTCGAGGTTGGAGAAGACCAGGTTGGAACGGGTGGCGAGGTACTCCAGAGCCCGATCGGTCTGGCTCGACGAGATGGTGGGGGAGTAGTACTCGCGGCTGCGATCGACGAGGTTGTGGGCCTCGTCGATGACCAGGACGGCGTTTCGCAGCGCGCCCTCGTTGAGCACCGCTCCGAGCCCGATCACCGGGTCGAAGACATAGTTGTAGTCGCAGACCACGAGATCGATGTGGGGCAGGAGATCGAGGCTCACCTCGAAGGGACAGACCTCGTGGTTGCGGGCGGTTTCGAAGAGCTCGTCGGGATCCTGGTGATCGCTGTCGTCGAGCAGGTTCTCGATGAGCTGGCTCCTGACGAGCTTGACCCCGTACTCCTTGGCGTAGGGGCAGAACTCCTCGTGGCAGATGAGTTCGGTGTTGGCGCACATCTTCCCCTTGGCGCGCAGCTGGAGGCTGCGGAAGAGACCGTCCTGCATGGATCGGGCGGTTTCGACCGCGATCTTCTGCTGCAGCGTCTTGGCGGTGAGAAAGAACAGTCGATTCCCCTTGGAGAGCGCCGCACGAAGCGCCGGGTGGAGCACCGCTGCGGTCTTGCCGCAACCGGTAGGAGCCCGGATCAGGAGATGCCGGCTGTCGGAGAGCGCGTCGGTGACCTCGTCGCCGATAGGCTTCTGAACCGGGCGCATCCGGTCGTGGGGAAAGGGAATGAGCTCCGCGGCGGCGCGGAGCTCCGCGAGCCGGTCGAGCCGCCTGGTCTCCTGAGCGATGAGCCGGTGGAGCCGTTGCCGGAGCCAGGCCCGTACCTCCTCGGGGGACCAGACGACGTCCTCGTCCTTCTCCTCGGTGGATACGATGTCGACGACGATCAGCCGTACCGCGGGCGGCGGGCCGTCTCCGGTCAACATGAAGGCGTACAGGGCGGCCTGGCGGCGATAGCGGTCGAGGCGTTCTTCGATGTAGAGGTTGTGGAGATCGACGGCGAAGTGGAGGGTCTTGATCTCGTCGACTCGAACCGGTGTGTCGCCGTCGAAAAGAACGCCGTCGGCGCGGCCGAGAAGTTCGACGGTCCAGCCGTCGACCTCGAGCTCGAGTGCAACGGGAACCTCCGAACGATAACCCGGTTCGGCGGCCTCGAAATCGGATTGAACCCGGCGGTGGAGCTCCGATCCGATCCAGAGGCGGGAGAGTCCGCTCCCGCTCAGACCGATGGCGCGGGTGGCGGGCTCGCCGGCCAGGTCGCCGACGCTGGCCAGGAGGTGGCGGCGTTCGAGATCGATGGAGATCGTCACGGTTGAGAACGTCTGCGGCGCAAGAGTACAACGATGAGCGCGGCGCCGACGATCGCGGCGGCGACAAAGAAGGGCAGGCCGGGCAGGTGATCGCTCATCCGCGGCCGATAGGAGATTTCAGGCGAAAAGGTGACGCTGTCGACCATCCGGCCGAAGAGGGCGCGATCGTCGTCGATGCGGCGTTCCCGGTCGACGAAGTGCAGGCTCAGCAAGCCGCGCTCGGTGAGAAACGCCGCGGTCAAGACCGTGACCCGCCCCTTGAATCGGAGATCCAGGGTGTGCTCGAGTCGGAGGCTGTAGGTCGTCGGATCGAAGGCGACGCCCTCGACGGCGACATCCATCACCAGGGGCGGGATTCCATCCGGGAACGACCTGCGGGCGTCTTCCCGGAGATCGTCGAGCGGTTGCAGGTGGAGGAACCTGCCGTACCTCAGGCGTCCGCTCTCGCGGATCTGGACCAGGACATAGGGCAGGGATCGATCGACCTCGGGGTCCTTCGGCAGGAACCCGTGCTGATACACCTCGACCGACCGACCCGCGGTGGTCTCGGCCGACCACATGCTGAGTTCATCGAGATGGAGCGGGTCGATTTCAACCCAATCATCAGGGATCTCCATCCCGACCAGCCCGCCGTAGATCACCACCCGCCGAACCGCAGCATCGGTCGCCGACGCCGGTGCGCCGGCAAGCAGCAGGACAACGACCGCGATCAGCCTCGTGGCTCTCATTCGCCAACCCTAGCACCGTCTCGAACCGTGCGCCTGCGGTATGTTCAATTCGTGTTCAGTTCCCGGGCTCGTCACGAGCGCCGCCCAAATCTGCTAACCTATAGACAAGGGGCGGATTAAGTAATCATGATGGACGATCACGCGGGCTTCGGCGGGCACAACCCTGGTGCGGACGATCTGGTCGAAATCGACCTCAATTTCGAGAGCATGCGGAGATTCCAGGCCGAGTTCTCGCCGAATCTCTCCAAAGGCGGATTGTTCATCGACACCGGCGAACCGCTGGGCCCGGGTTCGGTGGTTCGTTTTCGCGTCATCCTGCCCGAACAGTTCGTCTTTCTCGAGGGAACGGCGGTGGTGGAGTGGATGCGGAGCGTCGAGGATGGTTGCGACGGCGCACCCGGCATGGCCCTCCGGTTCGTCACCCTGTCGCCGCAGAACCAGGAGTTGATCGAACAGCTCGTTCAGGACTACATCGATGCCGGAGGGTCGCCGTTCGACCTCGATGTGAGGCCGGTTCCGTCTGATTTTCCCACGGACTCGCTGGAGGGCGCGCCGGCGCCGTCGACTGAAACCCTCGACGAGGGTTACCGGCTGACCGTCCGCCGCACCGGGCCGAGTCTCCAGGCGGAAGCGCTCCGGGCGCTTGCCGATGCGGCGCCGGATCGAGGGCGGACCGAACTCCCGTCCGCAGCCGATGATGAGGCGGGGGCTGCCGAGGTTGAAGCCGCCGTGGCTGCCGCGATCGACGCCGACGAGACGGAATCCGAGGAAACCCATGAGTTCGAGATCGTCGCGCGCCCCTCGATCGAGGTCCGACCGGACGAGGCACCCGAGGTTGACGAAACCGGCGCCGAGCCCGGGCCCGTCGGCGATCCGCCGGAGTTCGACTGGTCCGCCGAGCTGACGACGCCGGATGCGACGGACCCGCGTCCGACGACGGATGCGACGGCCCCGCCTGCCGCCGAGTCCGCCTCGAGAGAGGCGCCCGAGGAGGTTCCGGTCGGCGAACCTGAGGCGCCGGCGATTCCCGCCGAGGAGGACGACGATTCCACCGGGATCAACGAGCATTTCGACGTCCAGAAGACCGTGGCGGGTCCGGATGTGCTCTTGACACGATCCCTCTTCGACGACGGGCCCGAGGTCATCGACGACGTGAGCTACGGCGATCTGGGCGGCCCCGCCTTTGATGTCAGCCTGCCCGAGCGTGACGACGAGCCGGACACCACGCCCTTGCTTCCCGACGAGGGCCGTAACGATGTCAGGGTGACGCCCGAGGATGGCTTCGACGATTCCGGGAGCGGTCGGCGGCGGCGCTGGCCGCTGGTGACGGCTGCCGTGGTCGTCCTCGCGGTCGGCGCCGGATTCCTCTGGCCGCACGCGCAGGACTGGTTGGCGTCCCGGGATTCCGGCGCCTCTCCTGACCCGGCCGCGGTCGAGAGTGTCCAGACCGGGGAAGCGGTGCAGGTCGCTAACGGCGCCGGGACGCCGGTCGATTCGGCGGTGGATCCGCAGCCGACAAACGACGTGGCGGATGCGCCGGCAGAGGGTGATGAGGGCGAAGCCGTCGCGGCCGAGACCGGGCCGCCCGCGGGCGCGGTCGAGGCCGTTGCCCGGGAGGTTCAGCCCGAGCCCACGCCGGCGATGGTCGAAGCTGCGGTCGCGGATACGGTGACGGCCGTCGATGTCGAGACGGGCCAGCGCGGAACCGTGATCAGGATTCGGGCCAACGGAAGTCTCGAGGACGGGGTCGTCTCCATGGAGGCCCTCCCGTCGCCTCCGAGGGTCCTCATCCGAGTCCGCGGGATCACCAACTCCTACCGCCCCTACGTCATCGAGGCGATGACGGCCGAGGTGACCCGGGTTCGAAGCGGGCTCCACGAAGAACGAAGACCATCGGAGCTCTGGATCGTGGTCGACCTCGCCGAGCCGGGTGTGGCCCTGGGCGGAGTCGACATCCGCGGGAACGCGACCGAAATCGTCCTCGCGCGACCCTGAGCCCCGGACCGCGGGGCATCGGCCCCGCCGCTCGGGTTCGAGCTCGAGATCTGCGATTCACGACGCGCGGCCGGCGGCGTTCGACCTGCGAATCGACTCCAACCGCCGGTCGCCCCCCGCGCGGCTCATCGCCCTTCGGCGCGGCCGGGTTTCGTCTTTCAGTGCCGGCCGTTGAGAATGGCCTTGACCTCCTCCCGGTCGACATCGAGGGTGAACTGAATGCCGCTGATCTCGGCGGCCTCCCGGGTGAGACACGCGAGATCGTCGCGGGCGATGTACGAGGTGGCGAACTTTCTCGCGCCGCACATGAGCTGACGCAGGCCCTGGGCGAGCCTTTCGTAGTAGGTGTAGAGCCCGATCGCCCCGGCCGGGAGCTTCTCGAACTCGTCGTTGCCGACGAGGTGGCGGAGATCGGCGGCGGTGACGAAGATCTCATCTCGGGTTCTGCCGAAGCGCTCGACATAGACGGGAAGCTGGGATTCCGCGATCGTCTTGCCGATGGTCTTCCCGACCATGGCCGCCGCGATGGGTGCGCGCGCCATCCCGACCATCTTGACGAACGGCGCGCCGATGGCCAGACCCTTGAAGATCTGATCCTCAAAGACGAAGCCGCCGGCCAGGACGAGGTCCGGAACCCGACGACCGGCATCCGCCAGCTGCTTGGCATAGCCGTAGAGCAGGGAGTGGAGCTCGACCGGGGGGATGCCCCACTCGTTCATCATGTGCCAGGGGCTCATCCCCGTCCCGCCGCCGGCGCCGTCGACGGTGAGCATGTCGATTCCATAGGTCGAGGACCAGGCGATGGCGCGCGCGAGATCGGCCGGCCGGTAGGCGCCGGTCTTGAGGAAGACGTATTTCGCGCCCGCCGCGCGCAGCTCCTCCACCCGCGCCGCGAAGCTCTCCTCTTCGACCATTCCGACCCGGGAGTGGCGCTCGAACTCGCGGAAGGTCCCGCGTTCGAACGCCTTGATGACGGCCTCGTCGGTCGGGTCCGGCAGCACCACGTACCCCCGCCGGTGCAGCTCCTGCGCCTTCTTCAGATCCTTGATCTTGACCTCGCCGCCGATGTTCTTCGCGCCCTGGCCCCACTTGAGCTCGACCACCTCGACGCCGAGCTCCTGGATCGCGTACTCCTGCGCGCCGAGGCGGGTGTCCTCGACGTTGGCCTGGACGATGATGGCGCCGTAGCCGTCGATCTGGTGGTCCTTGTAGAGCTTGACCCGGCGCTTGAGATCGGCGGTGTCGACCACCCGGCCGTTTTCAATCACCGCTTCCATGTCCATCCCGACGACGTTCTCGCCGATGGTCAGCCCGGTCCCGGCGAGGGCGGAGCCGATGGCCAGGCCCTCCCAGTTGTTCTTGGCGACATCGGTGGAGCCGATCCCCGGAATGATCCACGGCCGGCGGAACTTCAACCCGCCGTCGTGGCCGACCCGGACCGTCAGGTCGACCGCCGGGAAGATCGCCTTGTCGCTGTCGGCCTCGATCCCGTACGCGCCCACCGCGGTACCCATGATGTTGAAATGGGAGTAGTCGACCGGGTAGGTCTTCTCGCCGGCGGTGGTGATCACGCCGAAGGGCTGCGGGTAGATCACCTCGTGGCCGCGGTAGGCCGACTTGCCGATCTCGCACATGCCGATGCAACCGTCGACACAGGTCACGCACATGCCCGAGGAGGGGACGATCGAGTCCTCGGTGCGGTTCTTGGTCAGGGTGGCGGCGGTGGAGTTGGTTCTGGACAGGGACATGGTCTCTCCTCCCTCAATCTTTCTTGATTTCACAGGCAACGCAGGGTTGCATGTAGCACATCATGTCGTCGAACTGCGGCTTGTCGGCGCACGGCGGGGCCAGGTTCGCGCAGCCGCCGCAGATCGCCTTCTCGGGATCGGTGTAGGTGCAGCGGAGCTCGCAGGCCGGGCAGACGTAGATGCACCCGCCGCAGAGACGGCAGACCTCCGAGTGGCTGTCGAACGGGGTCCCGATGGCGCGGTCCTGGCCGCGCCCGGTGAACCCGATGGCGCCGGCCATCATCTGCTCCGAGCACATCCGGACGCAGCGGCCGCACAGGATGCAGTCTTCGTTCTCCTGGCGGAATCGCTGTTGCCGGACCTCCATCGCCGAGGCGATGTCCTGGATGGTCTTCGACTGCGGACAGGACGCGAGCAGGAGCTCGACGATCATCCTGCGCGCGCGGAGCACGCGGTTGGACGCGGTGCGGACCGTAAGACCCTCTTCGGCCGGGTAGGTGCAAGAGGTCACCAATCTCGAGTTCGGCGGAGCGCCGATTTCGACGACGCAGAGCCGGCACGCCCCGTAGGGGGTGAGCCCCTCCATGTGGCACAGGGTCGGGATCGGCAGCCCGAGAAACGTCGCCGCTTCGAGCAGCGTCGTGCCGCGATCCACCGAGACGTCGATGCCGTTGATCTTGAGTTGGATCATTCTGGGTGTCCTCCAGCCGCCCGGGGCTCCGAACGCTGTCTTTCTGCGAACTCGAGATCGCAGCGCAGACACCGGCCGGCCTCGCAGTGCGCCTCGCGCATGGACAGTCCGACCTCGACCTCGGCGAAATTCCGTTTGCGCCACTCGACGGAGGCCCGCGGAGTTTCAACCCGCTCGGCCTGCGCCACGCCTTCGTCGATTTCCACCGGGGCGAGGTAGGGCAGGGCCTTGATCGGTTCGGTCGGGCGGACCAGCTCCTGACCCCTGATGTGGAGATCGATCATCACCGCGGCCCTCTTCCCATCCGCGATGGCGTCGATGATGGTGTTGGGTCCGGTGATCACGTCGCCGGCGGCGAAGACCTCCGGCCGGCTCGTGAGCAGCGTCTTGGGATCGGCCTTCACGGTGTTCCAGTCGGTCACCTCGACGCCCCCCGCGCGGGCTGGGGTGATGCAGTCGACCCCGGAGTCCTCGCTGATCGCGACGATCAGGGTGTCGAGCTCGATGACGTGTTCGCTGCCGGCGATGGGCAGCGGTCGACGACGGCCGCTGGAGTCGGGCGCCCCGAGACGATTGCGGACCAGCTCCAGGTGGGAAAACAGGCCGCTGGTCGTCTTGATCGCGGTCGGGCTGATCAGGGTCTCGATGGTGATGCCTTCCTGCAACGCCGCCTCGATTTCCTCCTCGAAGGCCGGCATTTCGGTCCGGGTTCTTCGGTAGAGGATGGCGACGCTGTCGACATCGCGTTGGCGCAGGGCGGTCCTGGCGGCATCGATGGCGGAGTTGCCGCCGCCGATGACCCCCACCCGTCCCTTGGCGAGCTGCTCGCCGCGCTGGTTGAACGCCTTGAGGAAGTCGATGGAAGGATAGACGCCCGGAACATCTTCGTTGTCGAGCCCGAGGGGGCGGCTCTTGTGGGCGCCGAGGGCGAGCAGGACGGCGCCGTATCCCTCGTCCAGCAGGCTGTCGATCGAGAAGTCGGTGCCGAGGCTGGTGTTGCAGACGATCTCGATATTGTCGTTGAGCAGCGACTGGATCTCCCTGGTGATCACATCGCGCGGCAGGCGGTACTCGGGAATGGCGCAGTAGAGCATGCCTCCGGGTTCGGGCTCGGCCTCGAAGACGGTGACCCGGTACCCTTTGAGAGAAAGCGCATGGGCCGCGGTCAGCCCGGCGGGGCCGGCCCCGACCACCGCGACCCGCGGCGGTTCGCCGTGGGTCCACTCCTCGCGCTGCGGGGAGTACGCCGAGGGGTCGATGCGATCGGTCACGAAACGCTTGAGCGCCCGGATGGCGATGGCGTCGCCGCCGCTGGTTCCGGCGCGGCACCGCTCCTCGCATTGATGGTCGCAGGCGCGGGCGCAGACCGAGGGGAAGGGGTTGGCTTCGCGGATCACCCGGTAGGCCTCCTCGTACTCGCCGCGGCCGATGTGGGCGACATAGCGCCAGGCCTCGGTTCCAACCGGACACGCCGACTGGCACGGCGGCCCGACGAGGTCCTTGCAGACAAAGGCGTCGCACCGCTTGTCGACGATGTGCCGTTCGTACTCGTGGCGGAAGTAGCGCAGGGTGCTGAGGACCGGGTTGGCGGCCGATTGTCCTAGACCGCACATGGAGGTGTCCTTGACGACGACGGCGAGCTCTTCGAGCAGCCCGAGGTGGTCGAGAGTGCCGCGGCCTTCGCTGATGTCCTCCAGGATCTCGTACATCCGCTGGGTGCCCTTGCGGCAGGTGAAGCACTTGCCGCACGACTCGTCCTTGAGAAAGCCCATGAAGTACTTGGCGACATCGACCATGCAGGTGTCTTCGTCCATGACGATCATGCCGCCGGAGCCCATGATCGAACCCGCCTCCTTGAGGCTGTCGTAATCGACGGGGAGGTCGAAACGGGCGGCCGGAATGCACCCCCCCGAGGGACCTCCGGTCTGGACGGCCTTGATCTTCGCCCGGCCTGGGGGACCGCCGCCGATGTCGTGGACCACCTCGCCGATGGTCATCCCGAGCGGCACCTCGACGAGACCGGTGTTGCGGATCTTGCCGACCAGCGAGAAGATCTTCGTGCCGGTGTTTCCCGGCGTGCCGATCTTGGCGTACGCGGCGCCGCCGTTGTTGATGATGACGGCGATGTTGGCGAGGGTTTCGACGTTGTTGATGCAGGTCGGGAACCCGTCGATGCCCCTGGTGATGGGGAAGGGAGGCCGCTGTCGCGGTTCGCCCATGAACCCCTCGACCGACCGGATGAGCGCGGTTTCCTCGCCGCAGACGAACGCGCCGGCGCCGCGAACGATCTCGATGTCGAAATCGAAACCGGTGCCGAGAATGTCGGCGCCGAGGAGACCGAGCTCGCGGGCCTGTCGGATGGCGATCATGGTGTGTTTGATCGCCAACGGGTACTCGCCGCGAACGTAGATGATCCCGTGGTTGGCGCCGATGGCGAAGCCGGCGATCATCATCCCCTCGAGGATCGAGTGCGGATTTCCCTCGAGCAGGCTGCGGTCCATGTAGGCGCCGGGGTCGCCCTCGTCGCAGTTGCAGACCACGAACTTGGGTTGCCCGGGTTGGCCGGACGCGCGTGCGAACTCCCATTTCCGTCCGGTCGGGAATCCGGCGCCGCCGCGGCCGCGAATGCCCGAGGCCTTGACCTCGTCGATGATCCAGCCCGGATCGGCCTTGGTCAGCGCCTTTTCCAACGCCGCGTAGCCGTCGCGCTCGACGAAGTTGAAGATCCGGATCGGATCGAGCTTCTGGTTGGTGCCGAGGATGGTGCGGGTCTGCTTCTTGAAAAACGGGATCTCGTCCTGGCAGTCGTACTTCGTGCCGGTGTCGGGCTCGGTGTAGATGAGCTCGGTTTCGACATGCCCGTTGAGGGCCGCGTCGATGACCCGTGGGACGTCCTCCATCTTCAAGTTCGGGTACAGGTGCTGCCCGGGCTCGACGAGGATGAAGGGCTCCACCTGGCAGAAACCGTGGCAGCCGGTGATCCTCAGGCTGATCCGATCACCGAGATCGCGCTCGAGGATGCAGCGTTTGACGATTCGCATGATGTCGTTGGCGCCGCTTGCCTGGCCGCAGGTGCCGCCGCTGACCACCAGGGTCGGGGTCTCGGCCTTGATCAGCTTGGCGCTCGCGACGCGAGTGCGGAAACCAACGAGTTCGTCGAGCGATGTGAGTCGTCTCATCGATTGACCTCCTACGACCCGAGCCCGCTGACGTCGAGCAGGTGGCTGGTGCAGCCGCGCCGGGAGCAGATCTGGACCATGCCCCCGCCGCGGACGATCAACGGAACCATGGGCGCGGCGCAGTTCGGGCAGTCGGTGGCGCCGGCGAGCTCGGCGTGACAGGTCGGGCAGAAGAACTGCGGAATCGTCTCGGCGGGAATCTCGTGTTCGGACTCGATGGTGAACGAGCCGTAGAGCGACGAGAGTCTGAGCCAGCCGTGTTTGCGGCCGAACGAGATC
Source organism: Acidobacteriota bacterium (assembly GCA_024641545.1). GTDB lineage: Bacteria > Acidobacteriota > Thermoanaerobaculia > Thermoanaerobaculales > Sulfomarinibacteraceae > JAHECW01. The sequence continues at coordinate 18,519 of JAHECW010000067.1, forward strand.
GTCACCCGGACCGAGGGATAGCCCTCGATGAGGTGGTCGGTGTCCATCAGGCTGCGATTGCAGCGGGCGCAGAAGACCTCCACCGGGAAGACCCGTTTGTCGGTTGTGACCTCGATGAAATCGAGCCCGTTCTGGGTCTTGTCGATGATCTCGTCGACCTGACGCGCGTTGACCTGCGGGAAGTAGTGTCCGTCGACCACGACGATCGGACCGAGGGCGCACGCGCCGAGGCAGTTCACGGTTTCGAAGGAGTACTCGCGGTCTTCGGTTGTTTCGCCCGGTTTGACTCCGAGCTTGCGCTCGAACTCCTCGACGACCGTCGGGGCGTTGCGGACGTGGCACGCGGTGCCGACGCAGACCGAACACATGTGGCGTCCTTTGGGTTCCAGGCTGAACGCCTTGTAGAAGGTGGCGACGCCGTAGATGTCGACGAGCGATCGGCCGGTTCTCTCGGCGACGATGCGCAGCGCCTTCTCAGGCAGATACCCGTACTTCGCCTGGACGCCTTCGAGGATCGAAATCAACCCGCCCCGCTGGTCGCGGTGCTTGTCGATGAGCGCGGCGACGAGGTCGGCGCTCCACTCGCCCTCCTCGAAAAGGTCGCAGGAGAGGACGGGTTCCTCCTGCTTCGACCTGAGACGACATCCGGGAAGGTGCATGCAGCTGATGCAGATCTCGACGGTGCCCGGGTCGGGTTGAGTTGCCGTTGCGGCTTCCTGTGGTTGGTCCATCGTGTCTCCCTGAATTCAATACCGCAGCGCTCGCACGCGGGATCGAGGAAGTGCATCCCGCATGCGGCGCGTCGAGGTTTGGCTGGAGGGTTGAACCGGCCCGGGGAGGGTCGGGGATTGCATCAGGTCGGGCCGGGGGCGCCGACCGGTGCTTCGTCGAGGCGGGGGAAAATGGGAGGGCGATCGTCAGACCCACCTGAGGTGTCGAGGGATCCGACAGGATCGAATACATCGTAACCAAGGGCTTCTTACGACCTCCCGGAAGTCACGACACCCTGATAGTCAAACTCAGACGACGAGTCGTCAAGATCTTCTCATGATCCATTCCTGATATGACGTTAGCAGGGTCGAGGTCCGAACTCAAAGGGAACCGGGTCATCGGTCCGCACTCGGGGCTCCGGATGGTGGGCGATCGCACCCGGAGCCGCCGATCCTTCCCTTGCGCCTCGCCCGCAAAGCGGGGAGTCGATGGTGCTGTGCCTCCGGAATGGAGGTTCGAGGCGTGCGGCGGGCTTGCGCCGGTCGGTCGCGGCTGAGCGGTTCAGTCCCGCCAGGTGGTGATGAAGACGTTGGTCTCGCCGGGTGAGGTGTTGTTTCGATTCGAGCAGAAGACAAAGGTCTCGCCGTCGGGGGCGAACATGGGGAAGCCGTCGAAGCCGCCGGAGAAGGTGATCTGCTCGAGGTTACGACCATCGAGATCGACCATGAAGAGCTCGAACTCGCGGCCGCTCGGGTCGCCGTTGTTGGACGAGAAGATGATCTTCTCCCCCGCGGGGTCGAAAAACGGGGCGAAGGATGCGGCCCCGAGATCGGTGATCCGCCGCTTGTTGCCGCCGTCGGCGTCCATGACCCAGATCTCGAGCTTCGAAGGACGGATGAGACCGTCGGCGAGGAGCGCCTGGTAGTCGGCGACCTCATCGGGATCCTCGGGGTGGTGAGCGCGGTAGATGATCTTGGACCCGTCTGGGGAGTAGAAGGGCCCGCCGTCATAACCGATCGTCTCGGTCAGGCGCACCACGTCGGAGCCGTCGAGGTTCATCGAGTAGATCTCCAGGTCACCGTCACGCATCGAGGTGAAAACAACTCGGTCGCCGTTGGGGGACACCGTCGCCTCGGCGTCGTAACCCGGACTGTCCGTGAGCTTCGAGATCCCGCTGCCGTCCGCTCGTGCGACATAGAGGTCGTAGTCGGGGTAGAGGGGCCAGACATAACCGCGGCTGTGATCCGGGGTCGGAGGGCAGGCTTCGCCGCCCTCGTGGGTCGAAGCGTAGACGATCCGGTCGTCGCCGGGATAGAAGTAGGCGCAGGTCGTTCGTCCGGTGCCGGTGGATACCAGTTTCTGATCGCTGCCGTCGAGGTTCATCGTGAAGATCTGGTCGCAGGCATATGGCGGCCGGGTCGACTGGAAGATCAGCTTGTCGCTGCCGTAGGCGAAGTAGGCTTCGGCGTTCTCGCCGCCGTCGGTGAGCATCGTCAGTTCGCCGAAGTGGATTTCCCGCGGGTCGGGCTGAATGGTCGTTCCGACCTTCGATGCGGCGCTGAGCCCGGCGTCGGCCGCCGGTTCGGTTTCGGCGGTCTCCTGCTGTGCGCAGCCGAGCGTGAGGGTGAAGAGGGCGATAAGAAGAGTCATGACCACGATGGTGAGTTTCACGGGGACCTCCAAAGACGCGACATCGTCTCATAAGCGGGACGTGCCGGCAACCGATCGCGGCAGCTATTGCGAAACTGTGACGAAAACGCCAGAGAGTGTCACGACCCGATTCCAGGGCAGCGCCCTGGCTGCCGTCGATGCGGACGAGCGTGTCGGGGATTGCCGGGGAGACCTTCAGTCTCCCACCATCGCCTTCATGATGAACGGCTGCTTGAGGCTTTGAGTCTCACCGACAGCGAGGCCACCCTGAGGACCCCAGCCCCACTTGGCCTGAATTCGTCCTTGAATCGACCGACGACCACTCGTACGGTACGTAGTCTGGTGGGCCGACCTTGTATGCGAATAGACGCCAATACTGCGAGTAGGCGGAGGCTGGAGCATTGCGCTTTCGAAGTTCGAGAAGCGCCTCCCGACTGATGCTGACCTTCGTGTAGCCGAGCGTGTTCTTCCAGCGCGTTTGGGTGCCGTATTCGTTCGTGAGTTGGAGTTCCAATTCATCCCAGTCATTCTCGAACGTGAGGTCGCTCTGAGCGAGCGCCGCGCACAGTGCAGCCGTGCTTTGGAGCTCGGTGTCGAAATCGGTTCTGTATTCTCCGTCGCTTCGTTCGACCCGTCCCGATACCTCCAGGCGACCCCTGTGCACCCTTGCGCGGAAGAGCGTGACCGGGAAGTCGATTTCTCCGCTGGACAGAGCAGGCGTGAGCGTTCTGCTCAAGACCATCTCGTGGGTGGCGCACCCGGGCAACAGGAGTGCAGGGAGCAGCTGAGCAACAACAAGGCCTCTAGCGTTCACGTCATCGTTCTCCTGCCGCAACGGACTGACTTCAGGGGACGCAACCCGCGCGGGTCGCGGTCCGCTTGAACGGACCTGTCAGGCATCATTTCTTCCTGTACACAGTGCTGCGGTGACCGACCCTGACCACGATCACGGTCAAGACATCGTCAGCTACCGAGTAGACGATTCTGTAGTGCCCCTGGCGGACACGGTACCGGTCTGAGTGTCCGCCGAGTTTCTCGCACCCAGGTGCTCGCGGTTCATCTGACAGGCGCGCGATGCGATTGACGATCTGTCGGCGCACCCTTTTGGGCTCAATGCCCTCGATTTCTCTTGCGGCGGAGGCTTTGAGCCGAACGCTATATTTTGCCACTACGCTTCAGCTTCTTGACGAAGGCGTCGAATTCAACTTCGGGTTCGGACACCCGTGCATCAAACGCTTCCAGGTCTTCGGCGTCTTCCGCCAATGCCAAACGGACCGCATCATTGACCATTTCAGAGATCGATTGATCTGACGAGGCTGCCTTCAGTTTCAATGCTCTGTGGATTTCGGGATCTAGGTAGACGGTGGCTCTTCGAAGTTCACTCATATCTTGAAGATAACGTTAGAACGTCAAAACGTCAAGGAGCCTAACGATGTGAATTCAGCGGACCCAAGCCGCGCTCGCGCGGGTCGGGGCCCGCTTGAATAAGCCTGTTCAGTGCGTTCATTTCATCACTGCGATCCGTCCGATGGTCTTCAACAGTTCAGGGCTAAGCTCGAATTGAGCCCCGTTCCCGATGACCCACAATCTGGAAGGGTCGCCTGCGAGCATCAGGAAGACCAAATAGATGCCGCCCTTGGTTATCCGAGTGCCGGCAGCCGGGTCGTATTCTTGAGTAAAGCGGTATTCCACTTCGCGCGAAAATGGTTCCCACTCTTCGCTTGATTTGAGAACATCGAGGACGGTACCGGTCACCGAGTACTGAATGTACCCGACTTCTCCAGAATCCGATCGGAATGTGGCTACCTCGCGCAGGTCTTTGACTTCAATTTCGAAAACGTAGGACGATTGAGCGAAGTTGCCCTCAAGAAGTTCGACCAACGGTTCGTCGACTTTCGATGCACCGCCATTCACGTCGCCACCGGACACACAAGCGAGCAAGACTGCCAACAGAACCAATAGGGTGCCCGTGTTGATCAGTCCGTTCGGCATGGCCTTCTTGAGCCTTTTCACCTGACGACTGGAGTTCAGCGGACGCGAACCGCGCTCGCGCGGGTCGCGGTCCGTCTGGAACGATTCTGTTAGGCCGGTTTTCGAGTGTTGCTCACGACAGCAAGGCATTGAGTTTTCCCATCACCTCTGCGGTGGTTGATTCCGGGGCGACGTCTGCAACTTGTGCCTCGCGAGCTCGCCAGTCGAGGCTCTTTACTTGATCAGAGAGGACCACGCCGGAGATCTTGAGATTGTCCGGTAGGGAAACCTCAAACGGGTAACCCTTAGACTTGCTTGTGATCGGGCACATGAGAGCCAGGCCGACCTTCTTGTTGTATTCCGCGGGGGAGACAACCAGCGCTGGGCGCCTGCCAGCCTGCTCGTGGCCCGCTTGAGGATTGAGGGACACCCAGACGAGATCTCCGCGATCTGGTGATTCGCTTTCGGCTACCATTGTTCGGCCCCGGCCGGACCGCCGAAATCGTACTCACCGTGACGGTTGTCCTCGGTCACTTTTGAAAGCAGGCGGCTGAGCTCGTACTTCGGCAATGCTGCAGGTTTCAGAACTAAACAGCCATCCTCGAGCACCAGTTCTATTGTGGAATCTTGGTCGAGGCCGAGATCGTTGGCGAACGCTTTTGGAATCCTCACGGCGAGGCTGTTGCCCCATTTCTGGATCTGGGTTTTCATGACGCCTCCGTATCTACAATGAAGATACCGCAAAATGATGCACGACGCAACTTTCGGGTGGCCTGACGTTGGCTTCACCTGCAAGCGCGTTTGGCGCGGCTTGTGGGCCAGCACAAGACGTGACAGACGCGATTGTCGGGTGCAAGCGCCTGTTTGGCAGCCACCGGCATAGCGAGTGCTTTCTCAGTAACCACCGTAAATCAAGAGCACGGGCTGCCAGATAGCCAAAGTTCAAAGCTTGCCTAGCCCTACCGAATCACCGGGTGACACCGCAGCAATGCCACCTCCCACAAAACTCCGCAGAAACCCAACGCCGCAAGATGATCAGGCACTATCAGGACGGTTGGCTAGGGTTTGGAAGATGATAAAAAGTGGACATGGTCCAATACATAGACCCAACGTCCCTCTACCTTGCCACGCACATCCGACCAACGTTGAGTAACCTGTTGGGAAGTACCATCCTTCATTTGCATGGAGTAAGTTGCCGTGCCAACCGCGAAAACGCTATCCCCTGCACGAATGAGGCTAATCTCATCACAAACTAAACTTAGCGCTTCAAATTGGGTAAAGAACTGTTCGAATACCATACGGATATTGTCGGAGCCACGGTACACGTTGCCCTCGAAATCCACGAAAATCAGGTCCGGGCTGTTCCAAAAACAGCTCATTAGCTTTTCAATATCCATCTCGCCCATACTTTCGATAAATCGCTGATCGAGCTCCTGATTACCCAACAAATCAGCATCGGTGAGTGACTTGGCTTGATCCCCGCTTTCAACCTGATTCATGCAACTGACAGTAAGAAGAAGCAAGAGAGTTAAATTGAGAATGGAAAACCGAAACACCGTATTCTTCATGGTGAGCCTCCTGAATCCGTTTGAAGACACTGGTTATGTCCTAACTGCCTAACGACTGGAGTTCAGCGGACGCGGCCCGCGCTCGCGCGGGTCGTGGTCCGCTGCAACGGACCTGTTAGGCGCCGGATTTGGCCGGAACTGCATTGGATTCGATCCATTTCACGAGGGCGGCGCGACTGACATCTCCCGACGCCAACGAAAGAAAGAACGCCTCCTGTTCATCGATGGGCTGTGAGATTTCGTAGCCGTTCAGGATCAGCATCGTCTCTATTGCCGCGTGGCCTACCCGTTTGTTTCCGTCCACAAACGGGTGCCCCATCACCAGGGCGAAACCAAGAGCAGCTGCTTTCGCGAAAAGATTGGGATAGAGGTCTTCACCGGCGAACGTCAACCTCGGCTGGGCGACTGCAGACTTGAGTGACGCGAGGTCTCTAATGCCCGGCGATCCCCCGCTGCAATCGAGAATCCCGCGATGGAGATGAATGATCTCGGACACGCCGAGGTAGCGCATCAGCCCAGCCGGTCGTAGAGCTCGCGATTCTTCTCAATGACGTAGCGGGCGGCCTTCGAAAACTCCGACTCCGGACGCTCAAGTAGATCCTCGACCGCAAGCCGCGCCAAGTCCTC
>JAHECW010000068.1 GCA_024641545.1 Acidobacteriota bacterium
CGCTGCCCGGCTCGATCGTGAGCGCGGGATCATGCTTCGCGCCGGGCTTCACTGCGCACCGGCGGCCCACCGCCGGCTCGGCACCTTCCCCGACGGCACCCTGCGCGCCGGGATCGGTCCGTTCAACACGGACGAGGACGTCGCTGCGCTCATTACCGCGGTTCGTGAGTTCTCAATTCTCGATTCTTAATTTTTGATTGCATCGCACATCGCTTCCATCGCGATCGTGGAGATCGTGCGCTGGAAATTTAGAATTCAAAATTAAGAATTGAGAACTCAGTTCGGTGGCGTACTTCCGTGATGGCTCAGTCGGTCGTCGTCGCGATCTCGGCGAGGAAGGCCCTGGTGCAGGCGATGGGATCGCCGCCGTCGGGTTCGGGGGGCTGCCGGCCGTGGAAACGGTCGAGAAAATCGGCGTTGTCGGACCACACCGTCTGCATGACGCCGGCAAGGCGCGCGCGCATCTCGGGGGTCGACTCGAGCCGCAGCCGCCGGATGTTGCGAATCTGGGCCACCGCCACCTCGGTCTGGTTCCACGAGCAGCTCAGGACCTCGAACCCCTTCATGGCAAAGGCGACCGCCGTCGGATCGGGCCGCTCGTAGTGCCAGTCGCAGATCACCACGTCCCTGGGGATGAGATCGACCGCCCGGTGGGTGTTGTTCATGCTCGCCTCCCACATCCCGAGGCCGGTGGTCCTGCCGTCGAGCAGACGGTCGCCCCAGATCCAGAGCCGGGCACCCCGCCGGGCGAGGTGGTCGCGGACCCTGGTGACCTCGGCGGCGAAGATCTCCGCCGGATCGGCGCCCGAGCACCGCGGACACCGTTCTTCGGCGAGATAGAAGACCTCGTCCATCCCGGCGTGGAAGGCGTCGGCCTCGAAGACCTCGACGATCTCGTCGACCAGTGCGAAGACCACCTCGTGCACATCCGGGTGGAGAGGGCAATAGCTCTTGCAGTACAGCCCGTCCGGATTGGGCCACTGGTATTTTTCGGGGAGCACGACCCAGGGCGTCTCGTCGAACTCGGGGTGGGCCTCGAGCAGCCTGCCGAGCGTGCCCTCCCACGACTGGTGACCGAGGAGGTTGATCTGCGGGATCACCCGGATTCCGTTCTTGCGGCACGCTCGAACCAGCTTCTTCACGTCGGACCGGCTGAGGGGATTGTCACCGCGAAGCTCGGGATGGGATCGGTACTCGAACCCGTGATCCACCCGCAGGACGAGGGTGTTGATCCCGGCCGGCGCCAGCACGTCGTCGATGAAGTCGACAAAGGCGCCGACCCCGGCCGGCTCGGGCGCCGCGATGCAGAAGCCGCGGATCGGGAGTCCGCGACCGGTCGCCTGCGGCTCGACGGCGGCCGTCAATGCGGCCGCGACGATCGCGCAGCCCGCCACGGTCAGGATGATTCGCCGGTCCATCTCCCCTCTCCTTTCACGCTCCGGTCGGGCGCTCACCACGTCAAGGTCACCTTGGTCAAACCGCGCGGCTGCTCGGTGTCGAAGCCCTTGGCCCGAGTCAGGTGGTAGCAGAAGAGCTGGGCCGGGATGATCGCCGGAATCGGGCTGAGCCACTCGGGCAACTCCCCCGGCAGCGACATCGGCGTGTGCGCCAGATCGAGGGCGGCGCGCTCGTTGGACACCACCAGCAGCTCGACCCCGAGCTCGCTCACCAGCTGCCGGAGCAGCTTCATGACGTTGTCGAAGATCTCGCCGCCGGGAACGACCGCGAAGACCGGGAAGCCCTGCGTCGCGAGCGCCACCGGGCCGTGCTGGAAGTCGGCCGACGAGTACGGCTCGGCAGCGACATAGGCGAGCTCCTTGAGCTTGATGGCCCACTCGTGGGCGGTGGCGTAATTGAACCCGCGCCCCAGCACGACGCACTGATCCATGTAACGGTAGCGCTCCGCCGCCGTGTCGACGACGGCGTCCAGCGCCAGCACCTCCTCGGCCAGCGCCGGCAGCCGCCGCAACCAACCGTGCTGCTCGCGGTCCTTCGACAACGCCGCCGACAGCATGGCGACGGCGGTCAGCTGCGCGGTGTAGGTCTTGGTCGCCGCCACCGCCGTCTCCGGCCCGGTCATCGTGTCGATGACCAGCTCGGCCGCGGCGGCGAGCGGCGACGAGGGGTCGTTGGTGACGGCGAGCGTCAGGGCGCCCTGGCGCCGTCCCTCCTCGAGCACCCCGACCACGTCGGGCGACCGACCGGACTGGGAGATCCCGACCACCAGGGCGTCGCCGATGGCCGGGGGCCGACGATAGACGCCGAAGAGCGACGGCGCGGCGAGCGCCATCGGCATCCGGTTGACCGCCCCCCACAGGTACTTGGCGTAGAGCCCCGCGTAGTCGGAGCTGCCGCGCGCGGCGAGGTATGTCCAGCGGACGCCGCGCTCGTTGATGCGGGCCGCGATCTCCGCCACCGGATCCGTCTGCCGCTCGAGCAACCGCGCGATCGTTTCCGGCTGCTCGAAGATCTCGTCCCTCAGACCCATGGCCGCCCCCTCGGACAACGCGATGTCAACCCGCGTCTTGATCGCCCTGCGCTCGACGCGGCGGTTTGGGAACGCTGCCCGTCGCGATTATATACGCCGCCGGCCAACGCGCCGACCCGCCGGCGGGCCGTTCCGACTTGTGTCCAGCACCGCAATCGGGGTACAAATGGGGTCGTGGGATCATCGCGAACGACAAATGGAGAGCTCCGAGGGGGGAGAGTCCTATGGGATCGAAGGACGTTGGTTTCCGGTTGTTCCGAGTCGCGGCCGTCGCAGCAATCGCGGTGGGACTCGCATCCTGTGCTCGACCCGCACCGCCGGTGACGACCGAACGGGCGCTCGCCTCCGGTTGGCTGATTCGTGCGGCCGCCGAGGTCGACGATGACGGCGCCGCGGTATCGACCCCCGGTTTCGACACGCGCGGTTGGATCGCGGCCTCGGTGCCGTCGACTCCGATGGCGGCCCTGGTCGCCGACGGCGGGTATCCCGATCTCTACCTCGGCGCCAACCTCGAGACCGTCGACGGCGACCGGTTCTCGGGCCCGTGGTGGTACCGGACCGACTTCGAGATCTCCGAGGAGGAGGCCGGACGGACCGCGCGGCTCGAACTCGCCGGGGTCAACTACTCCGCCGAGGTCTGGCTCAACGGCGGCAGGCTGGCGTCGGCCGAGGACGTCTTCGGCGCCTTTCGGGTCCACGAGATCTTCGTCAGCGGCCGTCTCCGGACCGGCACCAACACCCTCGCCATCGCGGTCCACCCGCCCCGACCGGGGGACTTCACCATCGGTTTTGTCGACTGGAATCCGCGACCGCCGGACCGCAACATGGGTCTCTGGCGACCGGTCAGCCTGCACCTCACCGGCGACGTGTCGCTCGACGACGTCGATGTCCGGACCGAGGTCGACCCCGAGGCCCTCGATCGGGCCGAGATCGCGGTCTCGGCCCGGGTCCGCAACCACACCGATCACCAGATCGAGGCGACCGTGCACTGCCGCTTCGAGACGATCAAGATCGCCGTTGACGTGTTCCTCGGTCCGAACCAGGAGAAGACCTTGACCTTCAGCCCGGCGGGCTACCCGGAGTTGCGCATCGCCGAACCCCGGTTGTGGTGGCCGCACACCATGGGCACGCCGGAGCTCTACCGGCTCGAGCTCACCGCCGAGGTCGGCGGCCGAGTGTCGGACAGCTCCGAAACCACCTTCGGCATCCGCACCTTCGGCACCTATGTCAACGAGGAGGGCCACCGCGGCTACACCGTCAACGGCGAGCCGATCCTGATCCGCGGCGGCGGTTGGGTCGACGATCTTCTCCTCGCCGACACCCCGGAACGCATCGCCGCCCAGCTCGCCTATGTCAAGCAGATGCATCTCAACACCATCCGCCTCGAGGGCTTCTGGGGCTCCGGTCAGGAGCTCTACGACGCCGCCGACCGCGAGGGGATCCTCATCATGCCGGGTTGGAGCTGTCAGTGGGAGTGGGAGGAGTACCTCGGCAAGCAGGTCGACGAGAACTACGGCGGCGTCCTCGAAGAAGACGAGATGGATCTCGTGGCGGCCTCGCTGGCCGACCAGATCAAATATCTGCGCAACCACCCGAGCATCTTCACCTGGGTGCTGGCCTCCGACCTCCTGCCCCATCCCGATCTCGAACGACGGTACCAGACGGTGCTCGCCGAGCTCGACCCGACCCGGCCGCCGCTGAACTCCTGCGGCTGGCTCGAAAGCGAGGTCAGCGGGCCGAGCGGGGTCAAGATGAACGGGCCCTACGACTGGGTGCCGCCGCGCTACTGGTGGGAGGACCGCGAGCACGGCGGCGCCTTCGGCTTCAACACCGAGACCGGCCCGGGCCCGCAACCGCCGCCGCTCGAGAGCCTCGTGCGGATGATCCCGGCGGACCACCTGTGGCCCATCGACGAGGTCTGGAACTTCCACTGCGGCCGCAACGAGTTCAACGACATGGACCGCTACGTCGAGGCGCTCGACCGGCGGTACGGGCCGTCGGGCTCGGCGGCGGAGTTCAGCTTCAAGGCGCAGGCGGCCAACTACGAGGCGATTCGCCCGATGTTCGAGAGCTTCGGCGCCAACCGGCCGCTGACCACCGGGCTCATCCAGTGGATGCTCAACTCGGCCTGGCCCGAGACCTACTGGCAGCTCTACGATTGGTACCTGCTGCCCAACGGTGCTTTCTACGGCACCCGCGCCGCCTGCCAGCCGCTGTCGCTGGCCTACGACTACGCCGACCGAACCGTCCGTGCGATCAATGACACGCGGTTCTCTCAGACCGGGCTCACGGCGACGATCCGCGCCTTCGACCTCGGGGCGAAGGAGATCTTCGCCACCACGGTCGAGCTCGATCTGGCGCCCGGCAGCGCCCGGACGGCCGCTTCCCTGGCCGACGTCACCTCGCCGACCCCGGTGTGGTTCCTCGATCTCCGGCTGGCCGACAGCACGGGAACCGAGGTGGGGCGCAACTTCTACTGGCTGTCGGCGAAGGACGACGTGCTGGACTACGACAACAGCCTCTGGTTCGTCACCCCGACCGCGACCTTCGCCGATTTCACCGCGCTCGACGAGCTGCCCGCCGTCGAGCTCGAGATCTCGGCGGTGCGTACCGACGGGCCCGCGGGTCCGGAGGTCCGCGTCGATCTCCACAACCCGACCGGCGGCCTCGCCTTCTTCACCGAGCTCGGCGTCAGGGACCCGGCCGGCGCCACGATCGTGCCGGTGCTCTGGGATGACAACTATGTCTCGATCCTTCCCGGCGAACGGCGAACCCTGACCGCACGGCTGCCTGCCGGGACAGCGGGCGAGATCTCAACCCTGTCCGTCCGGGGCTGGAACAGCCCGCATCGCGAGCTGTCGATCCGATGAAACCAACCGTCGTCCGCATCCCGGAGGTCACCGCATGAAACGTTCCATGGGCATCGTTCTCCTGGTCTTTCTGATCTTCTTCGTGATCTCCTTCCTGACCAACATCCTCGGCCCGCTGGTGCCCGACATCATCAAGGGCTTCAGCCTCAGCCTCACCCTCGCCGGCTTTCTTCCCTTCTCGTTCTTCGTCGCCTACGGCGTGATGTCGATCCCCGCCGGGGTGCTGCTCGACCGCTTCGGTCAGAAGCCGATCCTGATCGCGGCCTTCGTCCTCGCCTTCGCAGGCTCCTTCCTCTTCGCCTCCACGCCCACCTTCACCGTGGCGCTGACCTCGTTGTTCATGATCGGCATCGGCATGACCATGCTCCAGGTGGCGATCAATCCGCTGCTCCGGGTCGCGGGCGGCGAGGAGCACTTCGCGTTCTACTCGGTCATGGGCCAGCTCGTCTTCGGCTCGGCCTCGTTTCTCAGCCCCTATGTCTACTCCTATCTGGTGACCAACCTCCAGGCCGACACCCCACCCGCCGGCGGGGTGCTCGGGCTGCTCGCCCGGCTCGTCCCCGCGAACCTGCCCTGGGTCTCGCTCTACTGGGTCTTCACGGTGGTCACCCTGGCGATGGTCCTGGTCCTGGTCTTCGTGCGGCTGCCCAGGGTCGAGCTCAAGGACGACGAGAAGGCCGGCGCCGCGTCGTCGTACCTCGAGCTGCTCAAGAACCGTTACGTCTGGCTCTTCTTCTTCGGGATCTTCGCCTATGTCGGCACCGAGCAGGGGGTCGCCAACTGGGTTTCGCGCTTCCTGGAGACCTACCACGGCCTCGACCCTCAGGTCGCCGGCGCCCGCGTGGTGTCGTACTTCTGGGGTCTGCTCACCGCCGGGTGTTTTCTCGGCCTCGTGCTGCTCAAGCTGTTCGACGCGCGCAAGGTCCTGGTCGGGTTCTCGGCTGCGGCGATGGTCAGCCTCGGAGTGGCCCTCATCGGGCCCACCGACGTCGCCTACATCGCCTTCATGATGGTCGGATTCTTCCTCTCGGTCATGTGGTCGGTGGTCTTTTCGCTCGCCCTCAACTCGGTCGCGCTGCACCACGGATCGTTTTCGGGGATCCTCTGCACCGGGATCGTCGGCGGGGCGGTGGTCTCGGCCCTGGTCGGTTGGCTCGGCGACCTCGTCGGTCTGCGGCTCGGCATGACGGTGCTCTTCCTGCCCCTGGCCTACATTCTGTCCATCGGGCTGTGGGCCAAACCGCTCATCGACAACGCCACCGTCAGCCCGGCCGAGCTGTGGCGGTCGCTGACCGGCGGCAAGGCGAGCTGAGATGACCCGGAGCACGATCATCGGCGTCGACCTCGGCGGGACGAAGGTTTCGGTGGGCGTCGTCAGCGGCGACGCGGTGGTCAAGATGGTGAAGCGCCCGGTGCCCTCCCGCGAGCCCGCCGATGTGGTCCTCAACTCCATCATGGATGCAATGGCGGAGGTCATCGACGAGACCGTCGCCGGGATCGGCTGCGGGGTGCCGAGCGTGGTCGACGTCGCCGAAGGCGTCGTTCTCGACGTCGGCAACATCCCATCGTGGAAGGAGGTCCACCTCAAGGCCGCCCTCGAGGATCGGTTCGGCCTCCCGGCCTGGATCAACAACGACGCCAACGCCTTTGTCGTCGGCGAGCACGTCTACGGCAAGGCCCGAGGCTACCGGAACGTCGTCGGGATGACCCTGGGAACCGGTCTCGGAACCGGGGTGGTGATCGACGGCCGGCTCTACAACGGCGCCAACTGCGGCGCCGGCGAGCTCGGGATGATCGCCTACCGCGGCGGCCTGCTCGAGGACTGGTGCGCCGGGCCCTTCTTCCCGCGCGAGTTCGGCGTCGGCGCCGACGAGCTCCACCGGCGGGCGCGGGCGGGCGATCCCGAAGCCGTGCAGGCGTATGAACGCTACGGCCGGGAGCTCGCCGAAGGGGTGATGATCGCGCTCTATGCCTTCGACCCGGAGATCCTCGTCTTCGGCGGCTCCATCAGCTCGGCCTTCGACCTCTTCGAGGCGCCGATGCGCGCGGCCTTCGCCACCTTCGAGTACCCGCGCTCCATCGAGCGCCTGGTCATCGCCGCGAGCGATCTCGACAACGCCGCGGTGCTCGGTGCGGCCGCGCTCTGTGTCGATGCCACGCGGGGGGCGTCGTGAGCGCGCCGGGAGCGGCTCGGATCGGCGGCGGGCGGGACGACGGTCTCTCGGCACCGCCGCCGCTGCCGGCGGTGTCGCGGTATTCGGCCCGAACGGGCCCTGGGGGTTCCGGGATGACAGCAACGAGAGGTCTCAGCAAGTCGCGAACCGCCGCGTTCCGGCCCCCGACCACAGGATGGCTCCCGGTGCTCGCGATCTGTGCGTGCGCCGCCCTTCTCGGCGCGTGCGCGAACCAACCCGGGGTCGAACCGTCCGCCGACGCGCCCGCTGGGGCGCTCGGCGCGGGATTCCGCTACTCGGCCTACGGACCGGACTGGGACCCCGGTCCCGATTACTGGGTCGGAGTCGGTGAGGCGATGGCGGCCCGGTTCGACGGCGCCGTGCCCGAGACGGTGTGGATCGTCGGTCGCCTCCAGGGCGACGGGACCCTCCTCAACTTCCCGGTCGACGGGGACCACGGGCTGATCCGCGGTTCCGAGACCGACGCCAACGAGGCGGTGCTCGATCTCTTCGACGCCCACGGCTTCCGGGTCTGGCTCCAGGTCGAGCCCGGGCACGCGCCGGTCGAGGAGCTGATCCACCTCGTCATGAATCGCTACGGCCGTCATCCGAGCGTGGTCGGCTTCGGGGTCGACGTCGAGTGGTACGAGTCGACCGCCCGGCCCGAGGGCACGCCGGTGAGCGACGAGACCGCCGCGGCGTGGGTGGCCGCGGTGCGCAGCCACGGCGCCGGCTACCGGCTCTTCCTCAAACACTGGGAGGCCGGCTGGATGCCGCCGACCGTCCGGGACGGGCTCGTGTTCATCGACGACAGCCAGATCCTACCCTCGCTCGAGGCCATGGTCGACGAGTTCGCCGAGTGGGGACGGGCGTTTGCCCCGGCGCCGGTGGCGTTCCAGTTCGGCTACCCGTCGGACCGGCCCTGGTGGCGGCAGCTCTCCGACCCGCCGGGCGACATCGGCCGCGCCATCCTCGAACGCGTGCCCAACACCGCGGGGTTGTACTGGGTCGACTTCACCGTGCTCGACATCTTCCCTCCCGGCGCCGCGTCGACGCCGGCAGCGGCGCCGGCCACCGGCTACGATCCGACGGCGCAGCCGATCGTGGGCGTCAAGATCTACGCCGCCGAGGGCGACCTCGAGGCGCTCTTCGACGCCTGGAAGGAGCTCGGCATCACGACCGTGTTCACGAGCGCGGAGCTCGCCGCGCGCGACGGCTTCGGCGGGCTCGCGGCGCGCACCGGAACCGACGTGTTCGTGATCTTCCCGGTGCTCTACGCACCCGAGGAGCTCGCCGACGACCCGGGCCTGTTCGCGGTCACCGCGACCGGCGCGGCGGCGAAGGACGACTGGGTCGAGTTCGCGTGCCCGTCGCGCGAGGCGTTCCGCCGGCAGCGCGTCGACGAGGCGGTCGAGCTCGTCCGCCGGCTGCGTCCGGCAGGCCTCAGCCTCGACTTCATCCGCGACTTCGGGTACTGGGAGATGGTGGGGCCGGACGACGATCCCGCCGCCCTCCCCGACACCTGCTTCTGCCCGGTCTGCCTGGCGCGTTTCGCGGCGACGCTGTCGCCGCCCGCCGACCTGCCGATCGACGATCCCGCCGCCGCGGCAACCTGGATCCGGGCCCACGCCGCCGATGAGTGGGTCCGGTTCAAGACCGAGACCATCTCGTCGCTGGCCTGGGAGATCATCCAGGCGGTGCGCGCGGTCAAGACCGACATCAGGATCAACCTCCACACCGTTCCCTGGCGCAGCGACGACTTCGACCGCGCGATCACCCGCATCGTCGGCCAGGACCGGGCGACGCTCGGCAGAATTGCGGACTACCTGTCGCCGATGTGCTACTCGGTCATGCTGCGCCGGCCGCCGGAGTGGATCGCGTCGGTGGTGCGGGACACCGCTGCGGTCGGCGACTGCCCGGTGCTGCCGAGCATCCAGGTCGCGCCCCACTACCGCACCGACGCCACCTTCAGCGGCGGGGAGTTCGAGGCCGCGGTCCGGGCGGCCCTCGAGCCGCCGTCGGCCGGCGTCGTCTTCTGGTCGTGGGACGACATCGCCGCCGACCCGGAGAAGACGGCCGTCATCCGCAAGATCACCCGCGGGTTGCGCTGACCCGCGCGGCGTCCGGTCAGGTCCGGCACTCGATCTCGACGGTGGCGCCGGCCGGCGCCCACGGCACCAGCGTCCCTTCGACGGGCCGGCCGTCGACCACCAGCCGCGGCCGGTCGCGCTCGCAGGCGTTCTCGACCCGAATCCGGTAGACCGCGCCGCGGCAGCGACGGGTCACCGTGAAGTGGGGCACCTCGCGCCCGATGCACGGCGCCACCCGGAGCCCGTCGAGCTCGGGGCGGACACCGAGCATGTGATTGGCGATGGCGACCCAGTTCCAGGCCGCGGTTCCGGTGAGCCACGAGTTCTTGGCCTCGCCGTGGCGCGCGGCGTCCTTGCCCGCAACCATTTGGGCGTAGACGTAGGGCTCGGTGCGGTGAATCTCGGACAGCTCCTCGATGTAGGCGGGGGCTATCTTCCGGTAGTACTCGAACGCCCGGTCGCCGCGGCCGACGACGGTCTCGGCGATCATCACCCACGGGTTGTTGTGGCAGAAGATCCCGGCGTTTTCCTTGTACCCGGGAGGGTAGGACGAGATCTCGCCGAGCTCGACGTGGTAGCTGGTGTAGGCGGGCTGGTTGAGGACGATGCCGTAGTCGGTGTCGAGGTGGGTCTTGACCGAATCCAGGGCCTGGACGGCCCTGCCGTCGTCGACGCCGATCCCGGCCATGACGCAGAAGCCCTGCGGCTCGATGAAGATCCGGCCCTCGTCGCAGTCGCGGCTGCCGACCTTGCGGCCGAAGAAGTCGTAGGCGCGGAGAAACCACTCGCCGTCCCAGCCGTGTTCGAGCACCGACCGTTCCATCGCGGCCGCATGTCCGCGCGCCACCGCCGCCTCGTCCGCACGCCCCGCGAGATCGGCGAGATCGGCGTAGTCCGGCGCGGCGTGGACGAAGAGCCCGGCGATGAATACCGACTCGGCGGTCCGGCCCTCACGGTTGGCGGTGGTCTGGTAGGGCTCGTCGGGGGTTTCGGAGAAGCAGTTGAGGTTGAGGCAGTCGTTCCAGTCGGCGCGGCCGATGAGCGGAAGCCCGTGCGGACCGAGGTTGTCCAGGGTGTGGTGGAAGGACCGCCTCAGGTGCTCGAACAAGCTGGCGCTGTCGGCCGCATCGTTGTCGAACGGCACCTCCTCGGACAGAATCGCCGCATCCCCGGTCTCCTTGACATAGGCGGCGACGCCCTCGATGAGCCACAGCGGGTCGTCGTTGAAACCCGACCCGATGTCGTTGTTGCCGCGCTTGGTCAACGGCTGGTACTGGTGGTAGGCGCTGCCGTCGGCGAACTGAGTGGCGGCGATGTCGAGAATGCGTTCACGCGCCCGCTCGGGCACGAGGTGGACGAAACCGAGCAGATCCTGGTTCGAGTCGCGGAAGCCCATGCCGCGGCCGATCCCGCTTTCGAAGTAGGAGGCGCTGCGCGACATGTTGAAGGTGACCATGCACTGGTAGGGGTTCCAGGTGTTGACCATCCGGTTGAGCCGGTCGTCGGGGGAGTCGAGGGTGAAGGTGTCGAGGAGGCGGGACCAGTGGTCGCGGAGTTCGGCGACGGCTGCCTCGACCTGCTCCGGGTCCCGGAACCGTGCCATCAGGACGCGCGCGGGCTCCTTGTTGACCACCCCCGGGCCCTCCCACTTGTCGCCCGCCGGGTTCTCCACGTAGCCGAGGACGAAGACCAGACGGCGGGTCTCGCCGGGGGCGAGCTCGACCTCGATGTGGTGCGATCCGATCGGCGCCCAGCCGCTGGCCACCGAGTTGCGGGCGGCGCCGGCGAGCACCGCTTCGGGCTCGTGGAGACCGTTGTAGAGCCCGACGAAGGTCTCGCGGTCGGTGTCGAAACCGGAGATCGGTGCGTTGACCCCGAAGACGGCGTAGTGGTTGCGCCGCTCGCGATACTCGGTGGTGTGATAGATCACGCCGCCGTCGACCTCGACCTCGACCTCGCCGGTCGAGAGGTTGCGCTGGAAGTTGGTCTGGTCGTCCCACGCGTTCCACAGGCAGAACTCGACAAAGGAGAAGACCGAGAGCCTCTTCGCGGCGGCGCCGGTGTTGGTCAGGCTCAGCTGGTGAACCTCGGCGGTCTCGCCGAGGGGCACCAACACCAGCTGCTCGGCGGTGACGCCGTTACGCGCGCCGGTAATCCGGGTGGTGCCGAGGCCGTGGCGGCACTCGAACCGGTCGAGTTCGGTCTTGATCGGCATCCACGACGGCGTCCAGACATCCCCGCCGTCGCGGATGTAGAAGTAGCGGCCGCCGACATCGGTGGGGACGTTGTTGTAGCGGTAGCGCGTCAACCGCCGGAATCGCGCGTCGCGGTAGAAGCAGTAGCCGCCCGCGGTGTGGGAGACGAGCGAGAAGAAATCCTCGTTGCCGAGGTAGTTGATCCACGGGTAGGGGGTTCGAGGCGTCTCGATGACGTACTCCCGCGCCGCGTCGTCGAAGTGTCCGAATTGCATCATTGCCCTCCCGTGCGGAGGCTAGCACGTTCCTTTCCGTCGGCGGCCGGCGCTTGAATTGCACTGCGATTCGTCGAAAATGGAACGACAAGGGAGGCGGACGATGGCACACACGATCGATCTCGGTGGTCGGGTTGCGGTCGTGACCGGCGCCGGCGGTGAGCTCGGGAGGGTGATCGCGAGAACCCTCGGCGCGGCCGGCGCCGCCGTCGCAGTGCACTTCCACCGGGGCCGCGATCGCGCCGAGAGCCTGCTCGAGGAGCTCCGGTCGCAGGGCGTCCGGGCCATGACGGTCGAGGCCGACGTCACCGAAATCGGCTCCGTGGAGGCGATGCGGACCGCGGTGGAGGCGACGCTGGGGCCGGCCGAGATCATCGTCGGCAACGCGGTGACTCAGATCGACTGGAGGCCGGTACTCGAGCAACCGCTGGAAGACTTCGACAGCCAGTTCCGCTCGTGCGTCATGCACAACGTGCACATGGTCAGGGCCTTTGCCCCCGCCATGATCGCCAAGGGCCGGGGACGGGTCATCGGGATCAACACCGAGTGCGCCATGCAGTGCCACGAAACCCAGGCCGCCTACGCGAGCGGCAAACGCGGCATGGACGGCCTCTACCGGGTGCTCGCCCGCGAGCTCGGCCGGTACGGAATCACCGTCAACCAGGTGGCACCGGGGTGGATGATCTCGGACCAGCATCGATCCGACGGCACCGAACGCCAGCCCGAGTACGAGGCCTCGGTCCCCCTCCGCCGCCGCGGCACCGACGAGGACGTCGCGAACGCGGTCCTCTTTCTCGCGTCGGACCTGGCGGGGTTCATCACCGGCGCCGTCATCCCGGTCTGCGGCGGTAACGTGATGCCGACCATCTGACCGGGCTGAACCGAGGTGGACGTCATGACGATCAGGAGCCTGCGAGCCGGCGTGCTGGCGATCCTGCTGGTATCCGGCGCGGCGCCGGTGGAGCCGGCGAACCCGGCGGATGCGGATGCCGGCGGGTTCCACGTCCTCGGCAGGCACCTCTATGACCGCTGCGGCGAACCGGTCGTGCTGCGCGGCGTCAACAAGATGATCATCTGGACGGACATCGACGTCCTCCAGGCCGAGGGGCCGGCCCTCATCGCCGCCGACCCCGACCACAACCTCGTCTTCTCGATCCATATGTGGTGGCCGCGATTGTGGGGCTACACCGCGCAGACCGTGATCGACGAGCTCGCCGAATCGGCGGCCATGGACCTGCCCCCGATCATCGGTGAGTTCGGCAATCAGTGGGACCGGTCGATCTTCGGCGGGATTCCTTACCTCACCATTCTCGAGCAGACCCACCTCCAGGGCGTCGGCATGTTCCCCTGGGAGTGGGGTCCCGGCAACAACCCCCAGACCTGGCTCGACATGACCGTTGACGGCACCTACGACACGCTCTTCGGCTGGGGCCTCGAGGTCGCGGTGAGCGACGAGTTCAGCATCGCCAACACCGCCGTCCGCCCCGACTCGATGGTCACCGGACGGTGTGTTCCGATGCGGGTGCGTGCGCCCTCTGGGCGCCGCGCGCCGTAGTCTCTTCCCGGCCTTCTGGGTCGCCCATTGTGGTGCGGGCGTCTCGCCCGCAGGATGTCGTTGCAGCTCCGGCCTTCTGGGTCGCCCATTGTGGTGCGGGCGTCTCGCCCGCAGGATGTCGTTGCAGCTCCGGCCTTCTGGGTCGCCCCTGGCGACCCAGCGTCGCACGGGCCGCGCGGTCACGAGGGGCGAACGGAAGAGCTGTGACCGCGCTGCCCGCGCGAGCGGCGGCCTCATGTCGACCGGAACAGATGCTCCGGATCGCCTTCGCCGGGGGTTGCCCGGCATCGGCATTGTGCGGAGCGTGAGGAACTGCCGGGGCGCCATTGCCTGCACAGTGCCGTGCCCGGCACGCCCCGGTGAGCGTTGGTCTTTGGCTTCCCGGGCTCCGGCCGCTGCCGCTGTCACGGTCACGGACGCGGACGCGGACGCGGGAATATCCCCTACCGGTGTTCCAGCATGTAGGCCTTGAAGAACGCGCCCTGGGTGGTCGGGGTGTAGTCCCAGTCGGAGATCATCTGCGGCGGCCAGTCGGGGTCGAAGTTCCAGACCGTCCAGGAGATCCCCTTGCTCTCGAAGTAGGTGAGAATCCTCCGGCCGTAGTCCTCGTCGGCGATGACCGGGATGTGCGCGCCGGGATCGTCCGCGGCCATGAACCCGATCTCGGCCGCCATCACCGGGTAGGTGTCGGCGACATAGCCGAAGTCCTTCTCCCAGTTTGCCTCCCACGGCTGGGGCGCTTTCATCGGGTAGGGGTGGCTGACATAGCCGATGCCCTCGAAATCGATGGGATCGGAACCCACACTGTGCAGCTCGTACGCCCAGTTGAAACCGCCGACCAGGGGGATCACCTTGTCGTCGTGGGCGAAGATGATGGTGATCATCTGCTCGACGATGACCTTCCACTCGGCCCAGGTGATCGTTCCCAATTGGCCGTTGTACGTGGTGGGCTCGTTGAAGAGCTCATAAAAGGCGACGGCCGGGATGCCGGCGTAGCGAAACGACACGTCGCGCCAGAAGTTGTAGGTCTCCTGCCGGGTCGTGACGTGCATCGCGTGCTGGAAGACCTCGGTTTCGAGGTTGCCGATGCCGTGCCACTCGATGTTGAGGTAGAGGCCGACCTCCGAGGCCCAGGTCACCGCCTGGTCGAGGAGCTTGAAGTACTCCTCCCGGCCGCGCTCCTTCCACGCGACGGGGTGGACCGGAACCCGGACCAGGGTGGCGCCCCAGTTCTTGATGACCTGGAAGTGCGCCTTGCTCCAGCGGCCGTTCTTCTCGAGCTTGTCGGGGTCGGAGATGTTGACGCCGAAAAAGACCCTGGTCTTGCCGTCCTCGT
Source organism: Acidobacteriota bacterium (assembly GCA_024641545.1). Classification (GTDB taxonomy): domain Bacteria; phylum Acidobacteriota; class Thermoanaerobaculia; order Thermoanaerobaculales; family Sulfomarinibacteraceae; genus JAHECW01. Next base: position 14,984 of record JAHECW010000068.1, read on the forward strand.
CGACAAAGCGGTTGCCCTCGACATGGATGAACCGGAGCGAGGTCTCGAGACCCGATGCGTCGAAGGGCGTCGGGTACGGGACGTTCCACCAGTTCCCGTTTCCACTCGCCGCCTCTCCCGCGACGGCGTCCGCCGGCGGAACCAAGATCAGCAATAACGCGACCAGGACAAACCGACCGATTCTCTGACTCACGGCAACCTCCCATCGGCTCGCGGTGTCGGATTCACGCCCCGGTGATTTCGGCGCAACCGGGCGCGGCGACGTCGATTCGATTCTCTGCTGTCCACCTCACACCATCATCAATCACGATCCGGGCCGGCCAGCCGTCACTGCGGGGCGTACTTGAGCATCTCCCTCGCCAGCTCGGCGTCGGGGTCGTCGGGCGCGAGCTCGAGAAACCTGGTCAGATGCTGTTTGGCGTCGTCGGTCTCGCCCAGGTTGTAGCGGGCCATGCCGAGCAGGAACAACGCCTTGGCGTCATCGGGCCGGACCTCGACGACCTTTTCCAGGACGGACGCCGCATTGGCCATGTCATCGGCGTTGTAGAGCTCGACTGCGTGGTTGAACAGATCGGTGCCGGCCCACTGGGGATCGGCCTCGATGAGCGCCGCGAGAGCCCTTCTGACATCCTCGGTGTTGCCGAGAATCCGAGCCGCGTCATAGCGGATCCTGAGCGCGTTGACGTTCCCCGGATCGAGCTCGAGCACCTTCGATACCATCTCGACCGCCTTCGCCGGGTCACCTTCGTTGACCGCGATGCCGCCGAGCATGAGATAGCCGTTCACCAACCCGGGATCGAGCTCGACCGCCTGACGAAAGCTCTCCACGGCCGCCTCGGTGTTCCCCGCGCGGTACTCCTTCATCCCCTCGCTGAAGACGGCGCCGGCGGCGACGGAGACGCTGCCCATTCGGCGCAGCGCCTCGGCCGCCTCCGCCGTCTTGCCCGCGTCGTCCAGCATCCGGTACGCGTCGTACCGCAGAAGCATCGCCTGCTCGTTGTTGGGGCTGATGGCGAGCGCCGCTTCGGCCTCGGCGGCAGCGGCGCCGTAGTCACCGCGCTGGTGCGCGACCACGGCGAGGGCGATGTGCGGTTCGGCGGCGTTCGGATTGAGGTCGGCCGCCTGGCGGAACTTCTTCTCCGCCAGTGCGAGATCGCCCTGCCGTTGCGCCTGGGTACCCTCGTTGAACGCGTCGAGGGCGCGCCCTCCGGCGGCCGGAGTCCGACCCTCCCCGGTGGGGATCTCGGTGGGATCCTGGGGGCGCAGGACGACCTCGATCCGAGTGGTTTCGGTGTAGTCCGGCCGGACCTGCATGACCTGGGTCTGGTAGCCCTCCTTGGCGAACTCGTAGGTGTAGGTCTGGATCGAGTCGAGGTGGGTGACGGTGATCGTGCCTCGCTTGTTGGTGACTTTGGTCGCCCGGTAATCGGTCTTCGCAGCGCAGGTCACGGTCACCGCCACGCCGGTGATGGGATTGCCCTCCACGTCCGAGACGCTCGCGGAGACCCGCGCCGCCTGGGCCCCGACATCGCCGGCCGCCAGCATCAGCGGCACCATCATGATCAACCAAACACCGGTCCTGACTTGAGCTCGCATGTCATCCTCCAGCGACTCGATTCTCGCCATCGTTAGCACGACGTCTCAACATCTCCTCACTTGCTCATCTGGAGTATAATGCTCACACCGGCCGGTGCCGATGGGCCCAGCGGCAAAATCCTCGGGGGGGGAAGCGGTTGAAGAGCGTCAGTATCAGACTGACCGACGGACCGTTGCCGTGGTGAGGTCTCGCCTCCCCGATCCGGTGCGACCCAGCCCCGGCCCCTCAAGACGCCGACCCGAGATATTCCAGCAGCACAACCCAGTTCCGCGTTCAATCGCCGGTGGTACCGGGCCCTCGGGCCGGGCGCCCCGGTTTTTTTCTGCGGTGCCTTCCACCCGTTGGGATGCGCCATCTCCGATGACTCTAGAAACGTCAATGCAGGAAGGGAGGAAAGAATGACTCGGATCTCGAATCAACGAACCCGGATGTACCTGATGGTAGGTGCCATCCTGGTTTTCGGCGCCGCCATGGGTTGGGCGCAGTCCGTCTCGAACGGCACGGTGACCGGCACGGTCACCATGCCGGACGGAACCCCGACCGCTGGCGCGACGGTGGTGATCGAGGGCCCCACCGGTCAACGAACCTCGATGACGGATGGCAAGGGCTCGTTCGTCTTTCTCAGCGTCCAGCCCAACACCTACACGGTGTCGACCAGCCTGTCGGGTTTCAACACCAATCTGATCGAGGGCGTCGTCGTCAACGCGGGATCGACCATCGCGTTGAACGTTGCCCTCGAAATGGCGGCGGCCGAGGGTGAGATCACCGTCACCTCCGAGGCGCCGATCGTCGACACCCGGTCGTCGACCGTCGACACCACCTTCAACGAAGGCTTGCTCGGGGTGGTCCCGACCGCTCGCGACACCTTCTACGACCTGTCGCTGACCGCAGCCGGCATGGCTGCCGTCGGCGCCGACGAGTCGTGGCTGCCGAGCGCGTCGGCCTACGGCTCGGCCACCAATGAGAACATCTTCCTCGTCGACGGGGTCGATACCACCAACCCGCGCGGCGCCTCGTGGGGCTCGCTGGTTCAGGTGAACTACGACACCGTGCAGGAGGTCAAGGTGCTGTCGCTCGGCGCCCGCGCCGAGTACGGCTCGTTCTCCGGCGCCGCGGTCGACGTCGTGACGAAGTCCGGCGGCAACCAGTTCCACGGCGGCCTGGGTTACTACACCATGCTCGGTAATGCAGGCGACAACTACACGACGAGCTTCGGCAACGACTGGCTCTATGCCGATCCGGCAGACGACATCGTCACCGATCCCATCACCAGAGACGAGCTGAGCGTCACCATCGGCGGTCCGATCATCAAGGACAAGCTGTGGTTCTACGCCGGCTACAACCAGAAGAAGAACGAGACCGACACCCCGCTTTGGATCCCGCTGGATGTCTACAATTCCAAGCTCTTCGACGCCAAGGTGACCGCCGATCTCGCATCCCGCCACCGCCTTTGGGCGGGCTACCACTACGAGGACAACAGGGCCGAAAACGTGACCTGGGGACAGACCTGGGACCCGTCCATGCGCTACGACACCCTGACCGACAACACCACCCTGTCGCTCCAGTACCAGTGGGTGGCGTCCGACACCAACCTTCTCGGCGCCAAGTATCTCGGCTACAGCACCGAGCAGACGCCGTACACCCCGGGGGAAGTCGGCCACCCCGGCTACATCAACTGGTGGAAGTGGACCGGCACCCAGAGCATCGGCGTCAACGGCGACTTCCCCTACGTCGAGGGAACCAAGAACAAGCGCGACACGATCCAGGTCGACTTCACCCACTACGCCGACAACTGGGCCGGTTCGCACGAGCTCAAGTTCGGCGTCCAGTACACCACCGCCAACGGCGACTGGGTGGGAGGCTACTTCCAGAACTACGCCAACTTCGCCTACCCGTACCCGTGGGGCTACACCTACGAGTACATGCGGGACGCGTGGTGGCACTGTGACTACACCTGGTGCCTGGCGCCCACCGACGGCGTCTACGTTCCGTTCTATAACCGGGAGACCATCCGTAACCCGTGGCTGACCCGTCGCGAGGCGAACTCCACCGGCTTCTTCGTCGACGACCAGTGGGTCCTTTCGGACCGGATCACCCTCAACATCGGCCTCCGCTACGACGACGCCTCCGCCAAGTACGGCACCGGCTACGTCTACGAAATGTTCGACAGCCCGAGCGATGTCAACAACCCGACGGTGCTGCGCTCACGCGAGGGCCAGGACGTCTACGACTTCAACTACTGGTCGCCGCGCATCGGTTTCGCATGGGACATCACCGGCGACGCCAAGACCGTGCTGCGCGGCCACTACGGCCGGTACTACTCCCCGCTCGGCGTCGAATCCCTGCGCCGTTTCGGGCCCGACATGGCGGACACCACCACCAACACCTACATCTACAACGTGCCCTGGGACATGATCGACACCAACGGCAACGGCGTCGTCGATTTCAACGAAACCCAACCCGCGACCGCCCTCCTGCACGGACTGGATCGAACCCTCACCGGGACCACGGTCTCCGACCCGTCGTGGGACCTCCAGGTCGAACCCGGCACCGGCAACCCCTACACGGACCAGTTCAACCTGTCGATCCAGCGTCAGCTCACCAAGGACCTGGCCATCGAGCTCACCTACATCTACAAGGTCACCAAGGACCTGCTGGTGCTGCAGCCGTACGACCCGGGCACAGGCGAGTTCTACCAGTGGGAGTCGAGGCCGTACACGACCCAGACCGGCTACGAATCGCAGGTTTGGTCGATCGTGCTCGAGGACTACAACGGCGACGGCGTGATCAACTGGTCGGGTGACGGTGCCTATGTCTCCGGCACCGGCGACGGCCGCTTCTACCGGGTGACCAACGTCAACGAGTTCGACGGACACGACGTGAAACAGACCTACCAGGGCCTGCAGCTGGTGCTCAACAAGCGCTTCTCCAACCGCTGGCAAGGGATGTTGGCGGTCAACTACACCGACACCAACGGTTTCTACCCGAGGATCGTCGACCAGAACTGGTACATCGGCGGGCCGTTGGTCATGGACACCCCGTTCGGCAGCAGTTACAACCACTTCCAGAACAACCTCGAGGGCCCGGCGCTCATGACTCCGAAGTGGATGGCCAAGATCGCCGGCTCCTATATGATTCCCTTCATCGAGACCGACTTCGGCTTCCGTCTCCGCTATGACTCGGGCCGGGCGATCTTCCAGACCGAGGCTCTCCAGACCTACGCCGGCTGGATGGGTGACACCCCGCCGGAGGGCACGATCCTCACCACCGGCTGGGGCAACGACATGGTCTCCATCGACCCCAACCAGAACGACTGGATGCCGTCGACCACCATCGTCGACCTGAGTCTCAACAAACGTTTCGCCATCGGCAAGGGGATGGGCATCGGGGTCTCGTTCGACGCGCTCAACGTGTTCAACGAAGGCGCCCCCAACCGCGTCGGTTACCGGACCGGCGACTATGGCCGCGTCTACTCTTTGACCACGCCGAGGACCTTCCGGCTTGGCGTGAAGTTCGACTTCTAGCGTTTTCGACGAACGCTGTTACTCTTCGGAGGGCCCCACCCGGGCCCTCCGGTTTTTTCCACTCTCGAGGTCCGACGCTGGCGGCAGGCTCGGTGTCCGGAGGGACGGTGGTTCGGCAGCGGACGCGGACGCGGAAACAGGGTAGGACATGGGTAACGACCTGAAGAAACAGTGGAGATGGGTCGCCGCGGTCCTTGGCGCGGCGGCGGTGACGGTCATCGTGATCGCGCTGCTGAACCTCGATCGCGCGCCCCGCGGGGGGACGAACCCCGGATCGGGCCCGGCGGGTCTCGAAACCGACCTCAACGGCGCCAACGTCCTGCTCATCACCCTCGACACGACGCGGGCCGACCATCTCGGCGCCTACGGCTGGGCCGCCGCCGAGACACCCCGCCTCGATCGACTGGCGCGCGAGGGTGTGCTCTTCGAACAGGCGATCACCCCGACCGCCTTCACCCTGCCGTCGCACTCTTCGATCATGACCGGGCTCTACCCGCCGTTCCACGGCGTCCGGCTCAACGGCGGCTCGGCGCTGGCCGATGTCCACACCACCCTCGCCGAGCGGTTGGCGGAGGCAGGTTATCGGTGCGGCGCGGTCGTCGGCGCCTTCGTCCTCGACCAGCGCTGGGGACTGAGCCAGGGTTTTGACTTTTTCGACGACGACATCGAGATGGCCCCCGAGCAGCGCCTCGATCTGGCCGGGGTCCAGCGCCGCGGCGACCAGGTAACGGACATCGGGCTCGAGTGGCTCGATCGGCCCGACCCGAGGCCGTTCTTCGCCTGGCTCCATCTGTACGATCCGCACATCTCCTACGACCCACCCGAGCCCTTCAAGACGCGCTTCGCCGGCCGCGGCGCGAGCGGGCTCTACGACGGCGAGATCGCGTTCGCCGACTCCCAGGTCGGGCGGGTGCTGGACTGGCTCGATGCGCGGGGCATCGCCGACAACACGGTGGTCGTTGTGGTCGGAGACCACGGCGAGAGTCTCGGCGAGCACGGCGAAAAGGAGCACGGGTACTTCATCTACGACGCCACCGTCCACGTGCCTTTGATCATCCGGGCGCCGGGATCCGGCCTCGCCGACGTCCGCGTACCCGCCGTAGTGCGGACCATCGACGTCATGCCGACCGTGCTCGACCTGGTGGGCGTCGAGGCGCCGCGACCGCTGCACGGCGAGTCCCTCGTTCCGTTGATGGTGAACCCAAGTCTCGACGGCCCGGAGGAAGCGTACAGCGAGTCGATGTCGGTCCACCTCCAGTACGGCTGGAGCGCGCTCTACGGTCTGCGGACCGCAACCCACAAGTTCATCGACGCGCCCCGGGCCGAGCTCTACGACCTCGGTCAAAACCCGCCCGAGACCGACAACCGGCTCCTCGGCCTCCCCGAGCTCGCCTCCGAGATGAGAAAGAAGCTGGCGCAGCTTCGCGAAGATATCGAGGTCGGCGCGCCGGAAACACAGCAGGCCGATCTCGACCAGGAGACCATGGGAATGCTCGCGGCCCTCGGCTACGTCGGCGGCGCCACCGCCGCGCCGAAGGGGGACAACCTCGCCGACCCCAAGGACAAGATCGAGATCTTCGAAGCGGTGGGTTATGCCTCCCACCTGCTGACCGGAGACAAGTACGAGGAGGCCGTCAACGTCCTCGAGATCGTGCTCGCTGAGGACCCGGCCGTGCCGCAGGCGAGGCTCATGCTGGCCACCGCCTATCGGAAGACCGGCCGCAACGAAGATGCCAAGGCCCTGCTCGACGGCTACCTCCGCGACAACCCGGACGACGCCGTGGCTCTGGTCACCATGGCCACCATCCTGTCCGAGGAGGGCCGGGACGACGAGGTGCTGGCGCTCGCCCGACGGGTGCTGTCGGTCGACGACCGAAACACCCAGGCCTACGAGCTCATGGCCGGGGTGCACATGAAGGCCAACGACCACCTGGGCGCGCTGCCGATGCTCGAGAAGGCGGTGGCGATTCAACCCAAGTTGACCCGCCCCCGGCTCAACCTCGCGGTGGCGATGATCGGTCTCGGGCGCCTCCCCGAAGCCGAGCGGTTGCTCGACGACATCATCGCCGAGCGCCCGAAGTTCCCGCTCGCGCACTTCCACCTCGGGCTCCTGTACGAGCACCAGGGACGGCTGGCGGAGGCGAGGGCCGCCTACACCGCGGAGGTGGAGCTCCACGACACCTCGGTCCTGGCCCGGTTCAACCTCGGCGACCTGTTCTTCCGGTCCGGGGATATGACCGCCGCGGAACGCGAGATGCGGGTCCTCATCGAGCAGGCGCCCGACACGCCGAAACCCTATCTCCTGCTCGCCCGCATCCTGCTCAAGCAGGAGCGGGACCTGGCCGATGTCGAGCGTCTCGCCCGCGCCGGACTCGAGCGCACGGAGGCCGACGACCTCAAGGTCCTCGGCTACTACCTGCTGGCCGACGTCTACTCCCGCCAGGGTCGCCGGACCGAGCTCGAGCAGGCGTTGGAACGAGCTCAGGTCTACCGGGCCCGCGTCGAAGGTTCGGGCAGCTGACGTGGAACGACGCGCGCGAGCCATCGGAACGGTGCTTCGCTCACTGTCCTTCCTCGCCACGTTTGTTGCGGCCGCCGTTCCTACCACCCATCCGTTCGGAACGGCGACGCGGGCAGTCCCTCGACGTTGTACAGGTTCGCGTCGTCCGGGTTGTCAGCCCAGGCGTAGCGCACCGCCACCGGCGCCGGCACGTGGTCGCTCCACACCACCACCCGGTCGCCGTCGACGACCGCCCGCGCCCACACGAAGCGCCGGTCCGCCCCGGCGACGGCGAACGCCGCCAGCACACCGTCCGTCCGGCCCGCGGCGATGAGACCGTCGCCGACGTCGTCGAAGGCGATGACGACCCGACCGTCGCGCACCTCGTGGCCGCGGTAGGTCGGGCCCGAGAACACCAGATCCTCCCCGTAGGCGACGCGGCGCGCCGCCAGCGCCAGTCGGCGCCCCACCTCCTGCTTGTTGCGCGGGTGGATGTCGTCGGGTGAGCCGATATCGATGGCCACCGCCTGACCGGTGTTGTGCAGGGCCAGCGCCGCCGACTGCGACTCGCGCAGCACCGCCCAGTCGCTGTCTCCGGGCTCGTCGACCGGCGCCATGAAATTGGCGAGCTGTACCCACACGAACGGCAGATCGCCCCGGCCCCAGTCGGCGCGCCACTGCCGAATCATGGTGGAGAAGAGCTCGCGGTACGCGAAGGCGTCGTCGGCGCCGGCGTTGGACTCGCCCTGGTACCAGAGGAAACCCGCCACCGGGAAGGGCAGCAGCGGGTGGATCATCTTGTTGTACAGCACCGTCGGCACCTGGGTCTTGCGGTACTCGGCGCTCAGGGTCACCTCGCCGATCCGGAAGCGCCAGACATCGGGCAGCGGGCGCCGCTGTCCGGCGACCTCGACATAGCGGGTTTCGGCTCCACCGTAGAGACCGCCGCCGCCGCCGGTGTCCTCGACGCGGACGGCGATGACATTCCGCCCCTCGGTGAGCACCTCCGGCGCGACCTCGTAGACCCGCGGCGTGCTCCAGGCGAGCTCGGTTCGCCCGATCTCGCGGCCGTTGACCCAGGCGATGTCGGAGTCGTCGATGGTGCCGAGGCCGAGCCGGACCCCGGCCGCGGCTTCGTCGGCGCCGAGGTCGAAGGTCGTGCGGTACCACGCGATGCCGTCCATTCCCTCCCAACCCTGCTCCTCCCAGATCGACGCCGAACCGAGCTCGAACCAGCCTTCGTCATCGAGCCCGGGATCGGCCCACACGGCTCGCCCGCCGACCAGACCGGCGTCGGCGTCGGGCAGCTCGCCGATACGTGTCCGGATTCCGTCGAGAACCTTTTGCTCGTATGTCTCTTCAGCGGCCATCACCTCGGCCCATCCGCGGTCGTCGAGCCCGAGCGAGGCGGCACTCATCCAGGGTTCGATGCGGCTGCCTCCCCAGGAGGTGTGAAGCAAACCAACGGGCACATCGTGGTGGCGTCTCAGCTCGCGAGCGAAGAAATAGCCGACCGCCGTGAAACCACCGACGTGTACGGGATCGGCGATCTCCCACGTGCCACCCGCCACGGTATCGGAGGGCTCATTCGCCCACGACTTGGGCACCTTGAAGTGGCGGATCTCCGGATCATCGGCGGCGACGATCTCCTCGGCCGCGTTCAGCGAGTCCGCCACGAGCCACTCCATGTTGCTCTGACCCGAGCAGATCCAGACATCGCCCACCAGCACGTTCCCGAAACTCAGGCAGCGATCGCCACTGGTCACAACCAGCTCGTGCGGTCCGCCGGCGGCCAACGGCTCGAATTCGGCCCGCCAACGACCGGATTCTTCGGCGGTTGCGGTCGTGGTTTGACCGGCGATCGAGATCGAGACCACCGCCCCGGGGGTCGCCGTGCCCCAGATCGGGACCACGGTGTCGCGCTGGAGCACCATATCGGCGCCGAAGATACCCGCCACATCGAGTTCGACAGTTGCGGGTCCGGAGCAGCCGATCACCGTCATCAAAACCACGAGGGTCAATCCTGTGCGCACGGTGCCCTCCCCCTTCAATCCTGAGCGTCCAGCAGCCGAATCAGCCTCACCATCAGCACGTTGTGGCCGGGAACCTCGGCGCTCAGTTTCCGGCGTGTGGTGCCGAGAGTCTCGCCGGTCCACAGGTCTCGGACCCGGTAGAGCCGGGCCTTGAACAGCGCCTCCCGGTCGGCGAGATCGTCGGCCACCGGCTCGGCCTGCCAGTCGAGCACGACCTGCCGCGGCGCCTCGCCCCGGTTGAGGACGCACATCGCCCAGTCCTCACCCGCGAGCGGCTTGAACCAGATCTCGAGGTCGCCGTCGCTGCGGTAT
>JAHECW010000069.1 GCA_024641545.1 Acidobacteriota bacterium
GCCGTTGACGATCATGGACACGGCGTCCTCGGTGGTGATGCCGCGCTGGTTGCAGTAGAAGATCTGATCCTCGCCGATCTTCGAGGTCGTGGCCTCGTGCTCCATCTGAGCGGTGGGGTTGTTGATCTCGATATAGGGGAAGGTGTGGGCGCCGCAGTCGGAGCCGATCAGCATCGAGTCGCACTGCGAGAAGTTGCGCGCGTTGTCGGCCTTCCTGGTCACCTTGACCTGACCGCGGTAGGTGTTCTGCCCGCGGCCCGCTGAGATCCCCTTGGAGATGATGGTCGACGACGTGTTCCTGCCGAGGTGGATCATCTTCGAGCCGGTGTCGGCCTGCTGCCGGCCGGAGGTCAGCGCCACCGAGTAGAATTCGCCCACCGAGTCGTCGCCCTTGAGGATGACGCTGGGGTACTTCCAGGTGATGGCCGAACCGGTCTCGACCTGGGTCCACGAGATCTTCGACCGCGCCCCGCACATGCCCCGTTTGGTCACGAAATTGTAGATCCCGCCGGCGCCGGTCTCCTTGTCGCCCGGATACCAGTTCTGCACCGTCGAGTACTTGATCTGGGCGTCGTCGAGGGCGACCAGCTCCACCACCGCGGCGTGGAGTTGGTTCTCGTCGCGCTGGGGCGCGGTGCAGCCCTCGAGATAGCTGACGTAGGCGCCCTCGTCTGCGACGATGAGGGTGCGCTCGAACTGGCCGGTGTTCTCGGCGTTGATCCGGAAATAGGTGCTGAGCTCCATGGGGCAGCGCACACCCTTCGGGATGTAGACAAAGGAACCGTCCGAGAAGACCGCCGAGTTGAGGGTGGCGAAGTAATTGTCGGTGTAGGGAACCACCGAGCCGAGGTACTTCTTGACCAGCTCGGGGTGCTCCTGGAGCGCTTCGGAAAAGGAGCAGAAGATGACCCCGAGCTCACCCAGTTTGTCCTTGAAGGTGGTGGCGACCGAGACGCTGTCGAAGACCGCGTCGACCGCAACGTTGGCGAGGAGCTTCTGCTCGTCGAGGGGGATGCCGAGCTTGGCGTAGGTCGCGAGGATCTCGGGGTCGACCGCGTCGAGGCTGTCGAGCTTCTTTTTGGGCGCCGAGAAGTACGAGATCGCCTGGTAGTCGATGGGCGGGTAGTGGACGTTGGACCAGGACGGCTCTTCCATCTCGAGCCACTTCCGATACGCCTTGAGCCGCCACTCGGTCATCCACTCGGGTTCGTTCTTCTTCGCCGAGATCGCGCGCACCACGTCTTCGCTGAGCCCGGGAGGGAAGGTGTCCTGCTCGACGTTGGTGACAAAGCCGTGCTCGTACTCTCGGTTGGCGAAGTCCTCGATGATCTTGGTTTGTTCGGACATGGTCACTGGCTCCAAACACCCCGTGGGGTGGGTCGGTTGATTCAGGGGTGGGTGATGGCAACGACCGGCAGCAGCGGCTCGTGGGAACGGTTGCCTCCGGCGACGATGTCGGCAACCGTGATGCCTTCGAGAAAATTGCCGATCACCGATTGCAGGTCGCGCCACACCGGTTTGAGGCCGCAGCCGGTGCTCTTGACGCACGGTCGGTCGCCCGGGCTCATGGTGTGGCAGAAGTCGCTCGAGAAGACCTCGGCCTCGAACGCGGAGACGACCGTCCCGAGCGAGATCTCGCCGGCGGGGCGGGTGAGGGTATAGCCGCCGTTGCGGCCGCGGACGGCCTCGACGAGACCGGCATGGCGCAGCCGGCCGACGATCTTGGCCACCGTCGTGTCCGGGAGATCCTCGCGCTCGGCGAGCTCGCGGATGGTCAGCTGGTCGCCGCTCACCGCAAGGCTCATCACGAGCCGCAGACCGTATTCTTCAGACTTCGAAACTCTCACCTTCGCTCCTTCAGTCCTGAGGAACCACTAATCTGGAAATCTAATTCCACTTTTCTTTTTTCGGGCCGAGATTTTTCTGAAAAATCTCGGCCCGAAAAAAGAGGAGAGGACTGTTGAACGACGTATCCTGATCCATTATGAAAGCCTATTTGTCGCGGTGGGTTTGTCAGGATGTTGAATCAAACCTCGATCGTTTCCAGACGGAGGTCGGCAGGGCGGTCAGCGCCGGAGCGTCGATCGTGGTGTTTCCGGAGTTGTTTCTCACCGGGTATTCACGGTCGGTGGATCTCGGTGCGGTTCGAGAGCTGTTCGCTCGGATTTCGGCGGACGCACCGGGGGTCCTCTTTGTCTTCGGTTCGATCTCCGAGGATCGGCGCAACCGGGTGACGGTGTGGTCGGGAGGCGGGCAGATCGCCGCTTACGACAAGGTCCATCTCTTCCGACCCAACGGCGAGTTCGACTATTGGGATCGAGGCGATCGCTATGTCGCCTTCAAATGGAACGGTCTCACCATCGGGCTGATGAACTGCAACGACCTGCGCTTCCCGGAGCAGGCGCGGGCGTTGGCCCTCGAAGCGCGCTGCGACATGCTCATCGCCCCGGCCTGGTGGCCGTGGCGGCGCGACTGGGTTTGGAGCACGCTCCTGCGCACCCGCGCCATCGAGAACGGAGTCTGGATGCTGGGCTGCTGCATCGCCGGTTCGGTCTTTGCCGGCGAGGACTTCGCCGGCGCCGGGAATCACATCTTCGATCCCCTGGGAGAAGCCGTCCGCACCACCGACGACGTGCTCTACGAGCTCGCGGTCGAGAACCCGCCGAGGCTCGTCGTCGATCCGCGGGTCGACGCCGTCGAGATCACCGAGATCGAGGTCTTCGACTAGCCCGACCTTCTCACCAGCTGTTCGACTGCGGTCGGCGAGACACTGCACCCAGCCGTGCGTTCTCAGCTCGGGGTGCTCAAGGTAACGCAAAGGTCGCTTCCGCGCCCCGAGCTGAGAAAACCCTCCTGGCCACAGCGCCTCGTCGCCTCGTTACGAAACCTGGTGAGAAGTACGGGCTAGGCGGCGATTTCGATTTCGCGCATGCGCAAATGCACAAATTCAATCTTCTCAGTACTTTACTTGATAGAGAAGTCGTTGGGCCCTGTCATTCTGACAAGAAGGAGGTCCTATGGCAGACACACCGCAAGGATGCGCTCGGGTGACCGGGGCGGTTCTCGGCGCGCCGTCGCCCGAGGAACCGGTCGCGCAATCAGCTGACGGGACGATCAAGGAGGAGATCATGACGGCACGGGTTGGACAGAAGGCCCCCGATTTCAACGCTCCGGCGTACTACAAAGGCAGTTTCGCCAACGTTCAGCTCTCCGACCACTTCGGCAAGTGGCTCCTCCTCTGCTTCTATCCCGGTGACTTCACCTTTGTTTGAGCAACCGAAGTGTCGGCGGTCGCCGACAAATACCAGGAGCTCCAGGATCTCGGTGTCGAGGTCTTTTCGGTCAGTGTGGACAGCCACTTCGTCCACAAGATGTGGAACGACCACGAGCTGTCGAAGATGGTCGAGGGCGGGATTCCATTCCACATGCTGTCGGACCAGGCCGGCAACATCGGTCGGGCCTACGGCGTCTATGTCGAGGCGCAGGGCATCGAGCTTCGCGGCCGTTTCATCATCGATCCGGACGGCGTCATCCAGGCGATGGAGGTCCTGACGCCGCCGGTTGGCCGCCGCATCGCCGAGTCGATCCGCCAGGTCCAGGCCTTTCAGGTGGTGCGCGCCAGTGGCGGCGCCGAGGCGACGCCCGCCGGGTGGATGCCGGGAGACCCGGTTCTCAAGCCCGGCCCGGGACTCGTGGGCAATGTCTGGAAGGAGTGGAAGCCGAACGAGTGATCAACCCGTCCGTTGCCGGGGCACCGTTTGACACGGCTCACTTCAGGCCTCTCCCGCCGGTCGACCACCGCGGTGTCCCGGATCGGCCGGCAGCGCCGGGCCGGTGAGAATCGCGGACTACTGCTCTGCCCAGCGCGGCGACGCCAGCTGCTCGGTCAACGCCAACTCGTGGTTCAGATAGGTGGTGAAGTCGTCGCTCGATGCGGTCATCGAGCGCTTCAGACCCATCAGGGTTGCACGGGGCAGGCTGCCGAGACGGGCCGCCACCTCGAAGGCCTCCTCCTCGAGCCGGTCCGGGGCGGTGACGTGGTTGACCAGCCCGAGTGCGAAGGCGTCCGCGGCGGACAACCTCGGAACATCGAGCAGGAGCTGGGTGGCTTTCGCCCCACCCAGGAGATTGGCGAGCAGCCATGGAAGGCAGCCCAGGGGTGCGCGGGGAAGCGTCTGGGTGGTGTTCACGAAGGTCGTGTCGGGGCTGACGATCCGGTAATCACAGGCGAGGAGAGGTGCTGCGAGCTGCAGGGCCACCTCGCCGCTGACGACGCCGATGACGAAGGAATCCAGTCGCCGGACCGCCTTGATATAGCGCTGGATCACGTTCTCCTCGCGGATGATTCTCGCTCTGATCTCGGAGGAGGTGAGCTTTTCGCCGGACTTCGCAACGCCGAGAAGTCGCTCGAGGTTCGCCGGGCCGAGCAGTTCCGGCGGGGCGAGGACGACCAGGATCGCTTTCGGGTCGACGGTTTCCTCTTCAAAGAAATCCCACAATCCGTTGATCAGACGGAGGTCGGTACCGGCCAGGGACTCCCTGCCGTGGAGGCGAAGGACGGTCCGGTCCGGGGACCGCTCGACGGAGATCTGGGCGGGGCGATCTCGCTCGGCCCCGCTTCGCCGCGGAAAGGTGGTGAAGCTCTTCTCCTTCTTTTTCTTCGGTGTTTCGGTCGGCGCCCGGGACGGCTCCCGAACGGTGAGTACCGGCACCTCGGAGATCTGGGTCACCCTTTCGGCAACCGAGCCGAAGAGCGCGCGGGCGATGCCGGAAAGACCGCGGGTTGCAAGAACCAACAGACCGAAGCCGTGCGATGACGCATACTCCGAAATTCCTCCCGCCGCCTGAGCGTAGATGACGGCGGTCTCGTGGGTCACGTTTTGAAGGTGCTCTTTGCCGACCGCGGCGAGGGCGTCGTGGCATTGTTGGCCGAGCCGGGTCAGGTGATTTTCCCGGAGCGTGTAGTGGGAGTAGAAATCGGGGTAGGTGATGGGTTCCATCGCATGAATCAGGGTGACCTCAGCCGACAGCACCGACGCCCATTCCGCGGCGAGCAGTACGGCCTGAAGCGAGTCGTCCGAGGAATCGTAGGCGACGAGGATCTTCTGCGGCG
Organism: Acidobacteriota bacterium; assembly: GCA_024641545.1. Classification (GTDB taxonomy): domain Bacteria; phylum Acidobacteriota; class Thermoanaerobaculia; order Thermoanaerobaculales; family Sulfomarinibacteraceae; genus JAHECW01. The sequence goes on from JAHECW010000069.1 coordinate 5,114, forward strand.
AGAAGGCGCGGCCGGTCTCCTCTCTGGTCGTGAGAACCGGGACCGGCGACCGATGAACGACCTCCTTGGCCACGGAACCCACCATCAGGCGTTTCAGGCCGCGTCGGCCGTTGGTGCCCATGACCACGAGATCGCAGTGGTGCTCGGCGATCGCCTTGATGATGGCATCGGCGGGAGCGATTCCCCGCTCGATGTGACAGTGAGTCGGGACCTCGATTCCCGCGGCGTACTCCTCGAGTGTCTCCCGGGTCTTGGCATCCGACATCGCGAGGATTCGTTCAACCTCGTCGAGGTCTTCGGAGCTCACGATGGGATTGTCGACGACGGTGCGAACGTGGAGCAGGTGGATCTCCGCCTTGAACGGGCCGGCGAGTTCTTTTGCAAAGATGAGAGCACAGTCTGATGCAGGCGAGAAGTCCGTCGGAACCAGGATGCGTTGCGGTGTGTGTGGCATCGTCCGTCCTCCTTGGGTTGGGCCTCGTCTACCGGCCTGAGGCGTCGTTCGTGATCAGGCCACGGCGCGCGTGCCGGCCCCGGCGGCCGGCTCGGTTGCTTCACGGCTTGTCGGACGTAATCGGGGTGTACGGTGCTGTCGTCGTGTGACTCCCGCAGGGGGACCGTCCAGGGAGTGCTGACCCTGCTTGAGGAGATGGCAGGTGAGACGATCGTGGGTTCCGAGGTCGAGCCACCCGCACGCGGGGACCTGGTGGACCCAAAGCGTATCTGCAGCTTTCTCCAACAGGTCCTTCGAGAAATCGAAGGTGGGCACCGACTGGTAGAGCCGGGAGAGATTCCGCTCGGACCTGAAGCCGACCTGGCTACTCTCGAGCATTGGTCGAAACGATCGCCACAACTGCGGCAGTGAGGTCCGGAAGAGTGCAAGCAGGGATCGGCCGCCGACGATGAGGATGAAGCTGTTCAGCATTCCCTCCCTGCTGAGAAGCTCGGCTGCGGTTCCGGCATCCGGTTTCTCGCGGAAGGACTCGACCCGGCGGAGAGGGCCGCCTCCCCCTGCCTTCGGTACGATCCAACCGTAGTCCGTCTCCGGTCCTTGCGGTTGGACTCCGAGAAGGACCATTCCCGAGTCCGGGCGCGGCGCGCACGCCAGGGCGTCGATGATCGCTTTGTGGAGGGTCTCCTCGGCGGCGACGCCGTGATCGGACGGCAGGATGGCCAGTCGAGCAAACGGGTCTCGCCGGAGAATCCACATCAGCGGCAGGAGAATGCCGGCGGCGGTGCCTCGATTCTCGGGCTGAACGATGACATTCCGGGCGGGAAGACCGGCCAGCTCCGAAACCCACCATCTGCGGTGCTGCGCGGCAACGACGGCGACGATCCGTTCGGGAGGCGCGAGCCTCCTCGCCCTCGCCAGCGTCAGATCGAGGAGGGTCGTGTGTCCGCCGACCAGCGAGTATTGCTTCGGCGCGGGTCGACCACGCCGGTCGCGGGTCAGGGCCTGGACGCGTCTGCCCTCGCCCGCCGCCAGGATGACGACCCAGACATGGTCGGTCGGTTGCATCTCCCGGTTCCTTCGGTCAATGCCGTTTATCCGAACCCGGCCGGTGATGCGGTTCCGAGATTCGGCCGGGAGGGGGCGCTCGTGGATTTTCGGGCGACGCCGGCGACGGCAGGCGGAGATTCGTGACGGTAGGCGGGACCGAAGTCGGAGAAGGGCAGGTGTCGGAAAATTCGGCGCCCGCTGTAATCGAGCACGCGAAGATCGCACCCTTTGCGGACCGCCTCTTCAATAACGTCGAACTGCTGGCCGTACTGCCAGCGCAGGTGGTCGACGGGAACCTCCCGGGCGATGAACTTCAGACATCCGATCCGGTGCATTTCCTCGAGAACCGGCTTGCTCCGGATCGCCTGTCGCGTCAGAACCAACACCGGTTCGTTCGCTGAAAAGATCACGTAGGCTTTCATGGTCGGACCTCCTCGAGATCAGGTCGATCTCTTGGCTCCCTTCTGCGATGGACAAGCACCACCGCTGCCCTGAAGACAGCAACCCTCATGCCAACTCGGGTGATTCGAACCGAAACCAGGACGACGCCCATCGTGAAACAGTCTCCGGTCGGAATTCAGCCGTGAGGGTGCGTCGGACCGGACCCGCCGCCATCCGGATCTGAAAATCGGCTTTTCGTTTTGAAAATGTGGAGTGTGGGATCTGGCCATCATCCGACACGATCACGCCGGTCAGAAAGGACAAAGTCCGGCGATCGGCGCCGGCCACGGGAACCCAACCGAACTCCCGCCGAAACGATGTCGGACAACCGTGACTTCCCCGCGGCGGAGTTCCCAGGGCCGCATGCTGCTTGTCCAGCCGCCGGTGGTGCAGTGCGTTTCGCTTTGGGGAACTCGCGGATCCCTCCGGTAGGGAGGCTCGCCGCGGCGATTCCGGCACCCGGCCGGGTCGTTCGGCAACCAGGCAGACTGTCGCGGAATCAGCGCTCCGGGTGACAGAGCCCGCACGAGGCGTTGGAGGCGGTTTCGCCGTGGCACCGGAGGCAGAGGCCGTGGTAGGCCCCCTTGAGACCGATCACCTCGAGTCGTTGAGGGTCGAGCCCGGCGGCGTGGCACGAGACGCAACGGAGGTCTCCGGCCGCCTGCTTCTGGTGGCAGCCGGTGCACTCCTCCACCTCCCAGTGGAGCTCGTGGACGAAGGCCGAGGGTGCCACGGGGTCGGCGTGGCAGCTCACGCACGGCGCCGGGTTGCCGAAGGGCTTGTGGTGGCAGCCGGTGCATTCGCCCTCGACCTCGAGATGCATCGAGTGGTCGAAATCAACCGCCGGGTAGAGGTTGCTCAGCTCGTCAATGGCCACCCGGTCCGGGACCGAGATCTCGCCGGCAGTCGCCGGCAGTACGAGCGCACACACCAGCAGAACCGACAGCACGCCGATGTCGGGACGCATTGAATTCTCCCGCCGCGTTGTGGTCGTGGAACCCCCGCCCGTCGAGGCCCGCCATGGCAACCGGTAGGTGCCTCCGGCTCCGGCCGAAGCATCGGCGCCGCCCGGCCGCGTGACCGGAAGGTAGTGAATCGCGAGCCCGGCCGCAACGAATCCGAGGGCGATCAGAGCCATGCTGATCACCAGCTCCTGCCAGGTCGGGAAATAGCCGGTGGGGTGGATGAGCTGCATCCCTGAAACCGCGACGTTGAAGCGGTGCATGATGAAGCCGAGCACGGTGCTGAACGACGCCACGAAGAGCTGGCCGGTCGTCATTCGTCGGGCGGAGCGGAGCACCACGACCACCGGCACGATGACGAAGAGCAGGTTTTCAAGCCAGAACAGGAATGCCGGCAGGCCGGGGCGGAACGCCTCGAGCAGGGCGTGGCGGACGGCGAGATCTTCGCAGCGGAAGACGAAGTAGACCACCAGGATCAACGCCATGATTCGGGCCAGGTTGGGCAGCAGGTCCATCCGAGGCGGGTGGCCGAGAAATCGCCAGCTCAGGAATCCCTCGAAGCAGATCATGGCCAGTCCGGCGGCAAGACAGGAAAGGAAGAAGTGCACCGGCAGGATCGGCGAGTACCACAACGGGTGGAGCTTGTGCGGGACGATCGTGAACAACGTCCCGAGAGTTGATTGGTGGAGCGTGGACAGCAGCGCACCGATGATGACCAGCGGGATCAGAAACCGGTGCAGCGCTCGATCGACGCGGTGCCAGCCCAGCCGCTCCCAAAGGACCTGTGAGAACTCGAGCATCAGCACCGTCGTGTAGAGCATCACGCACCACGCGATCTCATAGAGCGGCGAGTGGAAATTGTGGTCGACGATGCAGCGCCAGATGTTCCACGGCCGGCCGATCTCCAGGATCAACCCGGTGATGAACAGCAGGTAGCCGATCAGAGCCGTCAGGATGGACATTCGAACCAACGGGCGATAGCGCTCGATGCCGAAGACATACACCACCGAGGCCATGATGAATCCGCCCGCCGCCAGGCCGATCCCGGCGAGGATGTCGAACCCGACCCAGATGCCCCACGGCGTCTCGTCGCTGAGGTTGGTCACCGAGCCGAGACCGAACGCGAAACGGACGGTCACGATCACCGCGGCCAACGTCAGCAGCAGCGCCACCAGCACCCTCCACGGGGTCAGCGACGAACGAAGGCGCTCAAACATGGGGACCTCCCGCCTCGGCGTCGTGGCGACCCTCCGCCGGTTCGTTCTCGGCCGCCGCAACCTCGTCGCGACGGCGGAACAGCCAGTACGACGCTCCCAGGAACCCGGCGCCGAGCAGGACCACGTTGGGCACGTGCATCAGCAGCCGCCAGGTGAGATCGGGGAGCGGGAACGACGCCACCGCGGTGTCGAAGTCGAGCTCTTCGAAGGGCACCGGAGACAGGAACAGCACCGACGTGCCTCCGACTTCGGTCAACCCGTAGACGTGCGGGTGATAGCGATCCGGGGTTGCGGCCAGACGGGCACGAGCCGCCGCAACCAAGGTGTCGCGGTCACCGAAGACGGTCGCCTCGGTAGGACACGCCTCGGCGCAGGCGGGCGGCAGACCGCGGTCGAGACGCGGCGCGCATAAGATGCACTTGCGGATGCGCGGCGTCGCCGAGTGCCACTCGAACTTCGGAATCCGGAACGGGCAGCCGATCATGCAGTAGCGACAGCCGAGGCAGATGTCCTTGTTGTAGAGGACGGGGCCGTCCGTGCGCTTCACCAGCGCGCCGACCGGGCAGACCGACACGCAGGACGGCTCGATGCAGTGTCGGCAGAGGTCGCGAACGAAGTTCTCGCTCCCTCGTTCGGAGACCACCGTCCAGGTGTCGGCGGTGAGCCCGTCTTCCATCTCGGCGGGGAGCTCGTTGGCGGTCTTGCATGCCTCGGAGCACGCCCCGCAGCCGATGCAGCGCGTGATGTCGATCAAGAGGCCTTTCGCGGCGCTCACGTTGGCACCTCCTCGCCGGGTCCCGCCTCGGCCCCGAGAAAACCGACTTCAAATTCGGGCCAGGCTCCATCAGCGGCCCGCGCCAGGGCTCCTTCGACCGGGGATTCAAGCGTGCCCTCTTCGAACAGGCGCCGAAGGCGGTCGATTTCGCCGGTCATCCAGGCGGCGGCATCCTTGCCGATTCTGAGCAAGGCGATCTCTCGAGTCGAGCCAACATCGGGTTCGAGCCGGTACGCCCAACCCTCTTTGTAGGGGCGCCACCGCAACCGGACGGCGTCGCGGCCGAGGTCGTGGTTCGAGTCGGTCACCCTGCCGCTCAACGGGGCGACCAGCCGCAGCCGCCGGCCTCCCTGGACAATGGTCATCGCCGGCCGGCCGGAGACCACACGGTCACCGACCGACGGCAGCTTCACCATCGACAGATCGCCGATCACGGTGCGGGCGAGGTCGTCGATCCCGACCGTCACCCTGCCGTCGTCGTCAACCCGCGCCCAGACGTGACCGGGGTGGAAGAAGAGGGCCCGGGGCACCGCGAACTCGAGCTCCGCGTCCGTATCCGACGCTCGCCGGGGCTTGTGCATCCTTTCCCACGGCCGGATGACAACCACGTCGAGCAGGAGGACCGCCAGGAGCACGGAAACGAATGTCAGAGTAACCACGAGTAGTACCCGGTGCCCTTCAGCCGATCCGGGGCGGCCCGGACCGGCGTTGTTCCGAGGTGGCGATCCACCACACCGACTCTACGCGCAATTTGCAACTTCTGCGCCAACTCGGTTGGGAAATTCGGACGCGAGCACCGGAGATCGGGTCGAACGGGGGAAGAGAGTGCTTCGATCGGGAGTCTCTCTCGGGAGTCGGCGATCCTTCGCCGCGCCCGGACCGGCGATCATCGGCTAGGGATGGGCAGGCCTGTGGTGCGGTATCGTCAATCTCCGATCCGCCGCTTCTGCGGTTTGTCCTCGATCTCCTTCAGGCGTCTCCAAAGCGTGGTCACGCCGATGCCGAGGATCTTCGCCGCTTTGCTGCGGCTGCCGTTGGTGTGGCGAAGCACCTTCTGGATGTGTGCCGCCTCGACCTCCTTCAAGCTGAGAGCGGGACCATACGAGGGGGTGTGCCCCGGGACGACGCCGGTGAAGACGCAGGACGGCAAACCCGCTCTCGAGATTCTCCCGTTCTCGGAGAGCACGGCCGCGCGTTCGAGGGCGTTCTCGAGCTCGCGAACGTTGCCCGGCCACGAATAGCGCTGGAGGTATTCGATACAGTCGGCATCGAAACGAAGGCTGGGCAGGGAGAGTTTTGCCGCCAGCTTTTTCACGATGAAACGGGCGATCGGCAGGATGTCCTCGGGGCGATCGCGCAGCGGCGGAATCCGGATTTCGACGACCCGCAGGCGGTAGTAGAGATCGTCACGGAACGTGCCGTCCTTGATCTCATGTTCGAGGTCTCTGTTGGACGCTGCGAGAACCCGGACGTCGATCCGCCGCTGGACGTTTTCGCCGATTCGGCGGATTTCCCGCTCCTGCAGGACGCGGAGGAGATTGACCTGGAGCGCGGGGGAGATCTCACCGATCTCGTCGAGAAAGATGGTCCCGCCGTTGGCCTGCTCGAAGAGCCCTTTTCGGTCCCGATCCGCGCCCGTGAACGACCCTGATTTGTGGCCGAAGAGCTCGCTCTCGAGGAGGGATTCGGGGAGCGCCCCGCAGTTGATCGCGACGAATTCCCCGGCCGAGCGGGGCGAGTTGTCGTGGATGTAGCGAGCCAGCACCTCCTTGCCCACCCCGCTCTCACCGGTGATGAGGACCGACGAGTCAAACCTCGCGACGCGTGACGCCAGATCGAGGATCTTCCGAAACGACGCGCTCCGAACCTCGGCGATACCGGGCGGGATCAGGGTCCCGAACTCCTGAAATCGCTTCTGTTGGCGTTCCACCTCGCGGGTTTTCTGTCGGAGCCTTTCGGTGAGACTGGCGATCTTGGCCTGGATGTCTTCGGTTTCAAAAAACTGGAGGGTGTCGTCGATGTCGGATCCCCACGACAGTCGATCACGACCGACCGCCCGGCAGACCTTGTCGCCCCTCGCCGCGCATTTCTCCTCGACGAAGAAGACCTCCCGGTTGAGGCAGAAGGAGGCATAGCCGCTGGCGTAGCCGCACAGGACCCAGCACACCGTGTGATCCGATTTGCCGAGGGTCTGCAGGTGTTCTTCGGCCTCGCCCGAGTTGTACCAGTCGATCTCCATTTTGAAGGAGGAGTCGTCCTCGATGCGGAGTGATCTCACCACCGCCCTGGTGACTCCCTGCAGGGTGTGAAGCACCGGTCCGGCCTGCAACAGCTCCTCGAGACTCTGCCACCTGAAGACCCTTTTCATGGCGCCGGCGTCGGCCTGGCCCCAGGCGAAACCGAATCGGGTGAGAACCCGTCGGGCCGGCTCCAGCCCGACCATGTCGGTGAGATCCTTGCGGAGTTGGGCGAAGGCGTGGGCATCGTGCAGCACGACCCGCCTTCCGCGGAAACTCAGGGCGCCATCGTTGAAGGTGACGATCTCTTCGAGCTTGAGGTCCTCTGCTTTCACGGGCTCCCTCCCAGATTGAATTCGTTACTTTCATTATGAAACGACCGAGACGGATGCACCAGTGGTCTTTCTTCGTCCGGACGGGGAGTTCACCCGGTTTCCCAGGGGCGGCAGCGGTGGCACACGCTTTGCAGACTTTGTCTGCGGTCGGACTGAGAGGTGCACCGTGGTCGGACGGTTGCGGCAAGAGGTCGAAAAGACCAGAGGTGAAGTGATTCATCTCACCCAGGAGCTGATCAGGACTCCCAGCCCGTGCCTCCACGAAAAGGAACTCGCTCGAAAGATCTCCGTGGTGATGCATGCGCTGAGCTATGACCTCGTCTTCACCGATGACGTCGGGAATATTGTCGGCGTCATCCTCGGCGGTGATCGGGGTTCCACCATCCTCGCCACGTCCCACATGGACACGGTCATTCCCGATCGCCTCGAGAGCTGGCACCGGTCGCCGTTCAGCGGCGACATCGTTCAAGGTCGGATCGAGGGTGTCGGCGCTGTCGACTGTAAAGGCGGTCTCGCGGCGCAGATCTATGCCGGTCAGGTGCTCGCGACGAATCGGTTGCTCTCGCGGGGCTGCCTGGTTGTGGCGGCAACGGTGGCCGACGAGAACGGTTGCAGCATCGGGGTCAGGCACCTGCTGGAAACCACGCTCCCTGAGCTCGGGCTGGATCCGAAGTTCGTCATCCTCGGTGAACCGACAGGGTTGACGATCGGCACCGGCCACGATGGTTGGGTGGGCGTTGACATCCGTATTTTCAGTCCCGTCGAGGGCATCGCACGAAGTGCCGGCGAGTGTGTTTTCCAGACCATGGCCGCCTGCTGCGACGAGATCGGGCTTCCAGATCCGCGGACGATCATGACCGTCGATCAGCCTCGGATCGACTCTTCAGACCATCGATTTCTGGTGACGGTCAGGGTCACCCGGCGTCTGTTCCCCGGTGAGTCGGCGGAGGACGTCGTCGGTTGGCTTGACGGTCCCGGCCTTCAATTGGCGAGGGAGATGCACGCCGGTGAAATCGAGGTGGCGGTCCACGAAGAGGAGCAACGGCTGTACACCGGTCACACGAAACGAGTCCGGCTGTCGGTCACGCCATGGTCCACCAATCTCATGCATCCGCTGGTCGGTCGCGCCCGTGAGAGTATGCTCGCGACCGGGTGCCGGTGGGCCCCCAATCACTGGCGGCTGGACCGTTTGGGATCGGGGACGGCCGGGGGTGTCGTCAGCCGGGAGTTCGGGATCCCGGTCATCGGCTATGGGCCGGGCGAGGAACAGCAGGTTCACCAGTGCAACGAGTCGGTGAGCCTCGCGGGCCTGGTCGACGCGGTTTTTGGCACGGCGGTCCTCATGCAGGGGTTGAGTGCGGCGCTGATGACTTCGCCGCCGACGACTGTGCACGCCGTTGATCCGCTTGGCGATGCGCAGGCGGCGTACCGCTTGCTGACGGATTGAGTCGAACAGCGGCCTGCGGTCCGCTGCCTCCGATCCCCGACTCGTGGAGCCCGCTTGACCGGGAGATCTGTCGCTCGGGGATCCGGACCGGGCCGCGCGCGATACCCGGCCGGGAGCCGATGCGAGGAGAAACCGGGATTCGGTGCCCGCGAGCGTTCGGGCCGGCGGAGATGACGGTTTCACGAGGGCAGCCCGGGTGGGCCGGATGACCCACCCGAGCTCGTTTCCTCGCTTATTTTTCCGGTCAGCGGGCGGACGGCCTCAGTGCTGCAGTGTCGATGACGAGCTCGACTCGGACGGGCCCGGGCTCGCAAACTGGAGCCTGCCTTCGCGGAACTCGCCGCCGCGCAGGGTGTGGGAGAGCGCCTCGCCGAGCTCGTCGACCAGGTGAATGGTCAGATCTTTCCGGATCTCTTCGGGCAGGTCGTCGAGATCGGCCTCGTTCTCCTTTGGCAGAACCACGGTGGAGATCCCGGCTCGGACCGCGCCGAGGATCTTCTCCTTGACGCCGCCGATGGGCAGCACCCGGCCGGAGAGGGTGATCTCGCCGGTCATGGCGACGTCGTTGCGCGCCGGACGCCCGGAGAGCGCCGACACCAGGGCTGTCGCCATCGTGATTCCGGCCGATGGACCATCCTTGGGGATGGCACCGGCGGGGACGTGGACGTGAACATCCTGCTGAAAGTCGCGGGGGTCGATGAAGAGCTTTTTCGCGTTGGCCTTCGCATACGTCCAGGCGGCCTGGGCCGACTCCTTCATGACATCGCCGAGCTGGCCGGTGAGCACCAGATTGCCCTTGCCCGCCATCGGCGAAGCTTCGACGAACATGATGTCGCCGCCCATCGGGGTGTAGTACATCCCGGTGGCGACGCCCACCTGGTCGGACTCGGCTGCGTGTTCCGGGTGAACCTTGGGCCGGCCCAGCAGCTCGGCCACCTGTTCGCGCCCGACCGTGAAGGTCTCGATCTCGTCGGCTGCGATCTTGCGCGCCACCTTGCGGGCCAGGCGCCCGATCTCGCGTTCGAGCTGGCGGACTCCCGATTCACGGGTGTAGCGGGTGATCACCTCCTGGACCGATTCGTCCTCGAAAGTGATCTGCTCGTCTCCGAGCCCGGTCTGTTTGACCTGGCGGGGGATGAGATAGCGTTTGGCGATCTCGAGCTTTTCGTTCTCGGTGTAGCCGGCGAATTCCACGACCTCCATCCGGTCCTGGAGCGGGCCGGGAATGTTCTGGAGGAAGTTGGCGGTGCAGATGAACTGGACCTCGGAGAGATCGAAAGGCACCCCGAGATAGTGGTCGGTGAAGGTGTCGTTCTGAGCCGGGTCGAGGACCTCGAGCAGTGCCGATCCCGGGTCGCCCTGGTACGAGGCGCCGAGCTTGTCGACCTCGTCGAGGAGAAAGACCGGGTTGCGGCTGCCGGCCTGTTTCATCCCGTGGATGATGCGGCCGGGCATGGCGCCGACATAGGTCCGTCGATGACCGCGGATGTCGGCTTCGTCGCGGACTCCACCGAGCGAGATTCGAACATACTCGCGGCCCATGGCGCGGGCGATGGACTGCGCCACCGAGGTCTTGCCCACCCCCGGAGGACCGGCGAAGAGGAGAATCGGGTTGCGTCCCACGGCGTCACGCGCGAGGGTGGGGGATGGAGTTGTATCGGTTTTATCCTCGTCCGCGACCGCGTCCGCCGCCGTATCCGCGACCGCGACCGCGTCCTTTGCCGCGTCCGAAGCCTCCGCCTTCTCCTTCCTCAGTTGGAGCAACCTGACGGCGAGAAACTCGAGGATCCGGTCCTTGACATCGCCGAGACCGTAGTGGTCCTCCTCGAGGATGGTGCTCGCCTTGGAGATGTCCAGGCGCTCGTCGGTGCGTTCGTCCCACGGCAGCTCGCAAATGGTCTCGAGATAGGTGCGGATGACCTGGGCCTCCATGCCTTCGGGGCCCATCCGCTCGAGGCGGGACATCTCGCGGTCCACCTCCTTGCGGGCGACCGCCGGGAGGGCGAGGGCGTCGAGCTTCTCCTTGAGTTCCTCGAGATCCTCGCGGCCGGTGTCGTCTCCGAGCTCTTTCTGGATCGCCTTGAGCTGCTGCCGGAGAAAGGCCTCGCGGTGGCGGTCGCCGAGCTCTTCCTGAACCTGGCTCTTGATGCTCTCCTGGGCATCGATGACATCGATCTGCCGTTGGATGTGGAGCAGCACCGAGCGCAGGCGCTCCTCGGTCGAAAGAGCCTCGAGCAGACGCTGAGCCTCGATGGGTTTGAGATCGAGGTGGCCGGCGACGAGGTCGGCGAAACGACCGGGCTCGTTGGTCTCGGCGAGGAACTGCTGGACCGCCTCCTTCGGCATTCCGGCGCGGCGGCCGAGTTCCGAGGCGCGTTCGCGCGCTTCGGCGTAGAGGGCCGTGAACACCGGCGCCTGCGGGTCGAGGGGCGGCATCTCTTCGGCCTGTCGGACGGCGGCGACCAGGTACTCATCCTCTTCTTCGTAGCGCATCGCGACGCCGCGGTAGACGCCGTTGAGAAGCAGGCGCATCCCGGAAGGACCGCGTTGAACGGGACCGATGGTGGCCACCGTGCCCATGGTGTGGAGGATCTCGGGAGTGACATCCTCGTTGTTCTCGCGCTGGGCCGCGACAAAGATCAACTTGTCCTCGGATTTGAGGGCCTTTTCAATGGCGCGCAGGGTAGCCGGTCGGCCCGCCGCGATGGGCGAGGTGACGCCGGGGAAAAGGACCGCTTCGCGGAGTGGGATGACGGGAAGGGTTGTGATATCGATCATGATTCTGTCTCCAGGGTTCTGCGAGTCCTGTCTGTCAATCTAGGTCTCAAACCGGAGGTTTCAACCCCTCCCGTCCGAGGTAACACATAGAACCTGAGTGGATCGCCATCAAATTCCCGAAAGCGCGGGGTTTTTCAGCGCTGGGTTGAACCGCCCCCGCCTACCCCGCCGCCTTCGGCGACCCGGCGTCGCGCGATCAGATGGTCCGACGTAGGGTGGGCCTGGGCCCACCTTCAGAGCCATCGATGCAGCCGAAGCGTTCCCCGCGAGTCCACGGGAGGAGTCGTCGTTGATGTGGCCGCTGCTCCTGCCGCTGCCCCTGCCCCTGCCGCTGCCGCGGCCCCGGACGCCGCCGCTGCCGCGGCTTCCCGGAGCTCCGGCCTTCCGGGTGGCCCATTGTGGTGCGGGCGTCCCGCCCGCAGGGAGCCGTTGTGTTTTGGCACCATCGTGCACGGGCGCGGGCAGGGCAGCCGCTTCCTTGAGCTCCGGCCTTCCGGGCCGCCTTTGGCAACCCGGCGTCGCACGAGCGGCGCGGTCGATGGAACAACGGGGAGGATTGCGACCGCGCTGCCCGCGCGCCGGCGGCCTCATGGCGAGCCGGGAGAGATGCACCGGGATGTGGTGCCGCGAGGGTTGCCCGGTATGACAATGAGCGGGAAGGGGCGCAGAGCCGGTAGGCTTCTGGGGCACAATGTCAAACCCGGCACGTCCCGGCGGGGGTTGGTCTCTCGCGTGCCTTCGGAGGTGACGCTGCCGTTGCACATCTCATTGGAAACGGAAACGAAACGGACGAGGACGCGGACGCGGACGCGGGCACGGCAAGGGAATCGCTCGTCGTGCCGCGCGGTTATGATGCTCCCCATGGAGAACTCATGAACTACCGTGTACCTCCGCAGCGTGGCTTCGGTGGTTTCGGCGGCCTCACCGATGGACCGCCGCCACCCAGGGATCTCCTCATCCTGGTCGGGATTCTCTTCGCGACCTTCTCGCTCCAGTTCTTCGAAGGTGCGCGGGCCATTGTCGAGATGTTCAGCCTCAACCTCGGGGTCTTCCGCGGTCTCCTCTGGCAACTGGTGACCTACCCGTTCGTGGCGACGCCGAGCTCGGGTTTCTGGTTTCTCCTGGAGCTCCTGATCGTCTACTGGTTCGGTCGCACGGTCTATTTCCAGCTCGGGCAACGGCGCTTCTGGAGGATCCTGCTCACCGCTGCGGTGGGAGCGGGGGTGGCGGCGGTGGTCGTCGAGTGGATCGCCATCGCGGTCGCGCCGTCGTTCAGTCATCTTCCGTTCATCGCCATGCTCGGCCAGCGGATGATTCTGACGATCCTGATCGCGGCCTTCGCCACCCTCAACTCGCAGGCGACGATCCTGCTCTTCTTCGTGCTGCCGATCAGGGCGTGGTGGTTCCTGTGGCTCGAGATCGTCTTCGCTTTTGTCTTCTATTTCCTGCCGTACAAGGATCTCGGGGGGTTTGCCGGAACCTGCGTCGCGGTCTTTCTGACCTACTCCAGCTTGATGCCGGGCGGCCCCGGACGGGTCCTCCGTATGTGGTGGAAGCGGTTGCAGGAGAAGATCATTCGCGCCCGGCTCGATCGGATGCGGCGTCAGCGGCGATTCGACATCATCGACGGCGGCAACAAGGACGAGTACATCCACTGACCCCTCATCGCGGCACGAAAAAACGCCCGGGCGGATGCCCGGGCGTTGGTGTTGTGACGAAACGAAGTTCAGTCGACGCTCGACGAGTGGGTCTGTCGCTGCAGGTGCGGCTGATCCCAGCGCGCCGCCAGCTCGGGCAGCATCATCGAGTAGAGCTGCATGAACGCCTCACGGGTCATGACCGCGCTCTTGGGATCGCATCCGCCGCAGATGGCGGCAAAGGGCGACGCGGCGTTCCAGCCGCCCTCGTTGAGGATCGCGTACATGTTGAGCTGGGGCAGGTCGGCGTTGAACTCGTCGTTGATGAAGTCGATGAGTGCGCCGGCGACCACTGCCTGACCGACGTTCTGGGGGTGGAATCCGTCGTAGGAGAAGATCCCGCCGACCAGGAACGCGTTGGAAAGTTCGATGCCGCCGAAGGTCCGGTAATCGCCGTTGACGACGTCCGCGAACAGGTTGTTGACGTCGAAAAGGTGGACGTTGGGGAACTGCGCGGCGACGCCGGCGATGATTCCGTTGACCGAGGCGAGGCGTTCGTTGATGACCTCGATCTCGGCGGCGCGGAGAACGACGCCGGGGGCGCCGGTGGCCGGGTTGAGATTCTCGGGCAGCGGCGGCGAGCCGGGGATGGGCAGGCCCATACCCTGACCGAGGAGTCCGGCGGCCGGAAGGGTCAGATAGTCGCCCGGTCCCAGCGGTCCGGCCTCACCCATGAGGGGGACGGTGCCGATCCCGGGAACGGTGACGGCGGTGGGCACGGTGGCCGCGAAGGGAAGCCACCGCGCATCGCCGAAGATCGTCATGATGACGATGTCGGTCGAGGGCAGGCTCATCGCCAGGCCTCCGATGAGGGTGGCGTAGTCGGCGGCGAAGGCGTCCAACGGTGTCATGGTGATGCCGTCGATGGGGGTCGCCGCGAGCACCGCACCGAGCACGTCGTTGCTGCCGATCCACACGGTGAGGAACGTCGGCTGCTGGCCGATCGCCGCGACCATGGCGGTGTAGTCGATGAGATCCCCGGTATTCGGATCCGGCTGTTGGGGAACCCGCAGGGTGATGTCATAAACGACGTTGTCGAAGTTCCCTGCGACCAGGTTCAACGCGTTGCCGGTCTTGGTCAGAAGGTCGTTGGTGTCGGCGCCGGAGAGGCCGAGGTTTTGATAGGGCGCCTCGAGGGTGAGGTTGTAGAAATACTCGAAGGGATCCGCGGGTGGCGACATCTCGGTGGGCCCGATCGAAAGCGGGCTGAAGCTCTTGAGCTCCAGGATCGGTTGCAGACCGGGGGGGGCGATGAACGGCCCCTGCAGGAGTCCCGCACCCGCCTGGGTGGCCAGCAACTGCGGGTAGGAGCGAACCTGGTAATAGTCCATGATGCTGCCGGAGGCGACGCCGGCGGTGAGGCTGTCGCCGAGGGCGACGTAGCGGGTGAAATCGACCTGCGCCATGGCCGGCGTCGCGAGGAGCGCCACCATGCAGGTTGTGAGAATCAGCTTTTTCATGGTCGTGCTCCTTTCTAGAACTTGAACGTGAAGCTGGCGCCGAAGAGGTGGGCGATGCCGTCGTGGAAGGTACCGTCAAAGCCGTCGTAGGATCGCCCTTCGGTGGAGCGTTCCGTCATGGTCAGGTACTCATAGCCGACATCGAAGCCCCAGTTGCCCTTCTTGCTGATAAAGCCGAGACCGACCGAGTAGAAGTCACGATCGCCGTCGGGAAGCAGTGGAGACATGGACTCGATGGGCTGCGGCGTCTCATCGAAGCCGTAACCGGCGCGAACCGACCACATGCGGCTCATTCGCCAGTCGAAACCGAAGCGGTACTGCTTCGAGTCGCTGTAGTCCTCGCGGACGGTGGAGTCCAGGGCGGGATAGTCCGGGAACTGGATGGCGAGCTCTTTGAAGACGCTCCAGCCCATCACCCCGTACTGACCGGAAAGGGTGAACTTCTCGTTCGACCAGGCGAGGCCGATGTTCCAGAAGTCGGGGAAATTGAGTTCGGTGGTGATTTCGGGTTTCTCGTCGAACGGAATGACACTCGCGACGGTGGCGTCGACATCGGGGTACCCGGTCGCGTACTGGGTGAACTCGGCCGAGGCGCTGGTCCCCTTGATGGTGAACTTGGAGCGGTACATACCGCCGATGGAGAAGCCGGCGGGAAGTTTGAACAGGAATCCGGCATTCCACGCCCACGCATTGTTGCTCAGGCCGTCGCTGTGGAGGTCGGCCTCGGCGACGTCAACCACCGACTGGGTGTAGGGGTTGAAGAACGGGACGTTCTTCTTGAGTTCGATGGTGGCCGTCATGTAGTCGATGCCGCCGCCGACGGCAAGGCGGTCGCAGATTTTCCAGGAGACCTGGCCGCCGAGATCGAAGACCATGAGATCGGATCGTTTGGAGATGAAGCGTCCTCGGAAGTCCTCGTCGTCCCACCACGTTCCGAGCCCGAAAGGCGCGATGAAACCGAGGGAGAAGTTGACCCTGTCACTGAGCGGTTTGACGAAGTAGAAATGGGGCGGGAA
The DNA here is from genome assembly GCA_024641545.1 of Acidobacteriota bacterium. Classification (GTDB taxonomy): domain Bacteria; phylum Acidobacteriota; class Thermoanaerobaculia; order Thermoanaerobaculales; family Sulfomarinibacteraceae; genus JAHECW01. The sequence goes on from JAHECW010000069.1 coordinate 20,980, forward strand.
AAACACCTGGTCCTTGAGACTCGCCGTGTAACCGGCGCCGGGGTAAGGCGAGTCGCCGGTGAATTCCTGGCTCGGCGCGATGAAAATGACGCCGCCCATCAATTGCGTCCCCTCGTCGATCTGGAAGGCCATCCCCGCCGGGTTCCAGAAGAACGCGGACGGATCGTCGGCAACCGCGGTGAACGCACCGCCCATGCCGAGGGCCTTGTTGCCGGTCTCGAACAGAGCGAAGCCCGCACCCCACGAAAGCGACGGCAGCAGCGCGAGCACCACCGCAGTCATCAAGATCTGTCTTTTCACATCGAACCTCCTTCCGTCGCCATCCCGAGGTCGCTTGGCTTTGTTCGGTTGTCGACCCACACAGGGTAATTGTGTCGGTCATACGGCGTCAATATCACGCGAGGAGAATTGTCAGGTTGTGCAACCATTTTTCGGTGGAGTGCATCGTCCCGGAACGACGGGCGGGAATCGCGGGCGGGCGTTGCTAGAATCTGCACATCGTGGAGAGGGGGCACAGCGTGAAAAACCCGATACGAGCGATCCTGACGGCGTCTGCGATCTTTGTGGTTCCCGCGATCACGGCAGCCGAAGAAGCGCACCTCATGCGATGGGCCGATGTCCATGGCGACTCCGTCGTCTTCACCTATGAAGATGATCTGTGGCTGGCCTCGGCCGCGGGCGGTGATGCCCGGCGGATCACCAGCCATCCGGGCAGCGAACGCTATGCCAAGTTCAGCCCCGACGGAAGCCTGATTGCGTTCACGGCGGGTTATGACGGCGGCACCGATGTCTATGTCATGGACACACGGGGCGGCGTGCCGGCGCGGCTGACCTACCATCCCGCATCGGACAAGGTGCTCGGCTGGCATCCCGACGGCAAGCGGGTCCTCTTCCGCTCGCGGCGTGCGTTCCCCATCGGCGGCGAAGAGGTCTATCTCGTCTCGATCGACGGCGGGATGCCCGAACGGCTGCCGGTGGACCGGGCCGGGCTCGCCAGCCTGTCTCCCGACGGAGAGTCACTGGCCTACAACCGGATCTCTCGCGAGGACCGGACCTGGAAGCGCTACCAGGGCGGGATGGCGCAGGATCTCTGGATCGGCAATCTTCGAGCGGCGGACTTCACCCGCAGGACCTCCTGGCCGGGGACCGACAACTACCCCATGTGGCAGGGCGATGCGATCTACTTCACCTCCGATCGCGAGCACGGCACCTTGAACCTCTACCGCTATGACGTCGAATCGGGCGAGGTGACGGCTCTGACCTCGTACGACGACTATGACGTCAAGTACCCCTCCGACGGGCCTGGGGCGATCATCTATCAATACGGTGAGCGGCTCTGGCTGCTGGATCTCGCGTCCGGCGCGACGAGAGCGATCGATATCCGGATCGGTTCGGACCGGGTGCCGGTGAGGCCGGTCCTCGAGGGCGTCGGATCGCATCACGGTTCGTTCCGGGTCATGGCCGACGGAGAGACCCTGTTGCTCGAGGTGCGGGGCGAGATCCTGGCGGTCCCGTCCGATGAAGCCGCGGAGGCGAAGAACCTCACCCGGACATCCGCCTCGCGCGAGAAGGACGGCGTCCCTTCGCCGGACGGCGAGTGGATCGCGCTCAACTCCGACCGATCCGGTGCAGAGGAACTCTGGTTGGTTCCCGCCGACGGCGGGGACGACTGGCGCCGGGTCACCGATGACGGCGTCTTCAATCTCCAGCCGGTGTGGTCGCCCGACAGCACCCACCTCCTCTGGTCCGACAAGGAGATGCGGCTCAATCTCTATGATCTTGCCTCGAACACGATCGAGGTTGTGGCCCGGGGAGAGGTGGACGACGCCTGGTTGAGGTGGGGCATTCAGGACTACGTCTGGTCGCCGGACGGGCGGTGGATCGCGTTCTCCAAGATGGAGGCGTCGCTCTACGAAGCCATCTTTGTCTACTCGATGACGACCGGCGAGACCCACCGCATCACCGATCACATCTATCAGGATTGGAGCCCGGCGTTTTCGCCCGACGGCCGCTACCTCACCTTCCTCTCCAACCGGAGCTTCAACCCGATCATGGGCTTCGTCGATCAGAACCACGTCTTCCTCGACATGGCGCTGCCTTATGTGGTGATCCTGCGTGATGGCGAACCCTCTCCGTTTGCACCCGGCGCCGGCGGGTCCGAGGTCGAGAACGGCGATGGCGACGATGAAGAGATCGTGGTCGAGATCGACTTCGACGGTATCGAGCGGCGTATCGTTCCGGCAAAGGGCGTCGAGCCCGGGAACTACTTCCGCCTCGAAGCCACGGCCGACGGCTTTGTCTATCTCGCCAAGACCGAGCCGGAGTTTCTCAAATACCAGGCAGTCGACGACCGCAGCGCCGGCGCCCTCGAGCTCTGGGGGTATTCGCTGGAGGAGGCGGCCGCTGAGAAACTCATGGACGGCATCGCCAACTACCATCTCTCGGCCGACGGCGGCAAGCTCGCTTACCGCGCGGGTTCGGAATACGGCATCGTCGACACCGGTGCGCCGGCCGAGGTCGGGGACGGCGCGGTTCCGCTGGACGGGATCAAGATCAAGGTTGATCGCCGGCAGGAGTTCGAGCAGATCTTCGCCGAGGCCTGGCGCATTCAACGCGATTGGTTCTATGACCCATCGATGCACGGCGTTGACTGGCAGGCGGTCCATGACAAGTACCAGCCGCTCGTCGCCTCGTGCGGCAACCGCTCTGATCTCACCTACCTCATCGGGGAGATGATCGCCGAGCTCAACATCGGCCACACCTATGTCTACGGCGGCGACTACGGCGAGCGACCCGCAGAGGTGCGGGTGGGGCTGCTGGGCGCCGATTTCGACAGCCCGACCGGCGCCTCCTTCCACCGCATCGCACACGTGATTCCGGGCCTCAACTGGCAGAGCGACAGCGCCGAACGTTCACCGCTGGCGGCGCCGGGCTGCGGCGTCTCCGACGGCGACTATCTCATCGCCATCGACGGCGTCGAGGTAGGTTCGGCCGACAACGTTTTCGCCTTTCTCGAGGATAAGGTGGGCCGAGCGGTCACCATCAGCACCAACGAGTCGCCGTCGGCCGAGGGCGCCTCGACCTGTACCGTGGAGCCCGTCGGCAGCGAGCTCGCCATGCGCCGGCGCGAGTGGGTCGAGCACAACCGGGCCGCAGTGGACCGGGCGTCCGGCGGCGCTATCGGATACCTCTATCTGCCGGCCATGATGGAGAACGGACTCATCGAGTTCGCCCGCGCCTTCTACCCCGACTATCAGAAGAAGGCCTTCATCATCGATGAACGCTACAACGGCGGCGGGTTTGTCGGCGACATGATCATCGACCGGCTCGAACGCGAGCTGTGGGCCTTCACCAAACCGCGTGAGGGCATCGTGCTGCGCGATCCCGAGCGCGCCTTCCACGGCCGCCTTGCCGTTCTCATCAACGAGGACACCGGCTCCAACGGCGAGTATTTTGCCGAGGCCATCAAGCTCAAGGGCCTGGCAACGCTCATCGGGATGCGGACCTGGGGCGGCGCCGTGGGGATCGAACCGCATCAGGATCTCGTTGACGGCGGCGTGACGACCCCGCCCCAATTCGGGATCTTCGACTTCGAGGGCCGGTGGCTCATCGAGGGCCGCGGCGTCGAGCCGGATCTCGAGGTGCAGAACGAACCCGGTGAAGTCCTCGCCGGGCGCGATGCGCAGCTCGAGACCGCGCTGGTCTTTTTG
>JAHECW010000070.1 GCA_024641545.1 Acidobacteriota bacterium
CGAGACGTTCTCGCCGGCCCAGAAGGTGACCTGCAGAATTCTCCGGATCGATTGGAACGAGAACCGGATCGGGCTTTCGATGCACAGCGTGGACCAGGACGACGACGGCGAGTCCGCCGGATCGGTGGACGTACCGGTTGTCGAAACCGCCATGGCAGCGGCGCTGAAAGCGGCCGTCGGCATCGTCGATGACGAGCTCCCTCCCGAGGTTGAAGCAATGACGGAGGAAGCCGTCGCCGAAGAAGCCGTTGTCCCGGATTCGGAAGAAACGGCACCCGAGGCTGAAACCGAGGAAGAGACCGAAGAGAGCGAATCAGCATCCGAATCCGATGCGGCCGCGGACGCGGAGGAAGGCGAGCCGGTCGATCAAGAGGCTGGTCCAGATAACGAGGACGAGAAGTAGGGGGGCGACGCGAACAGCTGACCGGCTGAGGTGATCGGCCGGAAGAAGAACACGGGGGAGAGTGCAGATGACGATGACCAAGGCTGACCTTGTGGAACGGGTGGCCGGGACGGCAGATGTCCCACGCAAGCAGGCTGACGAGGTGGTGCAAGTGGTTCTCGACAGCATCGTGGGAGCCCTGCACGGGGATGAGAAGGTCGAGCTGCGGGGATTCGGGTCATTCCGGATCAGGCAGCGCGATCAGCGAACCGGTCGCAACCCGAAAACAGGTGCGAAGGTCCACGTTCCGCCCAAGAAAATCCCGTATTTCAAACCCGGAAAACACCTTCGCGAAGAGCTCCTCAATCAGTGATGATCGGCGGCAGGTCGTGACTGCAAAAAAAGAAACACGCGCAAGCGGCGACGGGAAGACCGCGGCCGAGGAAGCAGCGAACCCGGTCTCGAAACCGCTCCTCCTGGTTGCCTGGCTGGTGCCGGGACTCGGCCACTGGCTGCTCGGCAAGCGTCTTCGAGCTGTCGTCTTCGCCGCCGTGGTGACTGCATCGTTTCTCACCGGGGTCCTCCTGCACGGAGAACTCGCGGTACCGCAGCAGAACAGCCCGCTTTCCTGGTTCTTCACCTTTGGCTGCATCGGCAACGGAGTGCTCTATTTCATCCGGTTGTTGTGGGTCAACGGCTTCGACGGCTTGTTCAACTCGTCCTTTCCCTTCGGCCTCCAGGGTGGCGGCGACCCGGTGGCGGCCGGTTTCTTCTACGGCAAGACGTTTCTCTACACAGCAGGGCTCATGAACCTGCTCGTGGTGCTCGATGTGCACGACATCGCCCGCGGCGACAAGAGCTGAGATGGATCACTTTTTTCTTCTCTTCTGGCATGCGCTGCTCGTCGCGGTGTTCTTCGCCTTCCTCTGGCGGTCCGACTCGCGCGGACGGAAGGCGCTGTTTCTCAAGACGTTTCTGATCATGTTCGTGAGCGCCATCGTCCTTGGATGGCTCATGTTCCCGTTCCCGTGATCGACGATCAGGGAGGGTCTTCGGCCGGCGACGAGAACGACTGCACACGAGCGGAGCGTCAACCTCCATCGCCCCCGATCCTCCCCAGACCCTCCATCAGGCTCCGTTTGGCCGTCAATGGCGGATACGCGGTACTCTTGGTGATCATGGCGGTACTGCCCTCGACATCAATGGCCGCGGCGTTGTTTTCCGTGCCCGACTGGTTTGCCCATGCGATGGCCTACGGCATCCAAATGGCGCTCGTCTACTGGGCGTCGCTTCCTTCGCTGGGCCATCACCGGTCCCTGGTTCTCGGAGTGGTCGCAGCCGGGGCCTTCGGTCTCGTGACCGAAGGCTTGCAGTATTTTCAGCCCGGGCGGACGGTCGAACTCAGAGATCTCGAAGCCAACATTGCAGGCGCGCTGATTTTCTGCACCATGATCGTCGCCGCCGGTCGTTTCGGCCCGTGGAGGCAACGCTGAGCGACCCGATCATGATCGTGGCCGGCGAGGTCTCGGGCGATCTGCACGCCGGGAACATGCTGGCTGAACTGAGCAACCTCGATCCGACGATCGGGGCTTTCGGAGTCGGCGGCGAACGGCTTGCCGCCAGCGGTCTGGACTGCATCGCGAGCACGAATGAACTGGCGCACATGGGCCTGACCGAGGTCCTGCGCGAACTGCCGCGGATTCGACGGATCATGCAGCGGTTGGTCGCCGAAGCCTCTCGACGACGGCCTCGTCTGGCGGTTCTCGTCGATTCGCCCGACTTCAATCTCCGTCTGGCGGCGAGGCTCCGCCGCCTCGGGATTCCGGTCGTGTTGTATGTCTCGCCCCAGCTCTGGGCATGGAGGCGGGGTCGGGTTCGGGTCGTCCGGCGCCTGGCGCGGGAGGTCCTCTGCCTGCTCCCGTTTGAAGTTCCGTTCTATTCCGAGCATGGCGTGCGAGCTCGGTACCTCGGCCACCCCCTGGTTGACGACGTCGCGAGGGACGGGTTGCTCGACCATCAGGTGGCGCGGGTCGAAGGCAGGATCGCCCTGCTGCCCGGGTCGCGCGCGATGGAGGTTCGTTCCCTGTTGCCGACCATGATCGAGACGGTGCAGCAGCTCGGTATCGATCACGAATGCGAGACCGTCCTCATCGAAGCGCCCGGGATGGGTGGAGTGCTGGACGAGGTCCTGGCAGGCACCCGCGGCGGAGACTCGATTCGCCGGGCTCGAGGCCCGGGCCGACGTCGCGAGCTCGCATCGTGCTCCCTGGCCTGGACGGCATCGGGCACGGCCACGCTCGAGTGTGCGCTTCTCGACGTGCCGATGGTGGTGGGCTACCGCTTGCAGCCCTTGTCCTACGCCATCGCCCGGCTCCTGGTCCGGGTTCCGCATGTCGGGTTGGTCAATCTCATCGCGGAGGAGCGAGTTGCGCCGGAGCTCATCCAGGGACAGTGGCGCACCGACCGGTTGGCCGAGATTTCACGTCGGCTTCTCTTGAACGGCGGCGGCGAACAACGGTCGGCCCTGGCCCGGGTCCGCCGGCGGCTGGGTCCGCCCGGCGCTTCGCGGCGGGCGGCCGAGGCGGTTCTCGAACACTGTTGAACCGGGGCGATCGGTTTCCGCCGAACCGCACCGGATGATCCTGCGGCGGCGCCGCGGGCGGCCGCTTCTCGCCCAATGGTAGAATCGCGCGCCTGGAGGATGCATGAGGGGCCCGGAGGCCAAGAATCCGAATCACAGGAAATCGACCGTCAAGGTCGGCATGATCAGCCTGGGTTGCGCCAAGAACCTGGTGGACGGAGAGGTCATGTTGGGGCACCTCGAATCGGTCGGGATCCGGGTGACCGCCGATGCCGGTGAGGCCGACGTGGTTGTCGTGAATACCTGTGGATTCATCAACGACGCAAAGCAGGAGTCCATCGACTCGATCCTCGAGGTCGTCGAAGCGAAGAATGCCGGCCGCGTGCGTCGGTTGGTCGTTGCGGGCTGTATGGCGCAGGCCTATGCCGAGGAGCTCAAAAAGGAGATTCCCGAAATCGATGCCTTCATCGGTCTTGATGAACTCGAACAGATCGCAGCCGCGGTGCGGGGGGAACTCGAGGATCACCTGCCTGATCAACATGGCGCCGTCCGGCTCTACGACCACGCCAATCCGCGTCTCCTGTCGACCAGCGGCTACGCCTATCTCAAGGTCGCGGAGGGCTGCGGCAACCCCTGTTCTTTCTGCCATATCCCAAGGATGCGGGGCGACTTCCGATCCCGGGCGATGGGCGACCTGGTGGCTGAAGCCAGGCGCATCGAGGCGGCCGGGGTTCGGGAAGTCGTGCTCATCGCCCAGGACACCACCCGCTACGGCGAAGACCTCGGTATCGATCACGGTCTTCGCCGCCTCGTCAAAGCACTCCTCGACGAGACCGAGATCCCGTGGATACGTTTTCTCTACGCCTACCCCGCAACCCTCGATGAAGGGCTGTTCGAACTCATGGCCGAGCACGATCGATTCGTCTCCTACCTCGATATCCCGCTGCAGCATGCGAACCGAAAGGTCCTCAAGGCCATGCGACGGGGAGGCGATGCCAAGAGCTACTCGGGCCTCGTTGACCGGGCGCGTGCGGCGGTTCCCGATCTCGCGCTCCGGACGACCTTCATCGTCGGGTTTCCCGGCGAAGGGGAAGCCGAGCACCGGGAGCTGCTGGAGTTCATCGAAGCGGCGAGGTTCGACCACCTCGGTGTCTTCAGCTACTCCTGGCAGGAAGAGAACCCCGGAGCGGATCTCGGTGATCCGGTGCCGGAGGAGGTCAAGGCGGAGCGTCGGGCCCGCGCACTCGAGGTCCAGCAATCGGTGTCCATGGCGAAGAACACCAGCCTCGTAGGGCAGATCCTCCCCGCGATGGTGGTCGGTCCGCTCGCCGAGATGGAGTTGCTCACCGAAGGGAGATTGAAGCGCCAGGCGCCCGAGATCGACGGCCGGCTCCTGATCAACGACGGAGTTGCCGCCGCCGGTTCGCTCATCGAGGCCGAGATCACTGAAGCCCATCCCTACGACCTGGTCGGAAGGGTGGTTCGGGTGGTGCGGGAACCGGCCGATGTGCCGCGCATGCTTCCTGTGATCGGTTGACGATGACATCATGAAGATCTTCACTGACCCTCTCGGAGTCGACGAACCGCCGCGCGGTGCGGTTCTGACGGTCGGCAATTTCGACGGGGTCCACCTCGGACACCAGGCGATCCTCCGCTACGTGGTCGATCGTGCGGAAGGACTCGGAGCGGGCGGCGCGGCTATGACCCTCGATCCGCACCCGATCAAGCTTCTGCGACCGCGGATGGCGCCGAGACTTCTGTCGACGCTCGACCAACGGCTGGAGTTGATCGAACGAACGGGGATCGAGGTTGCGCTGGTGGTGCCGTTCACCCACCGACTGGCGAGAATGCCGGCGGAGACGTTCGTCAGGGACGTTCTGGTCGATCGGCTCGGGGTTCGGGAGGTCTACATCGGCGCGAATTTTCGTTTCGGCGCCGATCGTGGCGGCGATGTCGCGTTGCTCGAGCGGATGGGTTCCGAACTCGGTTTCAAGGCCGCCGCGTCACCCATCGTCGAGATCGACGGGGGGGTCGTTTCGTCGACCCGAGTCCGTCAGGCGGTCGCGGAAGGTCGGATGGGGGAAGCCGCCGTCATGCTCGGTCGGCACCACTTCATCGACGGCTGTGTGCTGGAGGGCAAACGTCTGGGGAGGAAGCTCGGCTTCCCGACCTTGAACCTCGAGGTCGAGAATGAAATCGAACCCGCGTGCGGGGTCTATGTCACCGCGGTCCACATCCCGTCGTTCGGCCGGACTTTTGCCTCGGTGACCAACGTCGGCACCCGGCCGACCGTCTACGAGAATTCCATCCTGACCATCGAAACCCACCTCCTCGACTTCACGGCCGATGTCTACCGCGAATCGGTGAGGCTCTTTTTCGTCAAACGCTTGCGCGATGAAGTGAGTTTTCCTTCGACGGTCCAGTTGATGGCTCAGATCCAAAGGGACGTCGAGGCGAGCAGGTTGTATTTCCTGCAGAAGCCGATCGAGTCTCAGGGCTTCATCGTCCCGTGACGCCGATCGACGCCGTCGCTCTCGCCGGTGCATTGCTGCTGTCGACGGTGCTGCTGATCCTGGTGGTAGCGGCGGTCTGGTGGTTCGATCGCTACGATCGGGAACCGCTTCACCTGGTGGTTGGTGTTTTTTTCTGGGGAGCGCTCGCGGCGCCGGTCCTTTCCGTTTTCGCCTGTTCGGCCCTGGCCACCGGTGCCGGTCTCGGCCCCGGCTCCATGATCGGTTGGACCGGACCCCTCGTCGAGGAGGTGGCGAAGGCGATCGGAGTGATCCTCGTGGTCATCCTGTCGACGGAGTTCGACAATCCGACGGATGGACTGGTCTACGGCACCGCGGTCGGTCTTGGCTTTGCCGCGACCGAGAACCTGGTTTATTCGGTGGGTGGGGTCGGCGAGTCCGCCATTGGAGGGACCCTGATCGTGATCCTGGTTCGCACCATTCTGGCCGCGGGGATCCACGCGGTGGCCTCGGCGACCTTCGGAGGATTCGTCGGATTCGCCCTTTTGTCCCGCAGGCCCGGCGAGCGGTTCGGCTGGATGACATTCGGATTGATCGCCGCGGTTACGATCCACGCGGGCTGGAATCTGATGCTGCTGCAGATGGAAACCGCGGATGGCGCGATCCCCCTGGCACGGTGGTTTGTCGCGGTCCCGGTCCTCTACGCTCTTTACCTCCTCGCGCTCGTTGTTTTCCTCCGTTCGGAACAGCGAATCCTGTGCGCGGAGCTCGCGGAGGAGGTCAAGCTCGCGGTGGTGCCCGGCTGGGTTCTCGATGTCATTCCGTACTACCGGCGCCGTATCCGATCCGATTGGTGGCCGGATCGGCGTGAACGAACGGTCCTCGCCCGGTTGCTCACCCGGTTGGCCTTTCGCAAACATGCCGTGAGACGCCGCCCTGACGGACAGTCGCAGCTAGCCGGGCTGGAAGTCGTCCGACTTCGACAGCAGATTCGCGCCATGCTCGAATGTCAAACATCTGTTGAAGAGGACAACCTGAACGACTGAACCCGGGGCCATCGACCTACCATGGTCGGGTGAAGCACCACATCGCGGAACTCGCCTCCGATGAGCTCCTGGCGCTCGTTCGCGGCGGTACCCTCGACGACTCCCGGATTCTCGACGTTCTGCGGAGTCCGTATTGTACGGCGCAGATAGCGGAGCTGGTCGCCTCGAACCGCGAATATCTGGGTACCCAGGCGATCCGCGAAAGGCTCGCGGGATTCCCGGGTCTGAGCAACGCACAGGCCATGAATCTCCTCGGATCGCTGCCATGGGCGGCCTTGATCGCGGTGGCGAGGACACCGAAAACACCGGCGCTCGTTCGTCGGCAGGCCGAGCGGAAGTTGATTCACCAGGTGCCCACCATGACCCTGGGTGAGAAGATCGCCATGGCGCGCCGCGCCCACCGCGCTCTCTTTCCGGCGTTGATCGCCGGTGGTGATGACAAGGTCCTGACGGCGCTCCTCGACAATCCCGCTCTGGTCGAGAACGATCTGGTAGTGCTGCTCAATACCGGAAAACCGCCGATCGAGTTCATGTCTGTGCTCGCACGGCACCACCGATGGGGGGAGTGCTACGGAGTTCGGAAGGCCATTGTTGCGTGTCCGCTGAGTCCGTTGCCCCTGGCCCTGAGCGTCCTCGTGCAGCTGCCGAAGTCCGATCAGAAACGGATCGCCGAGCGGGAAAACGTTCCTGCGCAGGTGAGGTCGGCCGCGGCGGCGCTGTGGGGAAGGGCCAAGGCCGACAATTTGTCACGAACCGAAACCAGTTGCGGGGCGAGTCCCGGAACGACCGCCGAGAGTGATAAAATCCACCGGTGGTGAACGATACCAACGCGGAGTCGGTCAGCCCGGCTGCCTTCGGGAAGCGGTTGCGGGCAACCCGAGAAGATGCCGGTCTGCGTCTCGAAGATATCGGCGCCGAGACAAAGGTCTCCAAGGCGATTCTCGACGCCATGGAAAACGGTAATTTTCAGTTTCTTCCCGAACGGGTGTTCAGCAGGAGCTTCGTCGCGCAGTATGCGCGCATCGTCGGCGCCGACGAGGGCCCGTTGCTGCAGGACTTCGATGAGGCCTGGGGCAGGTACATCGTGTCGTCCGGGATCCATACGAATCTCGAGGTCGTTGCCGACGACCTCGCCCCCTCGATCAGGTGGAGGTTCTGGATCCCGATCACCGCGGGTGTCCTGATCCTGTTCGTCGCCGCGGCGGTGATCCTTCGGAGCTCGGCCTCGGATGGAGAGGGTCTGGCGCCGGATCCACGTCGATCGGGCGCCAGCCAGGTCAACGTCGGCCGCGCTGCCCTCCCCGCGTCGAGGCCGACGCCGAGTTCGAAGCCCTCGAAAACAGCTGTGGAAGCGGCGAACGAGCCGATGGTGAAGATGACCGTGCAGGTGGATCCCGGCGAAGAGTGTTGGATTCACTTCCGCGATCGTGACGGGATGACCGGCGAACGCCTCTTGAGAAACGGACAGAAGCTCGATCTCGAGCTCGCGGGTCCGGTCAAGCTCACCGTCGGCAACGCCGGCGCGGTTGAGCTGACCGTCGACGGTCGGCGCTACCGGGATCTCGGCCTGCCGGGGCAGGTCATCCACACCGAAGTGACGCACGGGCGGTTCACGCCGCTCGGAGCCGAGAAGAACGACATTCCGTGACGCGATTCGAGACCACCGAACAGCTGCTCAAAGGCATCCTCGAAGGTCAGGTGCCGCGGCAGGTCCGCCTCTTCGCCGCCGAGGGGCTGTTGCCGATTCCTCGTGAAGATCTGCTCCGTCTGCAGTTCATGCTGTCGACGGACCCCGACACCGAGCTCGCCAAAATTGCAAAGGCATCCATCGCCGAAGTGGAGACCGCGGCGATCGTCGAGTGGCTTTCCACGTACGACGTGGAACCCATGGTTCTCGACCTGGTGATTCGGCTCTGCGACGATGAACTCGTATGGATCGCGGTGGCGAGGCACGGGGACACCTCGGACGAAACGCTCCGAATCCTGGCCAAGAACGGTCCGCCGGTGGTCCAGGACATCGTCATGACCAACCAGGTCCGGATCTTCGGCTGCCTGGAAATCCTCGATGATCTTCGAAACAACTCGCGGGTCACGGAAACCGTGCTCCGCCGCGTCGCCGAGTTCGAACACGAGTTCATCGAGAAGGCGATCGCCGCCGAAGAAGCGATTGCGGCCGGTGCGACACCGAGCATCGAGGACGCCCTCGCGTCCTTGCGTCAGATCGGCGCCCATATCCCGGAGCTCGTGCGGCTGCCGTACCTGCGATCGGAGGATTCCGGCCTCATCGATGCGTTCGAGGGGCCCGAAAGCCAGCAATCGACCTTTGCCCGGCTGATCAGAATGAGCATCAAGGACAAGGTGCTGTGCGCGTTGAAAGGGTCGCGGGAGGAACGGGCGATTCTGATCAACTCGCGCAACCGCCTCGTGGTGCGCGGGGTACTGGGCAGCCCGAAGCTGAGTGAATCGGAGGTCGAGAAGTTCGCCGGGATGCGAACCGTGGATGCTGAAGTTCTCCGCGTCATCTACCGTAATTCACGCTGGATGAGGCGGTACCAGGTGGTGTGGCAGCTGGTTTCCAATCCCAAGACACCGGTGGATCTGGGGCTGAGACTGGTCAACCGACTCAACCTGCGTGATCTGAAACGGCTTTCCGACAGTCGAAACATCAATCCGGTGATCCGCCGCACGGCGTTGAACTTTGCCACCCGGAAGCACTGAAAACATTGTTGGCGGAATCGGAATCCCATCGCGGCAAAACGCGTTGTAGGTCGTTGTATCATTGATTTGAACCATTGAATATGGTAGTTAATCCCATGCGGAGTGTGACCGCACAATCACCGTGAGAAGGTAATGGCAAGCGCATTCAGTCTCTATGACATTCTCGGCGTCGAGCGAGACGCGACCGAGGCACAGGTTCGCTCTGCGTTCCGAAAGTTGACGTTTCAGCATCACCCGGATCGGTTTTCCGGCGAAAAGCGGGACCAGGCGGAGGCGCGTTTTCAGGAAATCACCGAGGCGTTCAACGTCCTCAGCCGCCCGGAGAGCCGAGAGAAGTATGATGAGGAGCTTTCGCACGGGCAGGCCGGAGGGGCGGGTGCCGGGATGGATCCCAAGGAGATCGCCCGCAAGCTCGCCTCGAAGGGCGGGCAGACCATGCGCGAAGGGAGGCTGACCGACGCGTTGTCCGAGCTCAAGTCAGCTCTCGATCACGACAGTTCCTGCGCACGCGCGCACTTCTTCATGGGAGTCGGACTCGGCAAGATCAGCGGTCGCGAAAAGGACGGCCTGCGGCACTTGGAAAAGGCCGTTTCGCTCGAACCCGGGAACGCGGTGATGTTGTCGGAGGCTGCCGATCTCGCGTTCACCGTCGGAATGCGAGCCCGGGCCCAGAGACTGGCCGAAGAGGCTCTGAAATACGATCCCACCAGCAAGAAAGCCACGTCCGTGCTGGCTCAATCCCAGAACGAGGGTGGTTCACAGTCGGGCGAGGGTCTGCTTGGCCGCTTCCGGCGGAGGAGTTGATCGATCGTGGCCATCAACCCAAACCGCGTCGTCGGCTACCGACTCGATGTCTTTGGCACCACTGACGTCGGACGCAAGCGTCAACTCAACGAGGATGTGTTTCTCGTCGATGACGATCTCGGCGTGTTCCTCGTTGCGGACGGGATGGGCGGACACGCTGCCGGCGAAGTGGCGTCAAGGCTGGCCGCGGACGAGATCTTCCGGGGGTTCAGCGGCAAGTCGTCGCTGAGTCAGGAAACCTGGCCCGAGCACTGGGATATGAACCGAAGCGCGGCGGCCAACCTGCTGATCGATGCGGTGCTTTCCGGGCACGAACGGGTGACCAGGGCGGTGACTCGCGATCAGAACCTCAAGGGCATGGGCACGACTGTGGTTGTGGCCGTCCATCCTGCCGCGAGCCGAAACCTGGTGGTATGCCATGTCGGCGACAGCAGGGCCTACCGGGTGCGGCACAACCGACTCGAAATTCTCACCGCGGACCACTCCTGGGTTCACGAACAGGTGGCGGCCGGTTTTCTCACCGAGGAGGCGGCCCGGACCCATCCGTTGAAGAACGTCGTCACACAGGCACTCGGAGGGAGCGCCGAACCGAAGGTCGACCTCCTCGAGACCGAACTCATGAACGGTGACATCTACCTCCTGTGTTCGGACGGGCTCAACTCCATGCTGACCGACGACGAGATCTTCTCGCTGCTCGCGAGCGACGAGTCGCTCGAGGTGAGAGCAAAGACCCTCATCGACGCGGCCAACGACCATGGCGGGAACGACAACATCACCGTGGTCCTGCTCGAAGCATCCCAGATCACCACCGACGGGTGACCTTCGGATCGCGGTCGCCGATGCGCCGGCAAACCGATCGGTCGATGACAGCAGAGCGGCCAGACTGCGCGCTCTCCCCGGGATTCTGAACCCGGCCGCCCGGCGAAACCTGAGAGGTGACTCGATGGACGACTTCAAGCTGGCTCCGAATCCCCATTTCCACGGCGTCTCCGGACCGTTGTTGTTGGTGATCATGGATGGGGTCGGCCTCTACCGCGGACGAGCGGAAGGCTATCCGGCCAACGCCGTCGATCTGGCGGCAACCCCGAACCTCGACCGGCTGCTTGCCGCCGCTCCGGTTCGGCTGAAGCTCGAGGCGCACGGCCCGGCGGTCGGTCTTCCCGACGAGGGTGATATGGGCAACTCCGAGGTCGGACACAACGCCATGGGGGCGGGGAGAATCTTCGCCCAGGGAGCGAAGCTCGTTGCCGACGCCATCGAGAGCGGCGCGATCTTCGAAGGAGCGGCTTGGCGGCGGATGGTCAGTGAGGTTCGCGCGAGCGGTGGGGCGCTGCATCTCCTGGGTTTGGTTTCCGATGGCAATGTCCACAGTCATATCGATCATGTCGTGGCCCTGGCCGAACGAGCGGCGGCGGAGGGGATCAAACGGATCCGGCTCCATGCCCTGGCCGACGGTCGTGATGTCGACCCGGTCAGCTTCCATCTCTATGTCGAGCGATTGGAGCGCGTGTTCCGCGATCTCGAGGGGGTGGGCTGTGATGCGGCGATTGCTTCGGGCGGTGGGCGGATGACCATCACCATGGATCGCTACAACGCCAACTGGGAGATGGTCCGGCTGGGTTGGGAGACCCACGTGCTCGGGCGGGGACGAGGCTTCGCCGACGCGATGGAGGCGATCACGACCCTGAGGAGAGAGCAACCGGGGATCATCGATCAGGATCTTCCGCCGTTCGTGATTCACGATCGAGAGGGTCGCCCCCTGGGACGGATCGAAGACGGCGACGGTGTGGTGTTTTTCAATTTTCGCGGCGATCGCGCCATCGAAATCTCGAGGGCCTTCACCGAGGAGAGCTTCGAGCGTTTCGATCGCGTCAGGTGGCCCCGGGTCACGTACGCCGGAATGATGGAGTACGACGGGGATCTCGGGATTCCACCGCTCTACCTGGTGCAGCCGCCCGCGATCTCCAAAACCGTATCCGAGTATCTCGTGCACAACGGCGTCGCTCAACTCGCCACTGCCGAAACCCAGAAATTCGGTCACGTAACCTATTTTTGGAACGGGAACAACTCGGAGAAGTTCGATCAGGAACTCGAGGATTGGATCGAGGTGCCAAGCGACGTCATCCCGTTCGAAAACGCCCCGGCCATGAAGGCCCACGAAGTCTGCCGGGTGGTGCTCGAAGGTCTTGAAGCCGATCGTTACCGCTTCCTCAGGGTCAATTTCGCCAACGGCGACATGGTCGGCCATACCGGGGTCCTGGAAGCTGCAATCGAAGCGATGGAGACCGTGGACAGCTGTCTCGGTCTTCTGGAAGAGAAAATCGCGACGGTCGGTGGGACCATGATCGTGACCGCCGATCACGGCAATCTCGACATGATGCTCGAGGTCGACAGGAAGACGGGTGAGATCAAACTCGGGACGGATGGAATTCCGGTGGTCAAGACCAGCCACACTCTCTCCCCGGTGCCCTGGTTGTTGACCGGCCGCGATGCAGAAGGCTTCGAGGCGAACCCGGCGGTGGAGCGACCCGGCCTCGGCAACGTGGCGGCCACATTGCTGCTTCTGCTCGGTTTCCAACCGCCGGCGGACTATCTGCCGCCCCTGATCGTGAGGCGTTCATGACCGGTGTTTGCCCGACCTCTCGTCGAGGGCTCGATTGACCCCCTCTTCGGCGCTCTGGTAGAGTCCGGCAATGGCGTCTCCCACATTACCTTTCCTCGAGCCTATCGAAAATCTGCGGGCGCAGATCCGCGAGCTCGAGCACGCGTCCGCAGGATCGAAACCCAGCGCCGCACTGGTCAAGACCCGGCGGGTACTGGCTTCCACCATCGACAGTGTCTTTTCTTCGCTGACTCCGTATCAGCGCTGCCAGGTGGCCCGGCACCCCGACCGGCCCTACACACTGGATTACGTCAAGGCGTTGTTCAGCGAGTTCACCGAGCTCCACGGGGATCGCAGATTTGCGGATGACCCGGCGGTCATCGCGGGATTTGCGGTCTTTGACGGCGATCCGGTGGCGGTCGTCGGGCACCAGAAAGGCCGCGACACGACGGCGAAGCTGTACCGCAACTTCGGGATGCCGCGACCGGAAGGCTATCGCAAGGCCCTGCGGGTCATGGAGCTCGCGGGTCGTTACCGTCGACCGGTGATTTCCTTCATCGACACGCCCGGGGCGTATCCGGGAATCGATGCGGAAGAGCGGGGACAGGCAGAGGCGATTGCCTTCAATCTCATGGAAATGGCCCGACTCCCGGTCCCGATCATTGTTGTGGTCACCGGGGAGGGGGGGTCCGGCGGAGCTCTCGGGCTTGGGGTAGGGGACCGGATCCTGATGCTCGAACACGCCGTGTATTCGGTGATCTCCCCGGAAGGGTGCGCCGCGATTCTCTGGAAGGACCAGGCCCGGGCGGAGGACGCAGCTCGAGCGCTGCGGCTGACCGCCAAGGACCTCAAGGAACTTGGAGTCACCGACGAGATTCTGCCCGAACCGGGCGGTGGCGCGCACATGGATCCCCAGGCCATGGCGAAAACCGTGGAGGCTGCCGTGCGGCGCAACCTCAAGCAGCTTCGTAGGGTCAGGCCCGACACCCTGGTCGTCCGACGGTACAAGAAGTACAGGGAAATGGGGATGGTCACCGTTCGCTGAAGCGGGCCCGCACAATGGCATTGCCGATTCCCGACCCGCTCATGTCGCCGGCTTCCCGCAGCAGCCGGCGTCTTGACCGAAGATGAGCGCCGTCGGCCGAGCCTGGATCCGCGGTGGATCAGGGCTGCTGATCGCGGCCGTCCTCGTGGGATTGGTTTTTGTCGGCTACCAGCGAACCCGCCGGAGCGGCCACGGTCTCGGGTCGGTCGATCCCAGCGATGTCGGGTTTGATGCGAAGGACGTCGCGATCGGGCTCTACAAGGGATTTCAACACACCGAGACGATGAAGGGCCGGCCGGTTTTCATCCTCAATTCCCTGCGGACTCTCAGCCTGGCATCGGGATGGCAGGAGATCGAGGGCGTTCGGCTGCAGTTCTTCCGCGCCGGAGAGCCGGGACCGGTCCTGACCGCCGAAAGTGCCAGCTTCAACATCGACACCAGGGATGCGAAGCTCGAAGGGGGGATTCACGTCGAGTTTCCCAATGGGGCATTCCTCAACACCCGGGCAGGCCGATTCGAGGCAAAAAACCAGCTGTTCATCTCGGACGCACCGGTCCTGTACGTCGATGGGCCGACCTTCGGCCAGGCGGAGAGGGCGGTCTACAGCCTGGATGAGGATTGGGTCAGGCTCGAGGGAAACGCGGCCTTGAGGGCCGAGGACGGCGCCATGCTCGTGGCGCCGAAGATGCTGTACCGACGTGAAGATCAAAAGGCCATCTTCTCCGATGGAGTGGATCTCACCCAGGGTCTTTCACGACTGAGCGCTCCGAAAGCCGCCGTCTCCCTCGCCACGAGCGACGGCCCGCCCGCGAAGATCGAAATGTGGGGCGGCGTCGATATCACGACCACGGTGGAGTCGACCGGTGCGCTGGTCGAGATGTGGGGCGAGACGGTCGTGTCGCGCAAAGACGCCAACGACAACTGGCAGGTCAGGATCCGCACGAAGGGGCCTTGGGTTGAAGCCCGTTTCATCGGTGGACCGGCATACTTCGAACGGACCCTTCGAACCATGGTTCTCAGCGGCGTGATCGGCCCGCAGGGGATCATCAGCATGCAGGCTGAAGACGGAGTCTGCGTGAACGAAATCCCGATCGAGGGACCGCCGCGTTCGGCTTCAGCAGACACCGCTCGGGCCTGGTTCTCCAAAGGCCAGTTGACCGATGTCGAGTTGAACGGACAGGTCGAGATCAGAGCCGACGACATGGTCGGCCGGGGGCAGAGAGCACGGCTTGTCCAGTCGTCCGGGCTGGCCATGCTCCAGGGCGATCCGACCGGCAGAACCCGGGTCGGGTTGGACTCCAAACGCGGAAAGATGTCCTGCGATGAGGCGACCCTATTCGATCGCGACGGCAGATTCGAAGCCAGGGGACAGGTCCATGGGGAGCTGCTCAATGCGCGCCTGCTCGGATCGGAAACTCAGGAAGGGGAGGACGAGCCCGTCCGTTTTGCCGGGGACGTCGTCGAGGTCGAAGACAAGGGCGATGTCATCTCACTCCGCGACAACGCGCGGATCTGGCAGGGCCACCGACTGCTCTTGGCGGATGATGTGGTCTATCGGCATGACACGGAGTCGGTCGCCGCCCGGGGCCATGTTCGAGCGACGTTTCCGGCCGACCAGATGGACGCCGCCGCCTCGCAAGATGAAGATGTCGTGGTGGTCGCGAGATCCTTGGACTACGAATCGCTGAAGGGTCGCGCCGTCTTCCGCGGCTCGGTCCATTACGCGGATCCGAAACACTCGCTTTCCTCGAATCTGTTGTCGATCGCCTTTGACGAAAACCACGAGATCACCGACGTCGAGGCCGAAGGAGCGGTGGAAATCAACGACCTCGAGATGGGGAGACGGCTGACCGGGCAACATGCTCGGCGCGAGGTTGAAAGCCAGGTCATCACCGTGACCGGAACTCCCGCGCAACTCTCCGACCCGCGCGGAAACGTCGCCTCGGGCGAGTCGTTGACCTGGAATCAGGCCGATGGTACGGTCTCGATCGGAGGCGGAACCGAACTGATCTACTACCCGGAGGAAACCCCTGAGCCCCAAAGCTCTCGACCTCGTCGCCCATGAATTGAGGAAGTCCTACCGCGGGCGTTCGGTGGTGAACGGCGTGTCCTTGACCATCGCTCCAGGCGAGATCGTGGGCCTCCTCGGGCCCAACGGCGCCGGCAAGACAACGACGTTCTACATGATGGTGGGATTGATCGAGCCCGACCAGGGACGGGTCGTCCTCGGTGAACGCGACATCACCGCCCTGCCCATGTTCCGGCGCGCTCGGATGGGGGTCGCCTATCTCGCACAGGAACCGAGCGCCTTCAGACACCTCTCGGTGGAGGACAACATCTGGTTGATTCTCGAGGCGTTGGGAATCGAATCGAAGAAGGCGCATCGGAGAATCGCGAAGCTGATCCGTGATTTCGGTCTCGAATCGCTCAAGAGGCAAAGGGCCGAGACCCTTTCGGGCGGAGAACGTCGGCGCCTCGAAATCGCGCGAGCGTTGGCTACGGAGCCGACCTTCATCCTTCTCGACGAACCATTCGCCGGTATCGACCCGATTGCGGTGCTTGATCTCCAGCGGATCATCGCTCACCTCAAGTCATTGGGAATAGGTGTTTTAATCACAGATCACAACGTGAGAGAAACATTGAAGATCACCGACCGAGCCTATATAATCAAAGACGGCAAGATTTTTGCAACGGGCCACCCCCGGGATCTTGCCGGCAATGAGGATGTTCGCAGGATTTATCTTGGCGAGGACTTTCAACTCTAGACCGATTGCAGAAGATCGCCCGACACCAGGGCGAGCGAAGACGCAGTCTCCGACCCGAAGGCCGGGTGCATCCGGCACGGGAGAACCAGCAACGGCAGCACCTTCCCTGCGCCAGTGCGAAGCAGGGTGAGATAGCGAGATCCATGGCGCTCGAGCAGAAGCTCCGTTTGAAACTGGCCCAGCGACTGGTGATGACGCCATCGCTTCAGCAGGCCATCAAGTTGCTCCAGCTTTCCCGGTTGGAGCTCGAAGAGACCCTGGCTCAAGAAATCCTCGAAAACCCGGTCCTCGATGTCGAGGATTCCGTTGAGGAATCCGACGAGGTTGCGGCTCCCATGAGCGATGGAGCCGATGGCGATGGAGCCGATGGCGATGGGACCGCCGGTTCTCGAGAATCCGAAATTGCGGATGAAGCCGCCGCCGGCGCCCAGGTCGACGGCGCCGAGGGCGAAGATGTGCTGCCGACGGAGGAAGAGGCCTATGGTGACATCGACGTCGAGGCGTTCTTTTCCGATTATCTTGCCGATCACAGGTCCGAAGGGCCGTCCATGGCCGCTTCCGACCCGGGCGACGGAATCCCGTTGGAGAACGTGGTTTCGTCTTCGGAGGGGCTCGCCGACCACCTGATCTGGCAGCTTCGCATGATGGACTGCAACGAACGAATCGTGAGGATCGCCGAGTACATCGTCGGGAATCTCGACGAGGACGGGTTCCTTCATGTGTCCGACGAAGAAATCGCCTCGGTCACGGGTGCTCGGCAGGATGAGGTCGCAGACGCCCTCAAGGCGGTTCGTTCCCTCGACCCGCCCGGGGTCGCGGCGCGGGGCCTTCAGGAGTGCTTCCGTATGCAGATCGACCTCCTCGTCGCGGTCGCCGGCGACGGCGACGAGGTCGAGCTGCTGAAGCGGGCGCAAACGGTGATCGCGGAACACTGGGATGACCTTCTCCACCAGCGCTGGGAGAAGATCGCTTCCGCATGCGGCTGCGAGGTGAGCGCCCTCAAGGACGTCGTCGGGGTGATCCACCGGCTCGAGGCCAAACCCGGTCGGGTCTTTCACCGGGAGCGGAACCAGTACATCGAGCCGGATGTCCATATCCGCAAGGTCGATGACGAGTACACGATTCATCTCAATGATGACGGCCTGCCGCGTCTCCGGATCAACTCCCGGTACGCCCGAATGCTCGAAGGTGCGCCGGTCGATCCGCAGGTGGCGGTCTACCTGCGCGAGAAGATGCGCAGCGCGGTCTGGTTGATGAAGAGCATCGACCAGCGCCAGCGAACCATCTACAAGGTCGCGAAGAGCATCGTGACGTTCCAGAGAAACTTCCTCGACCACGGAATCGAGCACCTCAAACCCATGGTGCTGAGACAGGTTGCGGAGGACATCGGAATGCACGAATCCACCATCTCGAGGGTGGTGAGCAACAAGTACATGTACACACCGCGTGGGCTTTTCCCGATGAAGTACTTCTTTCATTCGGGAGTCGACTCCGCGCGCGGCGAGAACGTCTCGTCGCTGGTCGTCAAAGAGCGAATCAAAAAACTGGTGGAAGCCGAAGACCCGTCACGGCCGCTTTCCGATTCGAAGATCATGCGGATGCTCCAGCGTGAAGGCATCCGCCTCGCGCGGAGGACTGTCGCGAAGTACCGTGAGGAGATGGCGATCCCTTCATCCGATAAACGCAAAAAGGTGTTCTGAACGGAGTCATTATGAGAGTCGATTACATCGCCCGAAAAGTCACCCTGGACGAGAGCTTTCGCCAACTGGCCGAGAAGAAACTCGCGAAAATCACCAAGTACTTCAACGACATTCTCGACATGCGGGTCGAGGTTTCCCAGGAGCGCCACCTCTATAGGGTGGATCTCTTCGTCAAGGGCAAGGACTTCGACATCCAGTCGACGACCCAGAACAAGGAGCTCAGCGCCGCCCTGCAGGAGGGCGTCGACAAACTCGAGATCCAGGCTCGGCGCGCCAAGGCACGGCTGAAGAACCACAAACCGCGCGGCGCAGAGCTGAGAAAAGTGCAGGATTGGGAGGTCGAGGTCTTCGAGAGCGATTCCGAATCAGTCGGACCACCGCAGATCGTCGAACGCTCGAGCATTCCGATCAAGCCCATGACCGTCGAGGACGCGATTCTGCAGTTGGAGAAGAGCCCCGACCAGTTCATGGTATTCCGCAACGCCACCACGGATCGAATCAACGTGCTCTACAGACGCAGCGACAAGCATCTGGGGCTCATCACTCCGGAGCTTTGATGAAGATCTGCGACGCCATTCGGCCGGAACTCGTCTTCCTCGGCCTCAGCGCGGGGAACGCCCACGAGGCCATCGAGGTGATGGCGGGCGAGTTGGCCGCCTCCTCGAAACTCGACGCGGCGATGGTGGAGAGTGCGCTCATCGAACGCGAACAGCTGGGCTCCACATCGGTTGGGAACGGGTTTGCGATTCCGCACTGCAAGCTGGCGAATCTCGGCGAGATCGTGGTTGCCCTCGCGCGATTCGAGGCGGGCGTCGATTTCGGCGACAACGCGAACCACGAACCTGTGAGTTTCTTTTTTGCGGTTCTCTCGCCGCCGGATCAGCCGGCGGAGCATCTCCAGGTTCTGTCGCAAATAGCCCGTATTCTGAAAAATGCCGATCTCCGCAAGGAACTCATCGAAGCGGCTGACGTTCCATCGATCACGCGTGCGATCGAGAGCGCTGCCCAACAGGAGGGCCTGTGAAGCTTGCGCCACCCATCCCGGTGGGTCGACTCCTGCGGGAGCCCAGGCTTGCGCCTCTCAAGTTGCAAATCACGGCCGGCCAGGATGGGCTCGAGTCGCGCGAAATTTTCAACCCGCGGATTCAGAAACCGGGCCTCGCGCTGGCCGGGTACCTGCCCTATGTCAAGACCGGTCGCCTCCAGATTCTCGGCGAGTCCGAATACTCCTATCTCGAAACCCTCGGCGAAGAGCTTGCCGCCGATCGCCTGAGTAGCATCGTCGATCTCGAGGTCCCGTGCCTGATTTCGACCAAGGGGAACCAGCCTCCTCCGCGAGTCATCGAGTGCTGCAACCAGCGCAAGGTCCCGGTGCTCACCACCATGGCGCAGACCTCGGAGACCATCGAGATCATCTCCGGTTTCCTGGAAGACGAATTGGCGCCGAGGGTTCAGCTGCACGGCGTTCTCCTCGATGTGTTCTCGCTCGGGACACTGATCGTCGGCGATGCCGGCATCGGCAAATCGGAGTGCGCCCTGGAGCTCGTGTATCGAGGGCACCGGCTGGTGGCCGACGATCTCGTGATGGTCCGGCGCACCCACAATCAGGGTCTGATGGGGAGCCCGCACGAGCTGCTCCACAATTATCTCGAGCTGCGTGGTGTGGGCATCATCGATATCCGAAAACACTTCGGAATGACCGCAACCCAGCCCTCGGTCACCATCTCGTTGGTGATCCAACTCATCAAGTTGAGCTCCGGCGCCAAGGCGCTGGAACAGAGGTGGCGTGAACAGATGATGGAGCGGCCCCGGGCGTGGACGTCGACAGAGAGCATCCTCGGGATGGAGATCCCGAAGTACACCATGGTCGTCGCGCCCGGTCGGGACGTGGCCATCATGGTCGAAACCGCGGTCCGGAAGTGCCTGTTGGCGCAGCGCGGAATCCAGGATGAACGGGATTTTCTCGATGCGGTGAACCAGCTCGCCCATGGTGACCCCGATGACTGAAAAGCAGTTCGGTGGACCTTTCGTCATCACCGGCCTTTCCGGGGCGGGCAAAACCGTCCTGTCGCGATCGCTCGAGGATATCGGTTACCTTTGCGTCGACAATATCCCCCTCGAGCTGGTCGAATTGCTTTTTGAAACCACCGACAAGGACATCGAACGACTCGCCGTGGTGCTCGATGTTCGTGCGCGCGGCATGGCGGAGCGATTTCCTCAGATCTTCCGCAACCTCAAGCTCCGCTACCCGGGCGTCCGGTTGATCTTCGTCGAGGCGGAACCCGAGGTGCTGCTGCGGAGATACTCGGTGGCTCGGCGCCCCCATCCGATGCGGGACCGGGGCATCGAGGATTCCATCGTCGCCGAACGAAACTCGCTCACCGCCGTTCGCGAACTGGCCGATCTGATCGTCAACACCACCCATCTGTCACCGCACGACCTGAGAAGACAGGTTCTCACCCTCGGGTCCGGGGATGCGGATCCTGCGGAAGCGCTCGTCGTCGAGGTCGAGAGCTTTTCGTATCTCCAGGGGGTTCCGTCGACGGCAAGTCTCGTCTTCGATGTCCGATTCCTGCCGAATCCGTACTTCAAACAGGAGCTCCGCGGCCTGGCCGGCGACGACCAGCCCGTGAAGGATTGGTTGAACGGACAGGAAGAGGTCGAAGAGGCGGTGCGCCGCATCGTCGACCTTGCGCTTTTTTTGGTGCCCAGGTACGGCGCAGAACTCAAGAGCCATATCACCATCGCGGTTGGA
Source organism: Acidobacteriota bacterium (assembly GCA_024641545.1). GTDB lineage: Bacteria > Acidobacteriota > Thermoanaerobaculia > Thermoanaerobaculales > Sulfomarinibacteraceae > JAHECW01. Next base: position 20,870 of record JAHECW010000070.1, read on the forward strand.
TGCACGGGCGGCAGACACCGGTCGGTCTATGTCGCCGAGCGGGTCGCTGAAGCCCTGAGGGCTCATGGACGTGAATCGGTTCTGCGGCACCGGGACAAGGAACAGTGGAGGTATTCATGATTCCTGTGCTCGTGCTCACTCACGGCGATCTCGCAACCTCGATTCTGGAGTCGGCGCGGATGATCGATCCTCATCTGGTTGAAGACACCGACGCCGTGACGCTGCCGTGGGAAGTGGACACCGACGCCGCGACCGCCGATCTGCGGCATCGGCTCAAAAAGATGGGTAGTGGCGCGGGCGTGCTCATTCTCACCGACATGTTCGGCGGGACGGCGACGAATCTTGCGCTGCCCTTCCTGGAGCCGGATCGGATCGAGATCGTGACCGGAGTCAATCTCCCGATGTTGGTGAAATTGGGCTCGTTGCGCGGCCGTGAGATTCCACTCAATGAACTGGCCAGCCGTTTGGCCCTGGCAGGGCAGAAGAGCATTCGACTCGCGAGCGAGTTTCTGCGGGGCAGGTAACGACGGCCGACTCATCGGTTCACGATGAGTGCGCTGTCCAATCGGGCAACAGCGAATATCAGTCAGCGTGACACCGGGTACAATAAGGGCGAGCAACCCCGGCGGTAGACGACGACCACCGACGGCGGGTGCGCCACCATCGCAAAGAGGAGTTCGAAGGACATGATGCAGCAGGAGGTGATCATCACCAACAAGCTCGGTCTGCACGCCCGCGCGGCGGCCAAGCTGGTTCACACCGCGAACGCCTTCACTTCGGAGGTGTTCATCGGCGGTGACCACGAGGAGGTGAACGCCAAGTCGATTCTCGGCTTGCTGACCCTCGCGGCGTCCAAGGGGACCTCGGTGACGGTCCGTGCTGACGGTCCCGACGAAGAGAACGCGGTTCGGGCCCTCGTGGAACTCTTTCACGACAAGTTCGGAGAGGGCGAGTGAGCAAGAGCCTGACCGGGCTCGGGGTCAGCCCCGGAATCGCCATCGGAGAGCCGGTGGTGCATGAGACCCGGCCGATCGCGACGCTGCGGATCACCATCGGCTCGGATCAGGTCGAGGCCGAGATTCGCCGCTTCTCGACCGCGGTGACCACAACCGTCGACCGGATCTGGGAGAACCGGGAGCGCGCCCGTCTCCAGATGGGCGATGAGTATGCGGGCATTTTCGAGGCTCACCAGCTGATCGCCACCGACCCCTCGTTTGTCGAGCCGGTGAAGAAGATCATTCGCGATGAGCGGGTGAACGCGGAGTGGGCCACGGATCAGGTCGTCGGCGAGCTGGTCGCGCGATTCGAAGCCCTGCCGCACGCTCATCTCGCGGACCGAAAACTCGATGTGCTCGATGTCGCACGACAGATTCTCAGCGCTCTGCACGGTCTGGATCTCGGTCAGCTCGATCATCTCGATCGGCCGTCGATTCTGGTGGCGGATGATCTGCCGCCATCGAAAGCGGTTCAGCTCCCGATGGACAAGATCCTCGGGTTCGCTCTCGAAACCGGAGGTCCCACGGCTCACACCACGATCATCGCGCGATCGTTCGGAATTCCCGTCATCGTCGGCGCCCAGGGGCTGTGCAAGGCTGCCCGGCAATCGCGGCAGATCGCGCTCGACGCATTCGAGGGCAAGATCGTCTTCGACCCCGAGCCGGCGGTCGTCGCCGAGTTCCAAAACCGGCAAACCGAGTACCAGGAGCAGCACTCCAAGCTTCTGGCCATGCGGGCGATGCCGTCGGTGACCCGGGACGGACACGAGATCACCCTCCTCGCGAACATCGATCTGCCGAACGAGGTCGAGCTCGCCCGTCAGTGGAACGCCGCCGGGATCGGGCTCTACCGCTCCGAGTTCCTCTACATGAAGATGAGTCCGAACCTGCCGTCCGAGAAGGACCATCTCGAGGCGTATCGCGAGATCACCACCCGGATCGATCCCTTCCCGGTGACCATTCGGACCTTTGACCTCGGCGGGAAGAAGCTCGCGCGCGAGGTCATCGGTTCCACCGAAGCCAACCCGGTGCTCGGTCTGCGGGGCATTCGACTGTGTTTCTCCCAACCCGATTTCTTCAGGACCCAGCTGCGCGCGCTGGTTCGACTTGCAGGCGAGTTCCAGCCGGGGCGGGTGCGAATCATGTTCCCCCTGATCAGCGGACTCGAGGAATTTCGGATCGCCCGGCTCCTGGTGAAGAAAATCACCGGGGAGCTCCGAGCCGAAGGGCATGAGGTCCACGACAGCGTGCCGATGGGCGCCATGGTCGAAGTGCCCGCCGCAGCCATCATGGCGAACGAGCTGGCCCGAGAGGTGGATTTCATTTCCATCGGCACCAACGATCTCATCCAGTACTCTCTCGCCGTCGACCGAGCGAACGAGCTCGTCGCCCATCTCTACCGACCGACCAGCCCGGCGATTCTCCGTTTGATCGCCAAGGTGGTTGCAGCGGGAGCGGCCGAGGGCATCCCGGTGTCCATGTGCGGTGAGATGGCTGCAGATCCGCTCATGGTACCCGTGCTGCTGGGGATCGGTTTGCGGCAATTCAGCATGAACCCGCAGGCGGCGCCGGTGGTACGGGCATTGGTTCGCCAGCTCTCCTATCGGGAATCGGTTCATCTCGCACGCCAGGCCTGCGCGATGTCGACGGCTCGGGACGTCGAGGAGTTTCTGCTGGAAAAGCTTGCGATTTCCCTCGCGAAGATCAAGATTCGGGTGTAGGAGACGGTAGTGAAGATCCATCTTCAAGCACGTGTTGTCGACAAACCCTGGGGCCACGAAGAGATCTTTGCCGAAACCCCGAGCTATGTCGGAAAGATCCTCTTCATCCGCCGCGGTGAGGCATTGAGCCTGCAGTATCACGAGATCAAGGAAGAGACCCTTCGAGTCCTCGATGGCGAACTCGAGCTCGTGTTCGGACCCGATGCCGACAACCTGGAAACCCGTCTCCTCGAGCGCGGAGCCGTATTCCACGTGCCGCCGGGCACGCTTCATCGTATGATCGCGGTGTCGGATTGCAGCCTCCTCGAGGTCTCGACCAACCATCTCGATGATGTGGTCCGTCTCGAGGACCGCTATGGACGACGGGGAACCAGCGCTCCCTGAGCCGTTGAACCTCCGGAGGTGCGTCAATGAGAAGGCCTTCTGTTCGAACACACCTGGGTGCGCTGCTGCTGGGTGCCGTCGCGGCCATTTGCGGCGCCGGCGAACCGACGCAGACACCGACGCCGACACCCGGTTCGGAAACGACGCTGTCTGACGTGGCGGGCGGCATCGAGCTCGACAAGAAGGCCGCGGGCGGGCAGGAATCCATCGTCATCAGCGACGAGAACCTGTCGACCCTGGCCGGTCAGGGTCGGCTCACCGAGGTCACCAAGTCGGGACCGCCCCAGGCGTCGCGGGCTCTGTCGGATGTCACGGGAACCGGAGCGGCGATCGAAGGAGAAGATCCCGGGTTTGCCCAGGCCCAGGAAAAGAAACAGTATTGGCAGGCGATTTACGGGCAACAGTTGGCGCTGGTCGAGGACATCCGCAAGCAAATCGACGTCCTCGACTACGAAATCCCGGGCCTCTGGCGGGACTTCTACTCCCGGGACGACCCCGCGTACCGCGACGGCGTCATCAAACCAAAGCTCGACGACGCGCTGGTCCAGCGCCAGAAGCTCGAGGTCGATATGCAGCGGGCGGGGAGCAAGCTGGACCAGATCATCGCCGACTCGAGGAAGGACGGCGGCGAACCCGGCTGGTTCCGTGGATTCGCCAAACCGCCGAC
>JAHECW010000239.1 GCA_024641545.1 Acidobacteriota bacterium
ACCCTCGGTATGCCGGGGGTCCTCGGCGGGACGACCAACAAGCTCACCATCGACGACGCCGAGGCGCTGCGCCGGATCCCCGAGGTCGAGGAGGTGGTCCCTGTCGCTTTCGGACCGGCCGAGGTGGAGGGCGGCGGTCGCGGCCGCAGCGTCTTCATCTACGGCGTCGGCTGGGAGGCGGCCTCGGCCTGGCGCTTCGAGGTGGCGCAGGGTTCGTTCCTGCCCCGCATGGATCCGAACCGGCGCGGATCCTACGCCGTGCTCGGCGCCAAGCTCGCCCGCGAGCTCTACGACGAGCGATCCCCGCTCGGTCAGCGGGTGCGGATCGGTGGGTTCTCGTTTCTCGTCATCGGGGTGATGGCGCCCAAGGGCCAGATCCTCGGGCTCGATCTCGACGACACGGCCTTCATCCCGGTGGCCACCGCCATGGAGATCTTCAACATCGACGAGCTCCTCGAGATCGATGTCGTGGCGGCGACGGGCGAGGCCATCGGCCCGGTCACCGACGGGATCCGCCGGCTGCTCATGGAGCGCCACCGCGGCGAGGAGGACTTCACCGTCACCACCCAGACCGAGATGCTCGAGACCTTCGGTCGGGTGATCTCCATGGTCACCGTGGCGGTCTCGGGGATCGCGGGGATCTCGCTGTTCGTCGGCGCCATGGGAATTCTCACCATCATGTGGATCTCGGTCCACGAACGCACCGGCGAGATCGGGCTGCTCCGCGCCATCGGGGTCCCGCGCTCGATGGTGCAGATTCTGTTTCTGCTCGAAGCGGTGGTGCTGTCCATGTCGGGTGGTGTCCTCGGTCTGGTGAGCGGGTTCGGGATCATGGCGGTGGTGCGGGCTGCGGTGCCGGGCCTACCCATGAACACCCCCGTCGAAGCGGTGATCGCGGCGCTGGTCATGAGCCTGCTGGTCGGGATCGTCAGCGGGGTCGCGCCGGCTCGACGAGCGGCCGATCTGGATCCCATCGAGGCGTTGCGAGCGGAGTGAATGAACCGCGAAGGCGCAACGAACGCAATGCCATCGCAACGTCGCAACCACGAAGAATCAATAGAACCAAGGCATCACGAAGCATCGCAGCCGATGATCACGGCGGAGTCGACGCCGGCAGCGGGTCCGGTCCGTGTTGATCGTCCGAGTCCGTGATCATCCGTTTCCCGTTGCGATGCCTGGCGCTGTCTTCGTGGTTGCAGCGGAGCGATGTTGCGATGGCTGCGATGGGTTGCGAACCTCGCGTCTTTGCGGTGAAAATTCTCAGACGCGGACTCGTTCAGAGATCGACCTCGCGGGGGCCGGGGTAGTCCTCGAACGACGGGCGGTCGTCGAGGTCAACGAGCCTCTGCATCTTGTCGGCGACCTCGAGATACTGCTCGGCTCGTCCGCCCTGTGCCGCTTCGGCCGCCTTGTGTTCGAGGTCGACGGCCTCCTGAGGCTCGCCGCTGACATAGAGCAGGCGGGCGAGGGTGTCGGCGATGTCGGGTGAGGGATCGAGCTCGTAGGCCTTGCGCGCCATGGCCACCGCAGTGTCGAGGGAGTCCCGGACGAGGTAGAGCTGCCACGCCGCTCGATTGAGCGTGTCGGCGGTGTGGGGCGCCTCCGGTTCGTCGAACCAGTGCTCGTAGAGACCGACGGCGAGTTCGTAGTGGCCGCCGCGAAAGGCAAAAGCGGCGAGTGAGAAGAGATCGTCGCCTTCGGCGTTGTCGAGGTTGACGAGCTGCAGGAGCTCGGCGGCGTCCTCGAACCTCGCCTTTCTCATGAGGACGGCCTGCTCGACCGGGTCGAGGTCCGGGAGCCCCTCGTCGAGCAACGCGCTGAGGCGTTTGCTCCCCGGGACCGGGGGAACCTCGATCGAGGTTTTCCAGCCTTCGCGGTAGAGTTTTCCGGCCCTGAGGTACACCCGGTAGTGGAGATCCCGTCCGGCGAGAAACATGAGCTTTTCGCAGACCTCATGGTCGTGCCCGGGCCGGCCGTGAAAATCGTTGATTCTGGCGATCGCGCCCTCCGGGTCGGATCGTTCCAGAAGCCCTTCCACGGCGCGCCGAATCGCGTCGACGTCGGTCGGATCGTCATCGAGTTGCCGGAGGCACGCGAAGAGGGTGTCGCCGGTTCGGATCCGGCGGACCTCCTCGACGAACTTCTCGGGCGGCAGGTAGCCGACGATGCGTTCGACCTCTTCGCCCGAGGGATGGAGAAAGATCATCGTCGGGTAGGACTCGACACCGAACTTCCGGGCTGCTGCGGCGCCGTCGGTCTCGGCGTTGAGCTGGATCGAAACGAGCTTGCCGAGCTCGTTGCGGACGTCGCGGTTGGTCAGGGTTTCCGACTCCAGTCGGCGGCACCACGAACACCAGTCGGTGTTGAACTCGACGAAGACCAGGGTGTTCTTCTTGGCCGCGGCCTTGATTGCGGCGTCGAGGTCACCACGGAACCAGATCCCGTCGCCCCGAGAGCAGGCGACGAGGGCCGCGGTCGCGACCGTCAGGATGAACACCGACCATCTCTTCATTCGAGCCTCCGGATGAGCCGAGCGCGAACCGCCCGTCCCGATCTATGCCGCACTCCGCCACCGGGTTGCAGTGGTGCGGCGAATCGCCTGGGAATGATACGCGGTTTCGTTGCAAGGGTTGCGGCGGGATTCCGGCGGGCTGCCGACACTCACCACACATACCCCTTCGCGATCTCCCTCTTGTCACGGCCGGCGAGCACGTGGACGACGCGGATCCTGCGCACGGTGACGGGAGAGACGCTGCCCACGGGTATGTGGACGATGTGTTTGTTCTGGCGATTCGCATAGGCCTTGATTCTCTCGGGAGGCGGTGCGGGCGCGAGGTGAACGATGAGCTTCTCCTGGCTGTAGTCCACCGCCGCCATGGTCAGGATGTCGGATTTGGACCGGGCATCCCGGTAGTCGGGATCGCGCCAGACATCGTAGAGACGGCCCGGTGGGTAGCTCAGCATGAAACCGCCGTAGGTTGACCGCATGATGCCCGGGCCGACGATCTGCAGGGTCGGATCGGTGGCGTAGAAAGCCATGTCCGACTCCTGCTCGTGCTCGCCGAGCCAGCTCAGCAGGTACGGGTAGGTGGTGCCGTCGGCATCCTCGTCGAAGATCGCGACCACCGAACCGGCGCTGCCCGGGGCGCGTCCCATCTCCTGCACCCAGATCCGGCCCTCGTGCCATCGCAGCAGGGTCTCACGGAGATCGAGACCATCGAGCATGCTGGTGGAGAACGGCTCGGACCGGCGGTTCTCCGCCGACAGGATGGCCACCGCCTTGTGCTTGAGATAGCGGCCGTAGTCCTCCACCACCAGATCCTCGGGCGGATAGGAACAGATTCCGGTTGCGTCGAAAGCCTCGAGCCACGCGGCCGGATCGTCGGTGGTCGGTCGCGCCCGCACCGGCACGAGACGGCGCTTGACCTTGAAAAACCGCCGTCGGAACCGAACGCTGCGGTTCCCCAGATCGAGCATCTCGCCATCGACGCGGGCGGTTTCGATCTCGGCCGCCGCCGCCTGCCAGGGATAGCAGCGCGCCGCGGAGAAGATCTCCCAGGCGAAGTTGTCGTCGCCGACTCCGCGGGCGGCCACCACCCACTCGTAGAGCCCGGAAACCAGCAGCCCCTGGATTCGGGCGTAGCGCCGGGCAAAGTCGAAGAAGATCGATCGCTGCCATGGTGAGATGGCGTTCTTGGTCTGTTCCTCCCACGACGCGGCGGCCACCCGCCAGACGACGGGGCCGAGGGCGGCCCGGTCGACCACCCGCACGCCATCCTCCGCGGTCCGATGGGCGTTGTGAGAGGCCCACGCGGCGACCGCCTCGGTGCGTTCGGCCTCCTCGACGATGGGTTCGCCGCTGACGATGCGGAGGCCGTCGCGTCTGAGCTCGATCCGGCGGGATGTGGTGCGGCTGAACTCGGGTTCCGCCGGCGGATCGCCCCGCCGAAGGTGCTCGTGGACCGCGTGCGCCAGCGGCGGGTCCCGCAGCACGGCGGTGAGGTCGTCGGGATGAAGATTGCGGACCAGCACCGAGGTCCGGTACTGGCGAGCCAGCGGCGGCGCCGTGGGCCCGGACAGGAACGCCGCCACCCGATCGGCGTGGGCGGCGCCGACGAGCGCGAGGATCTCGCCGCCAACGGTCGCGGCCGCCTGTTTCAGGTGGTGCGCCATGCCGCGCTCTCGAAGCTCGTCGCCGTTGTCCCGGGGCTGGTCGGCTGCGATTCGGCGGACGATCTCGACATAGGCCTCGGGCCCGAGGTCGTGAATCACCTGGGGATCCGGGAACGGCTCGGTGTGCCGGCCGCGGTAGCGAAGATCGGGGTCGATGAGGACGACCGTGCGGCCGTTCTCCGCGGCCCACCTCAGCGCTTCGACCATGGGGTCGCCCGCAGCCACGACCCACACCACCGCGTCCTCTCCGGGTTCTTCTGAGACCACCGCCGACATCTGCGGCAACCGGGCCACCGCGGTCTTGACCGCATCGGCGAGGGTGGTCGGCAGCTCGACCGCCACCACGGCGGGGTCGAGCGCACGCAGCAGGCGGTTGACGAGAGCGCCGAAGTCGACCCGGTCATGGAGCACCGGCAGAATACGGATGCCGGTGACGGCTTCGGGGGCGATGCGGTCGAAGTCCACTATTTCAATTCTCAATTCTCAATTTTGAATTTTGAATTTTGAATTGAAGACATGAGGCTCACTGGATTCATCTTTGAGAATTAAGAATTGAGAATTGAGAATTCATGATCATGGATTGATGAGGAAGATCTCGGCATCGGTGCCGAGGGCGAGGCTGAGCGCGGTGTTGACGGCGTCGGCGGCGTCGACCGCCTCCTTGCGGTGGAGCCGTTTCATGGCGTAGCGGGCGATGTTGATCCCGTCGCGGACCGAGTAGCGGAGATCGGCGACATGGGATGCTCGGAGGAAATCGAGAACGTACTCGAGGACCTCGTCGTCGACACCTTCGATCTGGGCGCGGAGAATCGCGCGTTCTTCGTCCTCATCGGGGAAATCGATGAGGATCTGCGGCATGAGCCGGGAGTGGATGTACTCGGGCAGCTCGTAGGTGGAGGCGTCGTCGTTCATGGTCGTGACAAAGCGGAACTCGGGCGGCGCGGCGATGGTCACGCCCGCCACCACACTGTCGACGGATCGGCGGTGGTCGAGCAGCGGCGCCAGTGAGGCCCAGCTCTTCTCGCTCATCCGATTGCCCTCGTCGAGGATGCACACCCCGCCGCGGATCATGGCGGTGACCAGCGGTGACGCCATGTAGCGGACGCCGCCGGCGGGGGCGAGGACCGGCGTCACCAGCAGGTCCTCGGGGCGGGTGTCGGTGGTCGCCTGGACGATGAAGATCTCCCGTCCGAGCTCGCGGGCCGCGGCGCAGGCAAGGGTGGTCTTGCCGACGCCGGGTTTGCCCAGCAGCCGCGGATTGAGTGGGATGTCGCTGTCCGAGAAACAGGTCCAGGCCGCGAGGAGCTGGAGCAGCACCTCCCGTTGGCCGATCCATGGGGGGATCTCGGTGACGGGTCGCGCCAGGTGGAGGGTGACGCCGTCGATGACGGTGGTGTTGTCGGGTCTTTGATTGGTCATGGGTTGATTGTATCCTCCCGCGTCCGTTCCCGATCGCCGGGAAGGCGCCTCCTTGAGCTCCGGCCTTCCGGGTGGCCCATTGTGGTGCGGGCGTCCCGCCCGCAGGATGCCGCTGCTCCTGCCCCTGCCGCTGTCCCGGCCGCTGTCGCTGCCGCGGACGCTGTCGCGGTTGCACCGGGAGGCTGGGATCCATTGTGGGGCCGGCGCCCCCGCCGGCCTGTCCGGCCTTGCGGGGGGCCCATTGTGGTGCGGGCGTCCCGCCCGCAGGATGCCGTTGGGGTTCGCCACGATCGCGGCCTGGGGCGGGGAGGGCAGCCGCTTCCCTCAGCTCCGGCCTTCTGGTCCGCCTGCGGCGTCCCAGCGTCGCGCGATCAGCGTGGTCGGAGAGCAGGACGGGAAGGGCTGCGACCACGCTGATCGCACGCCGGCGGCCTGTTTCGCGGCCGTGAGAGATGCACCGGGTCGCTTTTCCGCGAGGGTTGCCCGGTATGACAATGTGCGGGAGGGGGCGCAGAGCCGGCAGGCTTCTGGGGCACATTGTCAAACCCGGCACGCCCCGGTGGAGGTTTGCCGCTGCCCCGGTCGCTGCCGCGGACGCTGCCGCTGCACATCGGGAGAGGGAGAGGACACAGCAAAGGCAACGGAAACGG
>JAHECW010000240.1 GCA_024641545.1 Acidobacteriota bacterium
GGACATCGATATCACCGACACTCAGGACAGCGGCAGGGTCATTGTCCTCAGCGCGGCCGTCGCCGAAGGTCTCTTCCCCGGCCGGGATCCCATAGGACGAAGGGTCAACATCGACTGGCATGATCCCTACGAAGTCGTCGGTGTCGTCGGGAATGCCAGGCTCGACGGTGTGCGTTCAAACTTCGACTGGGCCATGTACCTGTCATCGGCACAGGTGGGTGTCACCACACAGTGGCTCGCGGTGAGAACCGAGGGGGATCCTCTCCTGTTCTCAGAGCCGATTCGCAGGATTGTCCAGGACATGGATCCCGATGTGATCTTCTTCAATCCGAGAACCATGTCCGCGATCATCGAGAAAGACCTGTCCAGTTTCCGGACCGTGACCACCGCCCTCGGCCTGCTGGCGGGCGTTGCTCTCCTGCTCACGGCCGTCGGTCTCTACGGGGTGCTCGCCTACCACGTCAATCAACGGATCGGTGAGTTCGGGATTCGGATCGCCCTCGGCGCTCCGACCCGGAAGCTGATGGCCCTGGTGGTCGAGCGGAGCGTCCGGATGGTCGGTTCAGGCCTGGCCCTGGGAGTGGTGGTCTCCGTCTTCGGAACCCGATTGGTACGGGAGCTCCTCTTCGAAACCGATCCCCTCGATCCGGCCGCGTTTCTCGGCGCTGTGGCGTTCCTCGGCGCCATCGCCCTCATCGCGTGCGTCCTGCCGGCGTGGCGGGCCGTCCGCGTCAACCCGGTGGAGGTCCTCCGAAAGGAGTAGCCGACCGCGCCGAAAAATCGCGGCGGCTGATGTCTGCCGCGTTTTTTCGGGAGAGGGCGAGGATCATCACGGGCACGGGCGCGGCGGGCGGGAGTATCATCGTCTTTGCCGCCTCGCGCGGTATCCAGGATGGGGGGATCGATGCGAAAACTCGTGTTCGTGTTCTGTCTGCTGATGGCGTTGCCTGTTCTTGCCAAGACCATTCCGAGCCCGGAGGAGCACTTCGGCCACGTCGTCGGCGCCGACCGCACCCTCATCCCCTACCCCGATGTCCTCGCGTACCTGGAGTTGGTGGCTGCGGCGTCGGACCGGGTCTCCATCGAGGAGGCCGGCACCTCGACGTTGGGCAATCGGATGCTCGTCGTGGTGCTGACCTCGCCAAGAAACCAAGCCAGGCTCGACGAAATCCGCGACAACGCGCGGCGGATCGCCAAGCCGGAGGGCGTCTCGCCCGAGGAAACGCGGCACCTCGTCGAGTCGACGCCGGCGGTGGCGCTGGTGAGCTGCACCATCCACTCGTCCGAGGTCGGCTCGACCCAGATGACCACCGAGTTCGTCTACGAGTTCGCCACCAGCGAAGACCCCGAACGACTGGCCTGGATGGACGGCGCCGTCCTGCTGCTCATGCCCTCGATCAACCCCGACGGTCAGATCATGATCGTCGACTGGTACGAAAAGTGGCTCGGCACCGAGTACGAGGGCGGTCAGATGCCGTGGCTCTACCACCACTACGTCGGTCATGACAACAACCGCGATTTCTACGCCCTGACCCAGAAGGAGTCGCAGGTCGTCAACGACGTCCTCTACCACCGCTGGTACCCGCAGGTTTTTCTCGACGAGCACCAGATGGGGTCGACCGGACCGCGGATGTTCGTCCCGCCCCAGACCGATCCTCTCGACCCGGAAGTCCACTCGCTGGTCTTCCGCATGGCCGACAGCATCGGCACCAACATGTCGCGCCGTCTCGAGGAGAACGACCTCACCGGCGTCGGCCACAACATGATCTTCGACAGCTACTGGCCCGGCGGCACCCGCAACACCGCCTGGTGGAAGAACATCACCGGGTTGCTCACCGAGGTCGCCAGCGCCCACATCGCGACCCCCATCTACATCGATCCCGGCGAGCTCCGCGGCGGCGGCAAGGGCTTTCCCGAGTATGGTCGGCGGTCGAACTTCCCGTCGCCCTGGCCCGGCGGCTGGTGGCGGCTGCGCGACATCGTCTCCTACGAACTGGTCGCGACCTGGGCCTACCTCGAGGCCGTCGCCGAGGACCACACCCACATCCTGACCAACGTTGACCGGATGGCCCGCGAGGCCATCGCCAAGGGTTCGAGCGAACCGCCCTACGCCTTCATCGTCCCGCCCGACCAGCACGACGAGGTGGCCGCACGCAAGATGGTCGCGCTGCTGCTGCGCCACGGCGTCGAGATCGAGCGGGCGACCGGTTCATTCACGGTCGGCTACGCCACCTACCCTGCCGGAACGGTCGTGATCCCCGCCGCCCAGGCCTACCGGCCGTTCCTCCTGACCATGCTGCGGTCCCAGCGCTACCCCGAGGTCCGCCCGTCGGTCAACGGCCCCATCATCGAGCCCTACGACGTCGCCTCGTGGTCGCTGCCGTTGACCATGGGCGTCGACATCGTCGAGTCGCCCGAGCCGTTGGCCGGCACCTTCGAGCCGATCGCCGATGCCGACTGGCCGCGGCGAGCCGTGACCATCGAGAACCCCGCCGGAACGATCATCCCGGCCGGCGCCGACACGCTCTACACCGCGCTCAACCGGTTGCTCGCGGACGGCCGCGCGGTCGCCCGCGTCCCTGCAACCGGCGACATCTTCATCGCCCGAACCGAGGTCGATCGAGCAACCCTCGCCGCCCTCGCCGACGAACTCGCCGTGCCCACCATCGAGGTCGCCGAAGCGCCAAAGACCAGCCGCGCCGTCGGCGCCCGGCGCATCGGTCTGTTCAAACCCTGGGTCGCGAGCATGGACGAGGGCTGGACCCGCTGGGTGCTCGAGCAGTACGACTTCCCCATGGTGAATCTCGCCAACGAGCAGATCCGCTCCGGCGAGTTCACCGACAGCGTCGATGTTCTGCTCTTTCCCGATGTCGAGTCCGGCATCATCTCCAAGGGCGTGCCCGATGACGACGACTACCGGGGCCGTTTTGTCCCCCTGCCGCCCGATTACTCGGGCGGGATCGACGAGTGGAAATCAAACGACGACGAACCGAAGGACGGCAAGAAAGCGGCAACGGCGCCCGCCGCCACACCGACCAAGGGCGGCGAAAGGATCAAGAAGTGGGTCGAGGGCGGCGGTACCGTGGTGGCGCTCGACTCCTCGGCCGACTATTTCATCGATCTTTTCGAGCTCCCGGTGACCGACGTCGTGGCCGACGCCAAGCGCTCGGGGCTCGTCTGCCCCGGCTCAACGCTCAGGGTCGAGGTCGACACCAGCCACCCCCTGGGCTGGGGTCTCCGCCGGGAAGAAGCGATCTACTTCGCCGACTCGCCGGCGTTCAAGACCAGCGTTCCCGATCCGCGTTTCGACCGCGAGGTCGTCGCACGCTACCCGGAGCACGTCCGCGACATCCTGCTCAGCGGCTATCTCGAGGGCGGAAAAATTCTCGAACGGCGCGCGGCGGTGGTCGAGTATCGGGTCGGCGACGGCCGGGTCGTGCTCATCGGCTTCCGCGCCCAGCACCGCGGCCAGCCGCTCAGGACCTTCAAGCTGCTGTTCAATGCGCTGTATGAGACCGCTGACTGACGGAGAGGATCCGCCACTCGGCCGGCGCTTCATCCGAGGGTGGGGTCATCGTCGCCGTTCCCTTGATCGTCGCCCCTCTTCCACGGTCTGAGGAGCGCGAAGGGGAAGGTGGTCATCCGGCGGAGGCCGGCGACGTTGCCGACGTGGCGGATCGCCCTGCGCACCTCGAGGTAGACCTCGTTGACCGCCAGCGATTCGTCGATTCTGCCGCGCTCAGGAACCGCGATCAGCCGGTGGAGGGCATAGATGCCGAGGAGCACCGCCACAACGAAGAGAAAATCGAGACCCTCGAAATCGATGGCGGTGAGCATCATGCGCAGCGATTCGGAGGTGGTCCAGCGCATCTCCATGGTCAGGTGCTCGTTGGCGAGGAGATCCGCCAGGATGCCGCCGATGGCCGGCGCCAGGGTCGCCGCGGCGCCGCTGATCAACGCGTTGGTGGCGAGAAACGCCGTCGCCTTGCCGCGCGGCGCCATCTTCAGCGCGATGCCGCCGGCGCAGAGGTTCACGCCGGCGGTGGAGATCCCGGCCAGAACGTGGATCGCGAGGAGCAGCGGCACGGTCAGCACATAGCGTTCCGGCATGGTGGTGAACGGCCAAATCGCGATGCAGATGATGAACAGCGTGCCCGCCAGGCCGAGCACCGAACGGTTGCTGAACCGGTCGGCCAACCGCCCCCAGATGGGATAGAAGGAGACGTTGGCGATCTGGCTGATCACCGACAGGGCGAGGACCCAGCCGACCGGCAGCCCCAAACGCGAGAGCATGTAGACGGTGAAGAAGGGCGCCGCCATGTTGACGGCGAAGTTCCAGCTCGCGAGAAACCACAGGAGCTGGCGGAAGTCCTCGTCGCGAAGCGGTTCGGCGAGCGTCGCGAGGATGCCGCGACCGTCGGGGAGGTCCATCCTCGGTTCGGGGATCCGGCTCAGGAAACCGACCCCGAGCAGTCCGAAGAAACCACCGAGGAGGAAGAGAATGCTGTAGATCACCATCGGGTCGCCGAGGTGCCTGCCCCCCCAGTCGATGCTGAAGCCGGCGCCCAGGGTCACCACCGCCCCCGCCGCGGTTGCCAGCGACAGGCGCCGGGCGAGGAAGATGCCCATGTTCTCGTCCGGGATGAGGTCGCGTTTCCACGAGTTGAACGCCGAGTTCGACACCGACGCGAACCCGAAGGTCAGGGCCAGACTGACCAGGAGCGCCGTCACCCGGTGCGGTTCAGGCACCAACCAGGGGATGACTGCGACGGCGAACCACGCGGTGCGCGAGAGCACCAGGGTCACGACCACCAGCGCCTTGCGGCGGCGGAGTCTCTCTACAATCCAGATCGCGGGGATCTGGAGCAGCTGGCTCAGCGGACCGACCGCCGCGATCAGCCCGATGGCGGTGAGCGAGGCGCCGAGCATGAGGGCGAAGGCGACCAGCAGCGCGCCGCCGGTCAGCGCACCCATGACCTGGGTGAACATTCCGTCGAGGGTCAGCAGACGCAGACCCCGACCGCGCTGCTCCTCGTCAAAATCGTCGGTCGGCTGCAACCAGTTCAGTGGCATCATCACGCGCCGATCAGTCGGCCGCCGTTTCCGCGACCGCGACCGGTGTCGCCACCCGCGGCGCCGCGCCCGGCGGATGCAGGAGCCCCTCGACCACGGGGACCAGTTGACGCATGATCGTCTCGCCGTTGGCGCTTTCCACCATCGCAACCAGGATATAGCGTCGCCAGGTCAATCCCCAAACCAGGATCGAGTCGGAGTGCCATTGCTTCCAGCTCCCCGACTTGCGGAACAGGCGCGCCAGGGGCGCGCGCTTTTCGAGGACACCGACGAACTTGTGGTGAAGACCGGGATCGGAGAGATCCTCGAGCATCTGGCGCGACCGTTCGGAGTTGATGATCCGGCCGGTGACGAGCAGGTAGTAGAACCGGCAGACCTGGGTGGCGGTGGCGGCGTGCGAGATGTTGGCGATCGGGTCGCCGACCCGATTACCGGTCTTGGCGTACCTCTTGCCGACCCAGAGACCGCCACCGTGATCCGGATCGTAGAGCTCATAGCGCGGGTCGGTCAGAACCTCTTCGATCTTGTCGAATCCGACCAGGTCGATCATCCGGGTTGCCGCCTCGTTGCTGGAGGTCCGGATCATCGCCGCCAGATCGGCGTGGATCTCGTCGGTTTCTTCGAGGCTGCCGTCTTCGAATGCCTGGTAGACGGCCATGAGAATCGCGATTTTGGGCAGGCTCGCGGCATACATCATCACCGAGCCGTTGACCCGGGCGAAGCGGGGGAGGTCGATCTCGCTGAGATCGACGATGCCGACCGCCATTTTCTTCTTGCGAATCAGGCTCTTCCACTCCGGGTTCGCGTTCAATGCCCGCTCAAGAGCCGCCTGGAGTCCCGGGTCCCCTGATTGATACAACGAATGCCAGGCGTTGTCGGGGACCGGCGACGGCAGCGAGGGCGGTTCCTCGGCGGCGCCCATCCGCCGACCCGCGAGCACGACCGCCAACGTCATCAGCACAGCCACGAATTTCATATGGCCCCTCCATGGGTCTGACCCGGGGTCGCGAGCGCGCGGATTCTACATCGAGTTCGGATTCAACGTATGTGCTCAACTGGCCGATATCCGCTGTGTTTGACAATATTCTGACGCATTCGACCTG
>JAHECW010000001.1:0-64690 GCA_024641545.1 Acidobacteriota bacterium
CATGATGTTGCTGGGAGGAATCATCAGTCCGGTGGTGGCCGCCGTGGTGGTCACCGCGACGTTGAACTCGCGGTTGTAGCCCTTGCGGTTCATCTCCGGGATCATGAACCCGCCCACCGACGACACGGCGGCGGTGGCCGAGCCCGAGATGGAACCGAAAAGCATGCAGGTCAGGGTGTTGACATAGGCGAGCCCGCCCGGGAGAAAGCCCACCAGGGCGCCCGCCAGGTCGATCAGCCGCCGAGCCATTCCTCCTCGACCCATGAGATACCCCGAGAGAATGAAAAACGGAATGGCGAGCAAGGCGAAGCTGTTGACGCCGTTCGCCATTTTCTGGGCCAGCATGACCGAGGGATCGGCCCCGTCCGCAATCATGGCGATGAAGCTCGACACGGCGATGCCCACCGCGATCGGGACGTGGAGCACCAGCAGGATGACGAAAACGAGGACGAGAATCAGGCCGACTGCTGCCATGAGCCCTACTCCCCCGAACCGCGGGCGGGCCGCGGTTCCCCGAGCGTTTCCACCAGGTTGTCCACGGTGTAGAGCACCACGAAAAATCCGGAGACTGGGAGGGCCAGGTAGACGTAACCCATCTTCCATCCCAGGGCCGGCGTGGTCTGCGCCAGGGCCAGCGCCTCGCGCACCACGCTGGCGCCGCCGAGCAGCAGCACCGCCCCGGCGAAGAAAAGCACCACCAGATGGGCGACCACCGCCGTCACCTTGCGCGCATCCGGATGGAGCTGGTCGACGAAGTAGTCGACACCGAGGTGGGCCTTGGTGCGGAACGCGAGCGCGCCGCCGAGCAACGCCACCCACACGAGAAGAAACCGGGCCAACTCCTCGGTCCACTTGGTCTGCTCTCCGAGAGCGTAGCGGCTGAACACCCCCCACACCACGTCGATTACCAGGAGCGCCATCGTGGCGATGATGAGCAGCTCCAAAACCCTGGTGAGGCGGTCCTTGAGCACCCGTAGAGCAGTCTTCATCTCAGTCGGTCTCCCGGATCCGGGAAACCAGCGCCCGCACCGCGGGGTCCTCCACCTCCTCGAGCATGGGCGCCACCTTGGCCACGAACGGGGCCGGATCCACCTCGTGGATCGTCACCCCCTCCGTCCGGGCGATCTCCAGCGATCGGAGAGTTTCCTCGCGCCAGAGCCGGCGCTGGAACTCGGAGGAGTCGTCCGCCGCCTGCTGGACCCACTCACGGATCTGCGGCGAGAGCCGGTCCCAGGTCTTGGTTGCGATCAGGACGATGTCGGGGATGCGGGTGTGGCCGTCGAGGGTGAAGTGTTTGCAGACCTCGTAGTGCTTGTTCGAGGTGAAGCTCGGCGGGTTGTTCTCGGCGCCGTCCACCGTGCCCTGGGCCAACGCCGAGTAGAGCTCGCCCCAGGCGATGGGTGTCGGCGCCCCGCCCATGGCCTTGACCATGGCGATGGCGGTGGCGCTGTTCATCACTCGGATCTTCAACCCCTTGAGATCATCCGGCGTCAAGATCGGCTTCGATCGGGTGTAGAAGTTCCGCGAGCCCGAGTCGTAATAACAGAGCCCGCGCAGCAGCTTGGGCTCGCCCTTGCTCAGCAGAGCGTCGCCGATGGGACCGTCGAGCACCCGCCAGTAGTGCTCGCTCCCGCGGAACAGGTACGGCAGGCCGAAGACGGCCATCTCCGGCACGAAGTTCTCCATCACCGCCGCCGACACCTTGGTCATGTCGAGGGAACCGTTCTGCACCTGCTCGAGGCACTCGACCTCGCCCCCAAGCACCGCACTGGGATAGATGTCGATGGACACCGTGCCGCCGGACAGCGCCTTGAGCCGCTCCGCCATGCGCACCAGGGCGACATGCACCGGGTGTCCGGTGTCGAGGGCGTGACCGAGCTTGAGAACCATCTGTTTCCCCGCCACGTTCCCGGCGCCGGCCAGGACCGCGTTGCGCTCTGCGGTCTTCTGGGACCGCAGGAACAACCCGAAGCCGACGGTGGACAGGAGCACGCCGACCATCAGGCCGCTCACGAAAAACGACAGCGACCATCCGAGCCGCCCGGTCCGGGTATTTTCGAGTGTGTCCATCAGCTTCCTTCAGGATGGGAATTCACTTCCCTCCACCAATGAATGGAGCGCGTCGAATCGCGGATGATGAGTACCGGATCGAGAAAGACACCGACACGTGCCTCGTCCTCCCGACCGTCGATGGACGCGATCAGCTTCTTGGTCGCCAGTCGCGCCATTTCCCGCACCGGCCGCCGGATCGTTGTCAGCGACGGCCTGATTTTCGTCGCCAGCATGCTGTCGTCAAAACCCGCCACCGACAGGTCTCCCGGCACCTTCATGCCCATCTCCTGCGCGGTGTAGATCACCCCCGCAGCCATCTCATCGTTGCTGGCGAAGATGGCCGTCGGCGGCTCGGGCCTCTCGAGCAGCGTCCGGGCACACGCGATTCCCGACTCGAAGGTATACGCCCCGCGCGCGATCATGTCCTCGCAGGGCGCACATCCGTGTTTTGCCAACGCGTCGCAGAAGCCCTCGAGTCGCTCGCGGGTTGATTTTCTGCCTTCCGGCCCCGCGATGTAGCCGATCCGTCGGTGCCCGAGATTGACCAGGTACTCGGCCATCGCGGCCACCGCTGATCGTTCATTTGCAATCACGACGCGATCGGCGGTGTCGAGCGCGATTGCAGCCAGCCGAACGTAGCGGACCTGTGCCTTTCGAAAGGCGCCTGCCAGGTCGTTGTCCTCCGAGATCGGGGGCAGGACGATCACACCGTCCAGCTTCGACCGATTGACAAACCCGATCGCCTCACTGGTCAGCGTGTCGCTCCGCCAATCACAGGGATGGACCACGAGCTCGTACCCGAGCCCGCGGCACACACTCAACACACCGCGCTGCACTTCGTCGATGTAGAGCCCATCCGGGTTGTCATAGATCAACCCGAGCAGATAGGAGCAGCCGGCCGCGAGACCCCGGGCCTGCGCATTCGGCCGGTAGTTCAATTCGTCAATGACGCTCTGAATCTTCTCACGGGTCGCCTTGCCCACCTTGGGGGAGTTGTTGATGACCCGCGAAACGGTTCTCTTCGACACGCCCGACAATCGAGCGATGTCACTGATCGTCGTTGGCTGCCTGTTCGCGTTGCCCATTTCACCTTCTGCCTGCTGTCCGATCGGCTCTCCGGCATGCTCCGACGCGGGCACGACCGCCGCGCGGTGATTCCCCGTTCCCGCGCCGACCACACGCCGCCCGACCGACCGGTGAAGCCCCTTTCGACAGCATACAAACAACCCTGAATGGCGGGCCCGAGGCGATTATCACTCCACACCGGGCACGAACGAGGGCCGAGAGTCTATCTCAGACCAGGCGCTTTCGCCCGGAATCGACTCGTGGCGGCGCGTCGGCGAATAAGCCCGCGAAGCCCCAGCTGGCAAAGCCAGCTGGAGTTCGCGGTTTTCTGCGAAAGTCCTTAGAAGTTGTAGCGCGCTCCGAAGAAGTACTGCCGGCCGGTCTTGTTGTACTCGCGGACAAGGTCCATGGTTCCGTCGCCGGTCGTGTACAGCCGCTCGGCCTCATCCGAAAGGTTGATGCCTTCGAGGGTCAGCGAGAAGGCGTTGCTGATGTGATAGAAGGCGCTCAGGTCCCAGCGTACCGGGCCGGTCGTCGCCTCGGCGACGTTGTGGTTGCTCCCGGTGTTGTTGGTGATGTAGTCGTCCCGGTTGTTCACCGAGACTCGCGCACCCCACTTGGGCACTTCGTAGTACAACGTCGCATTCCAGGAGTGCGGCGACAACCCTTCCAACTGCACGGTAACGATCTCGCCACTCCGGTCCACCTGGGTTTCGGCGTCGACATACGAGTAGTTGCCGACAAATCCGAAGTTCTTCAGGATTCCGGGCAGGCCTTTAAAGGCCTGGGAGTACACCAATTCGAAACCCTTGAGCTTTGTGCCATCGGTGTTGGCGGCTGTTCTGTAGGTCCACTCCAGGGTCGGATCCAGCAGCGCCGGCTGCTCCGGGTACAGCGCCGCCACGGCGGAATAGTCCTCCGGACGCAGGGGCTCGGTGGTTTCCGGCGATGAGATGAAGCTGTCGATGTCCTTGTAGAAGAAGTTCACTCCCAACACGGCGTTCTTGGCGAAGTACCACTCGAGACCGAGGTCGAGGTTGTCCGACACCATGGGATCGAGCTGGGAGTTGCCGCCGCTGACCGTGAAGTTGACGTCGGAATAGGTCTTGACCGGCGCCAGAGAAGAGAGCGAGGCGCGGGTCATCGTCTGGCTCACACTGGCGCGCAAGACGAGGTCTCGCGTGATGTCGTACGCGAAGTTGACCGATGGCAGGAAGTTGTCGTAGGAGTTCGACTCGGACAGCGGGATGTCCTGGGTGAGCCAGGCGTCGGCGTTCGTCTTGGTGTTCACATACCGGAGACCGGCGTTCAGACGGAGGCTGTGGGTCCCCCCCACCAGGGCAAACAGGGTGTAGTCGGCATACGCACCCGTCGTCTTCTCGTTGACGACCCACGTCGTTCTGCCCGGACCGCGCTCGAGTTCGAAGGTCCCGTAACCGAATTGGTCCTTCGCCTTGTCATAGTCGAGAACCAGGAAGTCGAGCTCCGTTCCGCTGCCGTAGCCGCCGGAATCCACGTAGTTGAACACATAGCTGACGGGACCGAGGGCGCCTGTGGGGTCCAACAGCTGCCGCCAGTCCTCGCTGTCCACGTTGCGATCGTTGTAGATCGCACCGAACTTGAAGTAGTGTTTCCCGCCCTCGAGGTCCCAATCCAGATCGACCCGCAGGGTGTCGTTTTTTCGGTCGACGATGGGATGGAGATAATTCTCGTTGTCCTGGATGTAGTAGTTGTTCGGGTCGGTGACGTCGATGTCATAGTTGATGGCGGCGACATCCGCGTTCCCGGTGAAATCGTACGAGAAGGTCGAGCCTTCCAGGGTCTCGATGTTGACGCGGAAGTAGTCCTGCTCGAACTTGGACTGGGCCGTACCGATCACACCGCTGAGCTTCAGGGTGTCGCTGAGGTCCCAGTCGAAATCCACCGTGAACTGGTCGAACGTCGTGTCGTCGACCGTCTGCCGGCTTTCCGTCCGCAGACCGACGTTGTTGAATGTGCCGGCGATGGCATAGAAACCGCTCCCGTCCTGGGCGACAGTGACATCGGTCGGCGTGATGGTGTTGAAACCCCACGGCGAGCTGCGGCGGAACTGCGCGAATGAGTTGTAGCTGGCGGTTTTCGCCTTGAACTCGGAGTGCACCCAGTTGACACCGAATTTGAAGTTGTCGGCAGGTTTGAACTCGAGAGCGGCACTCAGGCCGAGGCGCTCCTGGTCGTGACGGAAGCTGTCCTGCCGGGGCAGCCGCGGGTACCACAGCGAATTGAGCTCGGCGTCGCTGAGGTCGGTTTCGTTACCGGCAAAGTTCCGGTCGAGTGCGGGACTGTCCCATCGCACCGTGCCGAATCCATCCTGCCACGAGGTCCGCTCGGTGTACGCAGCGGAGAAGAGGAAGCCTACTGTTTCCGCCTTGTTGGTGGTGCTCACCGTCACCGTCGCACGCGGATCGACCGAGTCCGACAGATCGTTGTAGCCGCCCTGGAGGGTGGCCGCTCCGCGGAATCCGGGCTTGTCCAGCGGGCGCGCGGTGTACATCTCGACGGTTCCTGCAACGCCGCCTTCTTCGATGGACGCGACCGCCGACTTGTTGATGTCGATGCGATTGAACAGCTCGGCGGAAAAGACGTTGAAATCGAAAGACCGACCCCGGTTGACGCCGCCCGAGCTGTCGAGGCCGCCGTTCGACGACGGCACTTCCATCCCGTTGAGAGTGACCCGGGTGAACTCGGGGCCGAGACCGCGCAGCGACATCTGGCGACCTTCCCCGCCCTCACGGACGATGGCCACGCCGGGCACACGCTGAATCGCTTCCGCGAGGTTGAGGTCGGGCATTTTGGAAATGTCTTCGACCACGATGCTGTCGCGGACGTTGACGGCTTCCCGCTTCAGTTCGACGGCCTGCTGCAAGCTGTAGCGGAAACCGGTGACCTCGATTTCACCCGCGAAGGCCACGGGCTCTGCGCCTTCCGGGACTTCTTCGGCGGCCCCTTCGTAGGCAGCCCCTTCTTCCTGTACTTGAGGCTCTTCCGACGTGGGATCTTCGGCCTCCTGGGCCAGAGCAGGTTGAATGCCGGCCGTGGCGATGAGCAAACCGGCGATGCTCACGCACGTCAGAAACCGTGATGTTAAGGATCGAAGACCTTGCATTGTTCTCCCCCTTTTCCTTGGTCCGATTAGATCATTCCCGGAGGCAGAACAGGTCGCATCAACCATGTTCAGCTCTCCGCGCGGCGCCAATTTCCAACGGATCTCACCATTTGGGGCCGATTATTGTCCAGGTCCAGCGAGAAAGCAAGCATTTTTTGCCATCGGTGGCATTTTTTGATTCGTCGGCGCCGCAGTCCACGTGCCTGCCAGGCGGATAAGATCTAAGAAGTTGGATTTAAGTGAGTTCGATCGTACGGCAGCGCAGGATGGCAGGCTCGACGGTGACACGGACCGGCTCGGCATTCAAGCGAAAGGACCGGTTTGCCGACCCTCGAACCCCGCGGAAACCCGGAGATTTTGCCACCGGTGGCCAATCGCGCCAAACGTCGCTACAATGGCGCCATGAAATCCAATCGCCGCACCGACCGCCGGGTCTGGACCAGCGTGATCTTATTGCTGCTGCTGCTCTTCGGCGCCCGGTCCATCCAAGCCCAGGATCCCGCGCCCGGCCGGGTCGACTGGAGCTTGATCGAGACCATCGTGTCCCGCATCGAGACCCCACGTATACCCGCGCGGGTCTACCTCGTGGCCGACTTCGGCGCTGCGGGTGACGGCGCGGCGGATGCGCGCCCCGCCATCATGGCGGCCATCGCCAGGGCGGCGGCCGAAGGAGGCGGGCGCGTGGTGCTGTCCCCGGGCGTCTGGCGCAGTTCCGGGCCGATCCACCTGGAGAGCCGCATCGAGCTCCACCTCGAGCGTGGAGCCCACCTGTTGTTCTCGCCCGACCCGGACGACTACCTGCCGGTGGTGGAGACCCGCTGGGAGGGCACCCGGGTGCTGAGCTACTCGCCGCTGATCTACGCCCGGGACGTCGAGGACGTGGCGGTCACCGGCCCCGGAACCATCGACGGCAATGCCGCGAGCGGTTTTCACGGCTGGCACAGCCAGGCGGAGCCTGACATGCTGCGCCTGCGCCGCATGGGCTTCACCGGGGTGCCGTTGGAAGAACGGGTGTTCGGAGCCGGCACCCACCTGCGGCCGCCGCTCGTGCAGTTGGTGCGTGCCCGCCGGGTGAGGCTTGAGGGCTACACAGCGGTCAACTCGCCATTCTGGGTCAACCACCTGGTCTACTGCGAGCACGCCACGGTTCGCGGGCTCAACGTGGAGAGCCACTTCCCGAACAACGACGGCGTCGACGTGGACTCCAGCCGCTGGGTTCTGGTGGAGGGCTCGACCTTCCGCACCGGGG
The DNA here is from genome assembly GCA_024641545.1 of Acidobacteriota bacterium. GTDB lineage: Bacteria > Acidobacteriota > Thermoanaerobaculia > Thermoanaerobaculales > Sulfomarinibacteraceae > JAHECW01. Next base: position 7,512 of record JAHECW010000001.1, read on the forward strand.
ACGACTCGGTGGTGGTCAAGTCAGGCCGCGACCTCGATGGTCGCACCGTGGCTCAGCCCAGCGAGTACGTGGTCGTGCGCGACAACGACATGGGCGGTGAGGACGGCATCGCCCTGGGCAGTGAGATGTCGGGAGACATCCGCTACGTGTTCTTCAGCGACAACGTGCTCCGTTCGGGTGCCTCGGCCATCCGTTTCAAGGCCAACCTGGACCGCGGCGGCACGGTCGAGCACGTCGGCGTGCGGCGCTTCGAGGTGGGTTCCTTCGAACGTCTGTTCTGGTTTCAGCTCAACTACCCGGGCGAGCTCGGCGGCAACTTCGCTTCGACCTATCGCGACATCGTCTTCGAGGACTTCGAGGTCGGCGACGTGGGCACGCTGTTCGAGGCCCACGCGCCGGCGGTGGCTCCCCTTCAAAACGTGCTGGTGCGCAACGTCAATGCAGTCTCGGCCGAGCAGACAGTGGTGCTCGAGAACGTCGAGGGCCTGCGCTTCGAAAACGTGACGGTGGCGGGCCGCCCGGTGATGCCGCCCGCCGCCGCTGCCGAGCAACCCGATTCCGAGCCGCCGGAGCGCGAACAACCGGCGGACGTCAACCAGGCGACCCAGCGAAATCAAACCGGACCGAGAGAAAGGTAGATCCATGGACGTTCGTTACACGGCCGACGCCGTCCGCTATGCCCGCATGACCACCGAGGAGCTCCGGGAGAGCTTCCTGGTCGACTCGCTCTTTGCCGAGAACGACATCACCATGGTCTACAGTGATGTCGATCGTGCGATCGTGGGCTCGGCGGTCCCGGCAACCACGACCCTTTCGTTGGGCTCCGCGCCGGAGCTCCGCGCCGACACCTTCTGCGAACGCCGCGAGCTCGGCATTCTCAATATCGGCGGCGCCGGAACGGTCACGGTTGACGGCACCGCCTATCCCATGACCGCACGCGACGGTCTCTACGTCGGGCGCGGCAGCAAGTCCATCGTGTTTGCCAGCGACACCGCCCGCTCACCGGCGCGATACTATCTGCTGAGCTACCCGGCCCACGCGGTCTACCCCACCGTCCATGTCAAGGCCTCCGAGGCCGAGCCCGTTCACCTCGGCAGCGCCGAGGGTTCGAACAAACGGACCATCTACAAGCTCATTCACGCCGAAGGCGCCAGGAGCTGTCAGCTGGTCATGGGTTTCACCGTGTTGGAACCGGGCTCGATGTGGAACACCATGCCGCCCCACACCCACGAACGGCGGATGGAAATCTACATGTACTTCGACGTCCCCGAAAACGACCGCGTCTTCCACCTCATGGGACGTCCCGATGAAACCCGGCACATCGTGGTCGCAAACGGCGAGGCCGTGATCTCTCCGAGTTGGTCGATTCACAGCGGGGTGGGCACCAGCGCCTATACCTTCTGTTGGGGCATGGGCGGCGAAAATCAAGCGTTCGACGACATGGACCACCTGACGATCGACGAATTGAGGTAAGTCATGATTCTCGAACAGTTCAAGCTCGACGACAAGGTCGCGATCGTCACCGGAGGCGCCCAGGGTCTCGGCCAGGGGATCGCGGTGGGACTCGCCGAAGCCGGTGCCGACATCGCCGTCGTGGACATCCTCGACATGTCCGAAACCCGGAAGCGCGTCGAGTCCTTGGGGCGCCGGTGCGCGACCATTCCGGCAAACCTGATGGAGACTGGCTGCATCCCCACCATCATCGAGAGCACGGTCAAGGAGCTCGGCGGCATCGATATCCTCTTCAACAACGCCGGCATCATCCGCCGGGCGCCCATCACCGAGTTCACCGAGAAGGACTGGGACGACGTGATGAACATCAACATCCGCACCCTCTTCTTTCTCAGTCAGGCCGTCGGCAAGGTGATGATCGAGCAGGGACGCGGCGGCAAGATCGTCAATACCGCGTCCATGCTCAGTTTCCAGGGCGGCATCCTGGTACCTTCCTACACGGCCTCCAAGAGTGCGGTCATGGGCCTAACCCGATTGCTGGCCAACGAGCTCGGCGCCCACGGCATCAATGTCAACGCGATCGCTCCGGGTTACATGGCGACGGAGAACACCAAGGCCCTGCGCGAGGATCCGGCTCGCAACAAGGCGATTTTGGACCGTATCCCCGCCGGACGTTGGGGAACCCCGCAGGACCTGCAGGGGGCGGCCGTGTTTCTGGCTTCGGCCGCAGCGCAGTACATCCAGGGCTACACCATCGCCGTGGACGGCGGTTGGTTGGCGCGGTGAAGGGATCCATTCCATGAAGAAGTTGCTCCTCCTGATTGCTCTGCTTCTCAGTCTTGTCCTGCTCGGCTGCGACCGCGCACCCGATCCGGAGACCGATGCGGCGGGGAACGTCATCGCTCGCCTCGAGGTCTCCAACCCGTCGGCATTTGCGCGGCCCGACACGCTCGTCAGCCTGTCCTTGAACGAACTCGGCGTGACGGCAGGTCCGCTGCAGGTCTGGGAGGGCGATGCGGCACGGCCCACCCAGCTGCTCGACGATGACGGCGACCACCGCCCCGACAGGCTCGTCTTTGTCGTCGACCTCGATCCAGCCGCGACGCACTCCTTCCTCATCGACGGCCGGGAGTCCGGGAGCGCCGTGGCGCCGCGGACCCACGCCGAGGTCTCGATCAAGGAGGGTGGCGAGTGGCAGGGAAGCACCTATGTCGGCGGCACCTTCAAGAACGTCGGTCAGGTGACCGCACCGCCGCAGTACACCGACCACAGCGAGTACATCCGTTATGAAGGGCCGGGGATCGAGAGCGATCTCGTCGGCTACCGGTTCTATCTGGATTGGCGCAACGGTTTCGACATCTGGGGCAAGAAGACCTCCGAGATGGTGCTGCAGACCGTCGGGCTGGACGGCTACGACAGCTACCACGAGATGTCCGACTGGGGCGCCGACATTCTCAAGGTCGGTCAGAGCCTGGGGATGGGCGGCTACGGTTATTGGGACGGCGCCAAGACCATCCTGGTCTCCGATGTGGCGGAGCGCTCCACCACCATCAGATCGGACGGCCCCATTCATGCAGCCCTCGAGATCGACTACAGGGCATGGAACACCGGCGCCGCCACCGTGGACATGAAGGCGACGTTGTCCATGCAGGCCGGAAGCCCGATGGTCGACGTGACGCTTCAGACCTCCGCCCCGCTCGACAACCTCGCCATCGGCATCGTCGCCCATCCGGGGACCGAGCTGATGACGGGTGATCTGGACATCACCGGTCAGGCCTGGAGCTACATGGCGACCTTCGGCCCGCAGACCCTGTTCGAAGACAACCTGGGCATGGTGGTCCTGTTCAGGAAGATCGATTTCGTCGAGCAGACGCGGGACGAGAGCAGCCATGTCCTGGTGATGCAACCGCGCGGGACGGAGCTGTCATACGCGTTCGGGGCCCTGTGGTCCGGTCGAGAGGGCGGCGTTCAGACTCGCGAGGAGCTCGAGGCCTTTCTGGCGGCCGAGGTCGAACGACGCACGTTGCCCCCCCGAATACGCTTGAAGACCGAGGCGTCGCGCAGCGCCGGTGCGCTCGAGCCGACGCAGATCTCGATCCGCCTGGCGGAATCGGAGATGGCGCGCCGAGGCGACAGCCTGTCCTACGGCGGCTGGGACGCGATGAGTTCGCGGCCCAGTGGCTGGACCTATACCACCGGTCTTCTGATGCAGGCGATGGATGACCTCTCAGAGGCGTCCGGCGACCCGCGTTTCGCCGATTACGCCAAGGCCACGATCGAGAGTTTCATCGCTGAAGACGGCACCATCCACACCTACGACGTCACCGAGTACAACATCGACAAGATCAACTCGGGCAAGATGGCGCAACGCCTCTATGCTCGGCACGGTGACCCGAAATACCGCGCTGCCATCGATGCCATGGCCGGCCAGATGGCCGATCATCCCCGGACATCCGAAGGTGCGTTCTGGCACAAACAACGCTATCCGCACCAGCTGTGGCTGGACGGTGTGTACATGGGAATGCCGTTCCTTGCCGGCGTGGGAGTCATGGAGGGAGACGACGCCAAGATCGAAGAGGCTGTACGGGAATTTACCATTGCTCGATCCCATCTCCGTGATCCGGAAACCGGGTTGTACTACCACGCCTGGGACGAGGCCAAACAGCAGGGTTGGGCCGACCCGGAGAGCGGTCGGTCGCACTATGTCTGGGCGCGAGGGCTCGGTTGGTACGCCATGGCGTTGGTCGATATTCTCGATGTGATTCCGCCCAAGAGGACCGAGTTGCGGGAACCTCTCCTCGCCATCATTCCGGAGCTTGCGGACAGCTTGATTCAAACTCAGGATGCCACCGGGGTGTGGTTTCAGATCATGGACATGCCGGACGAGCCCGGCAATTATCGCGAGGCGTCGGCGTCCGCGATGTTCACCTATTTCCTGGCCAAGGCCGTCAACCGCGGCGCTCTGCCGAAATCGTTCACACCGGCCGCCGAGAAGGCCTATGCCGGCCTGGTTGACGAGTTTGTCTCCGTCTACGCCGACGGCTCGTTTCACCTGACGAACAACTGTGAGGTGGGCGGCCTGGGTTTCGGCCGGGACGGCAGCTACCGCTACTACATGAGCGAGCGCGTAGTCGAGGACGACCCCAAGGGCCTCGGGCCCGCCATCATGGCGGGTCTGCAGGTGTCTGAGCTCTCGAACTAGCAGCGGGAGGTCGACAGACGGCGGACGGGTCTCCCCTGCTCCGCCCCGGCTGTTCGGCTGCCCGCATTGAAGGAGATCGTGTCGATGAGCCTATTCAGCCTGAACGGGAGGACCATCGCGATCACCGGCGGCGCCGGCGTGCTCGGAGCGGCGCTGGCCAGGGGTTATGCCGAAGCCGGCGCCAGAGTGGCCATTCTGGACCTCGCTGAGGACAAGGCCGCCGAGGTGGCCGCAGAACTGGGCAGCGAACACCTGGCGACCGGAATCGACGTCCTCGACCGGGACAGTATCGAGCGGGCCTACGAATTCTGCGCCGGGGCGCTCGGGCAGGTTGACATTCTGGTGAACGGCGCCGGCGGCAATCATCCCGGGGCGACCACCAACCCGGACCGGCCCTTTTTCGACATCCCCAAGGAAGCCCTGGAATTCGTCGCCGGTCTGAACCTCACCGGTACGATCCTGCCTTCCCAGGTCTTCGGCAGGCAGATGGCCCGGCGGAAACACGGGATCATTCTGAACGTCTCCTCGATGAACGCCTTTCGGCCGTTGACCCGGATCCCCGCCTACTCGGCAGCCAAGGCTGCGGTTTCGAATTTCACCCAATGGCTGGCGGTTCACATGGCGCAGGAGTACTCGACCGAAATTCGGGTCAACGCCATCGCGCCGGGGTTTTTCCTGACCGCTCAAAACCGCTTCCTCCTGACCGATGAGAGGACCGGTGAACTCACCGCCCGGGGCAGGCAGATCCTCGACCACACCCCGCAAGGACGCTTCGGCGCACCCGAGGATCTGGTGGGAACCGCCGTCTGGCTGGTCTCGGATGCGGCCCGGTTCGTCAGCGGGATCGTCGTGCCCGTGGACGGAGGTTTCTCGGCCTTCAGTGGAGTCTAGAACCAACCGCCCGCCCGTCGATCAGACGCCGGCGGATCGGCGGGCGGCTCGGAGATGAAAAGCCGGCAGGTGCTTTTGAGGATTGGAGCCAAAATGAGCGAAGGAAGAGCGGACATCGGGGTCGTCGGGCTGGCAGTGATGGGGGAAAACCTCATCTTGAACATGGAGAGCAAGGGCTTTCGCGTCGCCTGCTACAACCGGACGACGAGCAAGGTCGACGACTTCGTGGCCGACCGGGCCAAGGGCAAGAACATCGACGGATACCATGACCTGGAGAGCTTCTGCCGCGGTCTGAAACAGCCCCGCAAGGTCATGCTCATGGTCAAGGCCGGCACCGTGGTCGACGCCTTCATCGATCAGGTCGTTCCCCACCTCGAAGCAGGGGACATCATCATCGACGGCGGGAATTCACACTTCCCGGATACGATCCGCCGGATGGAATACGTCGAAAGCAAGGGGCTGCGCTATATCGGCACCGGCGTCTCCGGCGGTGAGGAGGGGGCGCTGCTGGGTCCTTCCATCATGCCCGGCGGCAGCCCGACGGCCTGGGATTGCGTGAAGCCCATCTTCCAGAAGATCGCCGCCCAAACCGATGCGGGTGAGCCGTGCTGCGACTGGGTCGGTCAGAGCGGCGCCGGTCACTTCGTGAAAATGGTCCACAACGGGATCGAGTACGGCGACATGCAGATGATCTGCGAGACCTATCAGATGATGAAATACGGTCTGAGCATGAGCAACGAGGAGATGGAGGCCGTGTTCAGCCGCTGGAACGAGGGCAAACTGGATTCCTATCTCATCGAGATCACCCGCGATATTCTGGGATATCGGGATGAGAATGGTGAAGCCACCCTGGATTTCATCCTCGACACGGCGGGTCAGAAGGGGACGGGGAAATGGACGGCCATCGCCGCCCTGGATGAAGGCATGCCGCTCACCCTCATCGGCGAGGCGGTTTTTGCCCGCTGCCTCTCCGCAATCAAGGAGGAACGGGTCAAAGCATCGAAGCTCCTCACCGGTCCCGATGCGAAATTCACCGGCGAGAAGGCCCGGCTCATCGCCGATCTCGAAGACGCCCTCTATGCGTCCAAGATCGTCTCGTACGCCCAGGGATATCAGCTCATGCGGGCCGCGGCAAAGAGCTATGACTGGAACCTGAACTACGGCGGGATCGCCCTCATGTGGCGTGGCGGCTGTATCATCCGCTCCGCCTTCCTGGGCAGGATCAAGGACGCCTTCGACAAGAATCCCGACCTCGACAACCTGCTCCTGGATCCGTTCTTCAGGGATGCCGTGGTCACCGCCCAGGACGCCTGGCGGCGGGTTGTGGTCAAGGCCGTGGAACTGGGGATTCCCATGCCCGCCGTCGGTTCGGCTCTGTCGTACTACGACGGGTATCGTTCAGGGCGTCTTCCCGCCAATCTGCTCCAGGCACAGCGGGACTACTTCGGCGCCCACTCCTACGAGCGGACCGACAGGCAGCGGGGTGAGTTCTTCCACACGAACTGGACGGGCCGCGGCGGCACGACCTCCGCCTCCACATACGTGGTCTAGGATTCCTGCAGTGGCTCAGGTCATCGGCATGTTCCACAAACTGGGCGGCCTCATCACCAGCCCCGAGAGCATGGATATCGAGGCGTTCAAAGACCGGGAGGATGAAGGTGGTCTCTCTGTCCCAAAATGCGGGCGGAGGGCGCCACCGGTTGCGGCGGCTATGATGTCCGGAAGGCATCGTGCCGGTCGGTTTTTGATGATCGATGGATGTGACGGGCAGAATGCTCGACGAAAAAGAAGAGGAGATCTTCATGCCTGAACTGAATATCAGACACGATAACTGTGCTCTGGACTTCCTGTCCCTGGGTTCACTGGTCCATCGCCTGGATCCGGGCCGGATCCCATTTCGCAAGGCGCGTTCGGTGAAGATCCACGTCTCGGGTGGTGAGTACAACGTCGCCGCCAACCTGGCGGACTGTTTCGGGTTGAAAACCGGGATCGCCACCGCCATGGTGGACTACGGCATCGGCGAACTGGTGCAGAACCGGGTCAAGGAAATGGGCGTCAAGCCCTTCTACAAGTGGTTTGAACACGACGGCGCCCGCGGACCGAATATCGCCACCGTTTACAGCGATCTCGGCTACGGCGTGCGGCCGCCCGTGGTCTTCTACAACCGGGCGAATGAAGCCGGGGCCATGCTCAAACCCGGCGACTTCGACTGGGAAGCCATCTTCGGCGAGGGCGTCCGCTGGTTCCACTCCGGCGGAATCTACGCGGCACTGTCGACAACCACATCGGAGCTCATCATCGAGGCCATGCAGGCCGCAAAGAAACATGGCGCCGTCACTTCGTTCGACCTGAACTACCGCGGGAAACTGTGGGAGTCGATCGGCGGACTCGAGGCCGCTCAGAGGACCTTCAAAAGGATCGTCGAGAACGTCGATGTCCTCATCGGCAACGAGGAGGACCTGCAGATGGGATTGGGCGTGAAGGGCCCGGATGTCGAGAAGAAGTCCAAGCTGGACACGGCGGTCTTCTTCGAGATGATATCCGAGGTCAATCGTGACTTCCCCGGCGTGAAGATGGTGGCCACTACCCTCAGGGAGGTTGAATCCGCCAACCGCCACCAATGGGGGGCCGTGATCTGGTGCAACGGACGGCGGGCCATCAGCCCGACCTGTGAACTCGGTGTCATCGACCGTATCGGGGGCGGCGACGGATTCGCCTCCGGTCTGATCTATGGGATGCTGGCTGGGCGGGAACTGGATGACGTTGTCCGTCTGGGATGGGCCCACGGCGCACTGCTCACCACATTCCCGGGAGATGTGACCATGGCCAAGCTGTCCGAGGTCGAGGCCTTCGCGAAGGGCGGCTCGGCCCGGGTTCAGCGCTGACCGGTCAGCCGACAACTTCGGCTCCGCAGTCCCTTCGGAGTCGTTTCGCGGAGGTCTTCGATGGAGTATGTCAGGCTCGGCAAGACGGGTCTTCAGGTATCGCGGATCTGTTTGGGCACCATGACCTACGGCAGCCCCGCCTGGCGCGACTGGGTGTTGCCGGAAGCCGCGAGTCGCCCCATCATCAAACGGGCACTGGAGATGGGAATCAACTTCTTCGATACGGCCGACATGTACTCGCTGGGTGTCAGCGAGGAGGTCCTGGGTCGTGCGATCAGGGACCACGCCCAACGAAAAGACGTGGTCATCGCGACCAAGGTCTTTTGGCCGACCGGCGATGGACCGAATGACCGCGGTCTGTCCCGCAAGCACATCATGGACTCGATTGATGCCTCGCTGCGGCGGTTGGGAACGGACTACGTCGATCTGTATTACATCCACCGGTGGGATTACGAAACTCCGATCGAAGAAACCATGGCGACGCTCGATGACCTGGTGCGGATGGGAAAAGTCCGTTACCTGGGTGCCTCCAGCATGCACGCCTGGCAGCTCATGAAGGCTCTGGGCCTGGCCGACCGGTACGGGTGGAGCCGCATTGTGGTGATGCAGAATCACTACAACCTCATCCATCGCGAGGATGAGCGGGAGATGATGCCGCTCTGTCGCGAAGAAGGCATCGGCGTGGTGCCGTGGAGTCCGCTGGCCCGCGGATTTCTGGCCGGAAACCGCAAACGGGGTGAGCGCGGCGTGACCACCCGCGACGCGAGCGATCAAATGGCCCACGACTACTATTTCCAGGACACCGATTTTGAAATCCTCGAACGAGTGGTGGAGTCGGCCGAAGAGGAGGGTGTCAAACCGGCCCAGATCGCTCTCGCCTGGCTGCTCCACCAACCCGGTGTCACCGCGCCGGTCATCGGGGCGAGCAACACGAGTCAACTGGACGACGCGGTCGAGGCGTTGAAAATCAGCCTGCCGCGGGAAAAACGCGCCCGGTTGGAGGAGCTCTATCTGCCGCGCCCGGTTCTGGAATACGAGTAGCGAGCCACCGAGCGCCAGTGCGGTCCGATTCGAAGTCCCCACCCAACGGCGCGTCCGCCGCGCCGATCACTCGCCGGCAGGCTCGATCGCGACATTCTGCAGCAGGAGACCCTCCACGTGATCGAGGACGCTGCCCCTGCTCACCGCCTTGAAGGAGCTGTCCCGAACCACCAGCCCACGCACCGGCGCACTCGGGAGTCCGCGGATGAAAAACGCGTACCCCGCCCGGCCCACGGTCAACCGCTCGATGAGGATGTTCCGGACGACCGGCACAAAGGGGCCGTCGGCACCCTCCTCGTACTGCATGTCGATATCGATGGCCGAACCGGTTTCGCCGATCTCGACGTCGCGCACGAAGACGTTCTCGATCACTCCTCCGCGCACGGCATTGGTCTTGAGTCGGATCCCTCGATCGAGATCGGGGCTGCTCATTTCGGTCTGCTCGACGAAGACGTCGCGCACGCTGCCGCTGGTCTCGCTGCCGATGGTCACGCCGCCGTGCCCGGCCCGCATCCGGCAGCCCCGGACCACGATGCGCTCGGAGGGGGCGGCGAGCCGTCGCCCGTCGGCGTTGCGCCCCGACTTGATGGCGATGCAGTCGTCCCCGGTATCGAAGAGCGAGTCCTCGATCAGGACATCGGTCGAAGATTCCGGATTACAACCGTCGTTGTTGGGACCTGAGGAGACGACTCTCACGCCGCGGACGGTGACGTTGTGGGAAAGAACCGGGTGGATGACCCACATCGGAGAATTTCTGATCGTGACGCCCTCGATCAGAACGTTCTCGCAGCGATAGGTCTGCACGAACGACGGCCGCAGGTAGTGGCCGGCGCCGTAGACCCGCTCGGCGACCGGAACGCCGGTCTCGGCCTGGGCGAAGAGCCGATCGCGGTCGGGCTTCTGGCTCGCGGGGTGGCCATCGCCCTTCCATGGCCACCAGTGCTGCGGCCCGGCCTGGCCGTCGAGGGTGCCCTTGCCGGTCACCGCAATGTTCTTCTCGTCGTGGGCGTACACGAGGGGCGAGTAGTTCATCAGCTCGACACCTTCCCAGCGTGTGAAGACGACGGGCAGGTAGGCGGCAGGATCCTGGAGGAACCGAAGAGTCGCACCGTCCTGAAGGTGGAGGTTGACGTTGGACTTCAGGTGGATGGCGCCGGTGAGATACTCCCCTGCCGGCACCACCACCCGGCCGCCGCCGGCTGCCGCACAGGCGCTCACGGCGGCCCGGACAGCGGCGGTCGCATCGGTCGTCCCGTCCCCCACGGCGCCGAAATCGGACAAAGGAAAATCGCGATCGGGAAACGTCGGTGCGCTGATCCCGGCGAGGATGCCGGGCAGACGCTCCCAGGGGTCCGGGGGCGCGGCGGTCTGCCCCTCGCTGTGGGCGTGGACGCTCAGAAAGGCGGCGACAAGAGCCCCCAGGATCGCTGCGGCGGCAGGTTGTTTCCTCATCGGAGATCCTCCATCGGCCGGGCCCGAACGAACGACGACGCCGCTGCGACTGCGGCCGAATCCCGGATGGTGGTTCACGACCCGCGGGAGACCGGCGACCAACACGCCCCGGCGGGGTTCCGCGCTCCGGCTCCGCGCCCAGGCCTCAGATCCGAGCGCCGTCTCATGCTCTCGATTATAGACAGGGACATCGATCGTCTTGACGACCGGCTCTTCTCGCCGCCAGGGCCTGCGATGAAGGGTGCCACGTTGACAACCGCTCGTCGCGATGGTGCGCCGCGATGATCCGGTCGATCTCGCCGGAACCGTCGTCGCCTCCCGGCCTCAACGCTTCCCGGCGCCATCGGAGAGCGATCGTCCCCGCTGGCAAAGCGTGAACCTCCCGCCAGGACCGGCACTTGCATCCTTGTGCCACGACACACCCTGTGCCCGGAATTCGTGTGTCCTGACACAGGACGCAAGCCCCGCCGACGACCCCCGAACCAGGCCGCTCGTCGAACCGAAGCGAACCGCTGAGACGGAGGCGATGAGGCGGTTCTGATCCGTCTTCGTGGATCCCTCGATCACCGTCGGCGATCGGCTTTTCTCCGCTGGCACGTTTCTTGAGTCCCACGGGACGAAGCTTTCAGGCGAAACAAGGCCGCAAAGGGTGCAGATCGGCCGTAGCATGCCGGCCGCTTGGCACCCCGAGTCGGCGCGGCCGCAGGTCCTCCATCCCTGCGGCAACACCGGAGATCGGCCCCGGTGACTGCGCGGCGCCCTTTGAGGCGTCGAGAGAGGAGGTCATCGATTTCAATACCTGACCGCCCGCAATCGTGAAACCCATCGATTGAACCAAAGGAGGTCCAAACCATGCGAACCGCGAATCGTGTCGTGATTGCCACCATGCTCCTTGTCTGCGTTTCGTTCGCCGTGGGAGCCGAGGAGCCGGTCGGCAACAACCTCTCGTACCCGGCGTCGTACACCGTCGGACCTGCCGATACGTATGGGTGGTGGCCGCCCGCCTCCCCTGTTTTCCGGGTCCACTACTCGTACGGTTGCGACCTGGAGGAGACCATCGATCAGTTCAAGTACCCCAACACCTCGTGCGTGCTCGACGACGAGACAACCTACCTGTTTCCAGAGGAGTGCATTGAAGACGGCGCACCGTGCGCAGGGTTCACCCTCGATCAACTCGACCTCATCTATTGGCAGAAGGTCGTCGATGTGGAGTGGTCGGCCGAGACGATCTCGAGCGAACCGCCGGTCGTCGCCGCCTATCTCGATTGGAGCGACAACATCGAGTCCAACACGTGGACGGTGACTTCGGTGATCCGGATCGAGACGCAGCCGTATTCCACCTCGATCATCGGATTCGATCCGACGACCGATGAATGTGACGATCCGGATCTCTGCCTGACCGGGTTCGAGATGTGGCACGCGTCGGGCCACGGCACTACCGAACACTGGGGCGTGAGGGTCGAGAACAACCACACCCCGTTCGAGTACGAGTCTCCGTTCTCCATCATCCACACCCCACGGGCGCGGCTCAACATCGCCAAGTTGGAGACCACCATGAAAGAGTGCCCGGTTCCCGGCGGGAGCCTCGGCGACCCGCCGCCGGATCTCGATCTCGTGTGGATGACGGAGTTGGATCCGAACAACCCGCAAGAGATCTTGTACGGCTGGTGGGAGAACGATGGAGGAGGTATCGACCCGTGCACGCTCGACGACGTCGAGCAGACGGTCGAGCTCAACGTCGGCGGAAAGTGGACCTACGGATACAACTGGATGACAAAGAGAATGGACTTCGATGGCTGCGAGGAACTCGGTTTCGAGGATGTCGAGGGCTGGTGGCGCCTGACGTTCTACACCGAAGACGATTCGGTCGACTTCACCGCTCAAGGACAAGAGTACTGGGACGACCCCGACGTGATCGGACCGCCGCCGACGATCCCGGCGGAGGCGGTCGCCAAGTCCGAGCCGGCCACCGACGATGCGCTCTATCCGCCCAAGGTCGACACCGTCAACAATCTCACCTACATCGACTTCTGCCTGAGCAAAAAGGGTGGTGGCGGAGGTGGAGGATCCGGAGGAAATCACGGGAGCGGCACGTGAGGCGGGGCGCCACCGCAGGTCGGATGAGCCCGCCGTCCGGGCCCGTTCGTCGCGGCGGTTCAGATTCACCACCGTCGGAACCGGTGGCCCGGCCGACGGTCCGAAAGCAAAAGGAGACCCGATCATGAAGACCCGGAAACTGCTCCTCGTTTCAGTCGTCGCGCTCTCGCTGGTGCTCCCTTGTTCGCCGGCGTTCGCCCAGACCACGGGACCCGACCGCGGTGGGCCGGGCGGCGGTCAGGATCCGCCGACCGACGCCTTCGAACTGTACGGCGACCTCTATGTGGTACTCAGGGACACCAACGGTGAGGTGATCCGAGACAAAAACGGTTGCGCCCGACCGGTGTACGCGATCGGCGCCGATCCGGCGCCGCCTCAGGATCTCCCTTCCGGACTGAAGTGCGCTCTGGTTCCCTTGTGCGGCGATGAAGATGGGGCCTGCATAGTAGAGGCGAAGTCCAGCACGGGCGAGGTCGAGCCCTGCGACGTGTGGGACCCGTACCCTTACATGGAGTACCCGGAGCCGGATGTCAACCCGCTGTTTGATTTCCTCCAAGAAGTCGATTTCGGCCGCCTCAGCGTCGCGCGGTCGCCGGTTGACGTGATCGACCACGGTTACCTCGAGGCGGTCAATCGGCTCAATCGGGCGCAGCCCCTCGCGGACGAGTTCGGCGAACCCCTGCCCAACATCGCGACCGACCCCGCCGGAAGGATTCACTACTACGCGCTGGACGCGGAGACCGGCGAGACCGGATGGTTCACCATCGACGCTCCGTTGGAAAACCTGGGCCTTTATGACCGGATCATGAAGTTCGGCACCCTGCTCCGGGTGGAGTACGTTCGGGTCGAACAAACTCAGATGTTCGTCGTCGAAGAGACGGCTCCCGACTGGGACCGCTATGTTCTCGCCGACGAACTGCAGAGCCTCCACCCGTGTTGGCCCGGTTCGCCGGACTCGTGCGATCCCTACGACACCTGCGATCCCTACTCGGGCGAGGGCGCCCTCGACAACTGCGACTCTCTGCTCAACCCGACCGGGGAAGACATCTTGATCGGGGCGTCGACCTTCGCGGCGGCAGGCGACAAGACCGGTCTCTTCACCACCGACGCGCTGATCCATGTCAATACCTACCTCGGGATCAATGACCTCGAGTCAGACCCGGAGGAGTACTTCCCGTACGCGTCGCTCCTCGTTGTCCCGTACGATCGCTACACCCAGTTCGGCAGCAAGGCTCCGGTTCCGCTGCTGCAACCCTATCCCGAGGATTGGACCTGCGTCGCCGGACCCGGCATCCTCTCGGATTACCCCTGTTTCTACGTCGCGGAAGTCGTCGCCTACCAAACAGCGAACTTCCATGACATTCCGCACTGCACCGATTGGGACACCGACTTCTTCTACCCGGGAGATTCGGATGACGGTCCCGCGATCGACGTGATCTTCGAAAGTTCGCTCGAGGCAATGGGTTATGACGCCGAGCACCTCGGCCAGGCCCAGCAGGTAGCCCAGGCCGCCGAGGACGCCCGGGCCATCATCTGGTACATCCACAACTGGGCGGTACCGGCCCTGAGCAATCCGTAGAAACACTTCGTCTGTTAGGGTTGTCGACACCTTAGCCCCCGGGCCCGATCGGTCTGCATCCCCCGCAGCCGGTCGGGTCCTCCTTGTCGTCGGTTGGGTTGCGGACCGGGCGCCGTCCTCGGGAGGGGCTCGCGCCGCCGTCCTCATCCGCCGCGCCTTCGACGGGGCTTTCCACCGTCGGACCGGACCTGCAGGCCGCGACTGCTCGGCGCCGGGTGGCGTCGTCGACGCCGGTCGTCGAGAGCACGACCTCGGCTTTCTCTGGCTGGCGGCCGGCTCGAATCGGTCAGTCCCTGAGTCCCTTGAGCTCGGTGCGCCGCTTCCACAGCTTGTAGATCGGGGGGTACACCAGGAGTTCGAGCACGAACGAGGTGACCAGGCCGCCGATCATCGGTGCGGCGATGCGTTTCATGACGTCGGCCCCGGCCGAGGTCGACCACATGATCGGCAGCAAGCCCATGAAAGCGGCCGTCACCGTCATCATCTTGGGCCGAACCCGCTTGACCGCACCGTGGATGATCGCCTCGTCGGCGTCCGCCAGCGTCTTGAGCAGTCCGCGCTTGCGGTAGTCGTCCCAGGAGAGGTCGAGGAAGAGAAGCATGAACACCCCGGTCTCGGCGTCGAGTCCGAGCAGAGCGATCATCCCGACCCAGGCCGCGATGGAGACGTTGTATCCGAGGAAGTGGAACAGCCAGATGGCGCCGACGGCCGAGAATGGCACTGCGAGCATCACAACGGCCGCCTTGAACGCCGATCTGGTGTTCAGGTAGAGGAGCAGAAAGATCAGAGCCAGCGTGATCGGCACGATCAGCTTGAGTCGCTCGCGGACGCGCAGCATGTTCTCGTACTGACCGGACCACAGCAGCACATATCCGGGCTTGAGCTCGAGTTGCTCCCGCACCGCCCTCTTGGCCTCCTCGACGTAGCCGCCGACGTCGCGGCCGGTGATGTCGACGTAGACGTAACCGGCCAGAAATCCATTCTCGTCGCGGAGCATGGCCGGTCCTTGAACGAGCTCGATGTCGGCGAGCTGGGCGAGCGGGACCTGGGCGCCCGACGGCGTCGCCACCAGCACCCGTCCGAGCCGGCCCACATCGTCGCGCAGCTCGCGCGGATAGCGGATGTTGACCGGGTAGCGCTCACGCCCCTCGACAGTGGTGGTGACGTTGTCGCCACCGATGGCGCTCATGATCACGTCCTGGACCTGAGACACGGTCAGCCCGTGGCGGGCGAGCTGGTCGCGGCGCGGGACGATGTCGACGAAAAAGCCGCCGGTCACACGCTCGGCGAACACGCTGCGGGTCCCGGGGATCTCGCGCATGATCGCCTCGAGATGTTCGCCGACGCGCTGGATCTCCTTGAGATCGGCGCCGAAGACCTTGATGCCGATGGGCGTGCGCACTCCGGTCGTGAGCATGTCGGTGCGGGCCTTGATGGGCATGGTCCAGGCGTTGGTCACGCCGGGGATGCGGAGGGCGCGGTCCATCTTGTCGACCAGCTCCTCCCAGGAGATGTGATCCGGCCACAGGGGCCGCAGGAGACGTTTGAGCCAGTCCGGCGCCCATCCCGAGTACCAGCGCGGCTTCGCCTCCCACTCGCTCTCCGGTTTGAGAACGATGGTCGTTTCCATCATCGAGAACGGCGCCGGATCGGTCGAGGTCGCGGCGCGACCGGCCTTGCCGAACACCCGCTCGACCTCGGCGAACGACTTGATGACCCGATCCTGGGTTTCGAGCAGCTCCCTGGCCTGTTCCACGGCGATTCCCGGCAGGGTGGTCGGCATGTACAGGATCGTGCCCTCGTTCAAGGGCGGCATGAACTCGGAACCGAGCTTGAAGTAGAACGGGACCGACACCGCGACCAGAGCGATCGCGGTCGCGATCACGAGCTTGGGGAAACGGAGCACGAAGCGGCACAGAGGCTCGTAGACCGCAAACAGCAGCCGGCTGATCGGGTGCTTCTCCTCGGCGTAGTAGGTGCCGACCAGGGTCTTGGTGGCCAGCCAGGACAGGAAGCGCGGCTTGAAGGTGAAGGGGTCCATCCGGGTGAAGAGCATGCGCATCGCCGGGTCGAGGGTGATGGCGAGGAGCGCTGCCAGGGCCATGGCCAGGTTCTTCGAGATGGCCAGCGGCTTGAACAGCCGGCCTTCCTGGTCAACCAGGGCGAACACCGGCAGAAACGCCACCGCAATCACCAACAGGGAGAAGAAGACCGAGGGTCCGACCTCCATGAGCGCCTCGAGGCGGACCGTGTGAAAGTCCCCCTTGCGTCCGCCGGCCTCCCAGAGGTGGAGCTTGTTGTACGCGTTCTCCACCTCGACGATGGCGCCGTCGACCAGGACGCCGATGGAGATGGCGATGCCGGCCAACGACATGATGTTGATCGTGACGCCCATGAAGTACATCGGTATGAAGGCGAGAAGGACCGAGATCGGGATGGTGAGGATCGGCACCGCGGCCGAGGGGATGTGCCATAAGAAGAGGAGGATGACGAACGCGACGATGATCATCTCGACGGTCAGCTCGTGCTTGAGGGTCTCGATCGCGCGGTGGATCAGATCCGAGCGGTCGTAGGTGGTGACCACCTCGACCCCTTTGGGCAGGGAGGGCTCGATCTCCCGGAGCCTGTCCTTGACGCGGTCGATCACGTTGAGGGCATTCTCACCGTGGCGCATCACCACAATGCCTCCGACGTGATCGCCGAGCCCGTCGAGATCCGAAATCCCACGGCGGATCTCCGGCCCGAGGCCGACCTGAGCGATGTCCTTGAGGAGCACCGGCACGCCGCCCGGACCGACCTTGACGACGACCTGTTCGAAGTCCTCGATGGCGCGGGCGTAGCCGCGGCCACGCACCATGAACTCGGTGCCGGCGAACTCGAGAAGCCGCCCGCCGACCTCGTTGTTCGAGGCGCGGACCGCAGCGACCACCATTTCGAGCGGAATCCGGTAGGCCGCCAGCCGGTTGGGATCGACCGTGACCTGATACTGGCGGACAAACCCACCGATGGAGGCGACCTCCGCCACTCCCGGGACCGACTGGAGGGCGTAGCCCAGGGTCCAGTCCTGGTAGGAGCGGAGCTGGTCCAGGGAGTGCGTGCCGGAGCGGTCGACGAGGGCGTACTGAAAGACCCAGCCGACGCCCGTGGCGTCCGGTCCGAGCTCGGTCTCCACCCCGTCGGGGAGCCGCGACTGGATTTTGGAGAGGTACTCCAGCACTCGCGAACGCGCCCAGTACAGGTCCGTACCGTCCTGGAAGATGACGTAGACATAGGAAAAGCCGAAGTCTGAGAAGCCGCGGATCGCCTTCACCTTCGGCGCCCCCAGCAACGACGAGATGATCGGGTAGGTGACCTGGTCCTCGATGATGTCCGGCGAGCGGTCCCAGCGCGAGTAGACGATCACCTGGGTGTCGGAAAGGTCGGGCAGGGCGTCGAGCCGGATCCGCGCCAGGGTGTTGCCGGCGAAGATGCACAGCGCGGCCACGCCGAGCAGGATCAGCATCCTGTTGTGGGCGGAAAACTCGATGATCCGCCTGATCATCGGTCGCCTCCGCGCTGGTGGCCTCCCGAGCCCATGCCGGCAATGGCCGCCCGGAGCCCCGACTCGGAATCGAGGAGGAAGTTGGCGCGGATCACGACCTGTTCACCTTCGGAGAGCCCGGACAGGACCAGGACCTTGCCCCGACCTCGGACGCCGACCTCAACCTGGCGCGGAACGAACGTGTCCGCTGACCGACGCACGAACACCACCTGCCGTTCGCCGGTGTCCATGAGCGCTGACGCGGGTATCACGATCCCCTCGCTGTCCTCGACCGCGAGCTCGACGTCGGCGAACATGCCGGGCTTCAGGACCAGGCCGGGGTTGGCGAACTCGAAGCGGACCTTGAGGGTGCGCGTCGAAGGGTCGAGGGTCGGGTAGATGAACGCGATGCGGCCGGAGAGACGCACACCCGGGTCGTAGGGCAGGCGGACCGTAGCCTGTTCGCCCAATCGCAGGGCGGCCGCCTCGTACTCGTAGAAGTCGGCCTCGACCCACAGTCTCGAGAGATCGGTGATCGTGAACAGCTCCTTGCCCGGCTCGACCTGTTGCCCCTCGAAGACGTCCTTGGCGGTGACGTAGCCGGAGACCGGAGCGAGCAGGGTGACCGCCCGCTGCACGACGCCGCTCCTCTCGAGCTCGGCGACGAAGCTCGCCGGAACATCGAAGAGCTCGAGGCGGCGGCGGGCGGCCTTGAGCAGGTCCTCGGCGCCGCTGCGAACCTCGGGCAGCTCGGACGCTGCGAATCGGGCCGCGGTCTCCCGCACCCGGAGCAGCTCTTCCTGGGTCGCGACCAGCTCTTGGGAGTAGATCGAGAGGATCGGCTCGCCCTGTTGCACCAGCTGCCCGGTGAAGCTGACGAAGAGTTTCTCGACCCAACCCGGGATCTTGGTGTGGACGTGGCGGATCCGGGTCTCGTCCGGCACCACGCTGCCGACGGTGCGCACGCTTCGGGCGAGTCGCTCGCGGACCGCCGGCGCCGTCTGCACCCCCGCGAGGAGCAGCCCCCCGGGCGAAACCTCGACCGTTGCCAGCCCGGGCACCGCGCCTGCCGCGGCCGTCTGCCCGTCGGCAAAGACCGGGAGGAAGTCCATGCCCATCTGGTCCTGGGCCGGCACCGGCGAGGTGATGGTCGGGTCCATCGGGCTGCGGTAGTAAAGCACCTTGCGTTCACCCGGAGCCGCGGCATGACCCGCCCGATCCCCCGCCGCAGCGGGGGTGGCGGAGGCCGGCGCCGGCATGGCGTCGCCGGTGGCGACCAGCTTCATCCCGCATTTCGAGCATCTACCGGGCGTGTCCGATGTCACTTCCGGGTGCATCGGGCAGACGTACGCCGGAACGGACGTCGGGGCTGTCCGGGTCTCGACCGGCACCAGGCGCATGCCGCAGATCGGGCAGTCGCCGGGCCGGTCCGATAGAAACGTCGGGTGCATCGGGCAGTGGTAGGTTGCATCCGATTCGGCCTTGTCAGCACAGGCTGCGGTGAGCAACACGGCCAGCACACCGAGCATGACGGCGGCCGTCCAGCAGACTCTGCGCATCGTGCCCATTTCACTCCTCCGATCCAGATCCGGCTCCTGATTCAGTCTCCGTCTCCACCGCCAGGGCCTGCAGCTCGGCCCACACCGTGTAGCGGTCGGCCTGGCGCCGAGCCAGCTCGACCCGCGCCTCGATCCACAGCTCGAAGTCCTCGATCACGGTCGAGAAGTCGCCTCTGCCGGTGAGGTAGGAGGATCGGGCCGCGTCAACAGCAGCGCTCGTCTGGGGCACGATGGCCTCTCGGTAGCGCACGATCTGCAGCTCGGCCCGTTGCCAGTCGGCTTCCAGCCGGGCGGCCTCGGAACGAGCGACCGCTTCGGCCTCGCGGAGCTCGGCACGGGCCAGCTTGAGCTCGTGCTCGGCCGCACGAATCATCGGTTCCTGTTTGGTTCGACGCCACAGCGGCCACTCCAGACCGAAGCTCAGCGTCAGCACCGGTTCGAGCCCACCGCGCAGGCCGAGACCGGCGCCCGTCAAGAAATCCGGCTTGAGGTCGAGCCGGGCGACGTCGAGCCGCTTCTCCGCCGCGGCGACGGCCGAGCGGGCGATCGTGATCTCGGTCGAAGCGGCCAGCGCCGCCTGCTCCCACGGGAGGGGCGGGGCTTCTACCGGCGGCAGGGCCCGCACCTCACCGAGAGGCTGCCGACCCGGGCGGTCGAGCAGACGGTTGAGACCCGCAACCAGGAGCGCTCGCTCGGCGGTCAGGTCATCGGCCCTCTCCGCCAACCGAGACACCTCGAGCATCGCCTTGACCACCGCCTCCTGCTCCGTCCCGCCGACCCCGTAGCGGATGACGGCGGTCTCGGCGAGGAGGTCGAGGAGCTCCCGCGCGGAGTCGAGCTCAGCGCGTTCCCGGTCGAGGATGAAGACCCGCGCGTAGAGGGTGCGGACCTCGACCACCAGCCGGCGCCGGACCCGCTCCAGCTCGTCGGCGCGGACGGCGACGACGGCCTGGGCCGACTGCCGCCGCGCCTCCCGCTTTCCCGGGTAGGGCAGGCTCTGGCGCACCTGGGGACCGATCATGGACATTTCCATGCTCCCCACGGTGAATCGCGGGAAACCGGCGTTCTGGAGCACGAGCTCGACCATCGGGTCGGGCAGCGCGCCGGCCGGCGCGACCATCTCTCTCGACGCCGCGAGCCGTTCCTCGACCGCCTCGATGGACGGCGAGCGATCGAGGGCCAGAGCGACCAGTTCCCCCACCGGGGGCGCCGGCTCGCAGGTCTCGCCGGCGGACGCGATCGAGGCAATGAGGCAGGCGCCGACGGCCAACGGTAACGACCAGCGGTGCCGAGCGATCATCAAGAAGCTCCTCGTGGGTAGTCGTGCCGTTCAAGTCTGCGGGCCGAGCGCACCTTTGCCGTGTTGATCGATGTGATCATGGTACACCCACCTGACAGGTGCCAACGGTCACTCCAGATCATCCGCCGGTGGCGAAAGAGTCCAGAGGTCAGATTGCGGTCCGCGGCGGCGCCCGGTCGATGCGCGCCGGCCCGCCGGTCAGTTGCCGGCGTCGTACACCTTCCACATGTCGTCGTCGTCGAAGATCTTCTCGGTGGCGTCGACGTGCATGGCGTCGAGCTCGAAGTCGCGGTAGACCCCCGCTTCGGCGGCGGCCTCGGCGAAGGCCTCGTGCTGGATCAGCGCGCTCATGATCTCGTTGGTGCCGGTCCAGATCTGAGCGAGCCGCATGTCTCGAACCGCCCGCTCGATCGGGTAGACATCGGTGTAGCCGATTCCGCCGGTGATCTGCATCGCCAGATTGGCCACGTTCCAGCCGGCGTCGGTGACCGTCTTCTTGGTCTCAGAGACGATCCGGCGCAGGTTCGGGACTCCGGCGTCGGCGGCCCGGGCCGCCATGTAGACCATGGCTCGCGAGGCGTCGAGCCGGGTCTGGGCGTCGGCCACCATGAAGCTCACGGCCTGGAACTTGCGGATCGGTCGGCCGAAGGCCTTGCGCCGGCTGGCGTACTTCATCGCCACATCGAGACACGCCTTCATCCCGCCGGTGATCGGCGCCGCGCTGCACAGCCGCTCGGGCACCATCATCGTGTTGAAGACCTCGGCGCCGCCGTGCAGGCTGCCGATGAGGTTTGATTTCGGGACCTCGACATCGCGGAAGACCACCCGTCCGGTGCCGCCGCCGCGGGTGCCCATGAGGCCGTACAGGTATTTGACCTCGACCCCCGGGCCGCGGTCGATGAGCATGGCGCTGATCCGGCGATCGGGCGGGGCCTGCTCGTCGTGATTCGTCCGCACGTAGGCGAGGAAGAAATCGGCCCCCTCCGCGCCGACGATGAACCGCTTCATGCCGCGGACGACGAAGTGGTCGCCGCGGTCCTCGGCGCGGCTGGAGGCGCCGAAGAAGTCCGATCCGCCGCGCGGCTCGGTCAGCGCCTCGGCCGCGACCTTGTCCCCGGCGAGCATCGGTGCGAGGTACCGCCGCTTCTGCTCCTCGGTGCCGAAGGTGTTGATCGCCTCGCCGACGATGGACGGCATGACGTAGCAGCAGCCGGCCGCGGTGCCGAGCACGCCGACCTCCTCCATGGCGGCGCACTCCGCCACCCAGGACAAGCCCTTGCCCCCGACCTCCCTGGGAAACCTCAGCCCTAGGGTGTTGTGTCGGGCGAAGGTCTCGTAGAGCTCGCGCGGGTATCTGATCTCGTCGCGGTCCATCCGTCGGAGGTACTCGGGATCGACCTCGGTCCGCACGAGCTCGCGCAGCTCATCTCTCACCGCACGCGAGGGTCCGTCCAGCATGAAGTCGTACATGGCGTCCTCCTTGAACCGGGTGAAGTGGACTCGCTGACGTCAGTGTAGCGCCGCAGCGGCGTCCGTGGTCGGCACCGGATGGGTGTCGGAGGGTGGCGCGTTTCGCGTCGTTGCCGTGAATCTCCCGAACGATCGCGTGTCCTACGAGCCGCCCGCGCCGAGAAGCTCAAGGCTCGTGCCGAGCACACCTTGATCGTCATCCGACAGCCGGGTGGACAGCGCGTTCTCTTGACCTGGCAAAGATCCTGTCGCCCCGCTTGACAGACTTGGAAACGCAGCGTAATTTAAAATGAGAATCAATCCTGATATCTATACCGAAAGTCGATTCCGACGTTGATTTCCAGAAGGGAAGACCCATGCATGACTCGATCCTCCTTCCGCGATTTCGTTGGTTTGCCTTTTTGCTCATCGTTTTCGCGCTGCCGAGCGTCGCCGGCGCAGTCGACCCCTGCGACCCGGTTCCTCCGTTCGGCCTGCAGATCCCGTTCGAAGAACACCAAGGGGCTCGGCGGGAGTCCCAGATGGTCACGGTTCCCAAGGATGGCGAGGCTCCTCTCATCAGCTTTATCGACAGCCCTTCCGCAACCTGTTTCCAACCCGATTCGACCCGGGATGAATGCTGGATCAACTGGTACTACACCTCCGTCGACGCCGGCCCGAACTACATGATCTGCATGTACACGAAGTTCAACGCGACCGGGAAGGCAACCCGGACCCAAGGTTTCTTCCAGACCTCGATGTACGTGCCGTACAACATGTACGGCAAGGGTTTTCGGGTCGCCTGCGGCGCCCCCGGTTCGGGCGGCGACCCCGATCTCGGGATGGCCTACGCGTACACGATCCGGGCCAAAGACTCCGCCGGGCTGGGTTCGGCAAACTACGGAACCGTGTCGTGCCCGGCGTACATTCCCTAGCAGCTGGAAAGGACCGAGCACCATGCGAACTCAATCCAACGGCGGACCGCCGAGGTTCGCGCTCGCGGTCCTTGTGCTCTTTATCGGGTGGATTGCCGTCGCGCCAGCGGGCGCGACCGACGACCGCGAAGCGCCGTACGCAGACGCGGAGCTGCCCCGGGCACACGACCTGAAGGCCGATTCCCCCGACATCTCCGGGATCGACGCTTCGACCCCGACCTGCTATCGAGCGGCGGTGAACTCCGAAACCTGTTTTGTCGAGTGGTCCTACCTCTATGTCACCGCCGGAAACGGTCAGTACATCATCAACATGAAGATCGAAATCGACGGCCGGGTGCGGGCCTTCTCCCAGGGATTTTTCCAGACTTACATGTACATCCCTGCAGACATGGTCGAACCGGGTTTCGCGGTGCCCTGCGGCCTCGCCGGGGCGGCCGGCGCAGCCAATCTGGGGAACCTCTACAGCTATCTGATTTCGGCGCTCGATTCGGCCGGACAAACGGCGATCAGCAGCGGCTCGCTGTACTGCCCGTACGCAACGATTCCAATTTTCTCGGACGGGTTCGAGAGCGGCGACATCTCGGCCTGGTAGGACTGTGCAGCGGACGGGGCTGGGCGGCGCCTTTCTCGGGTGTCGCCCGTGACGAGCCCGGCCGTCGCCCGCCCTACGGGGCCGCTGCCGACCAGGCGGAGGCGTCCCCGGTTTCGAAACCGTCCGAAAAGACCCGCGAAACCTGCTCCGCCTCGAGCCGGATCTCATCGAAGGTCACCATCCCGATGGCGCTGCCGGTTGGGTTGAAGAAGTTCAGCCGCGAGATCGTTGCGGGGTCGCCGAGCTCGCCCAGGGTGATGGTGATCTCGGTCCACGTGTCGGCCGCCGCCGTGAAACCGACGCTGGCGCTCTGGCCGCCCACGCCCTCCGTGTACAGGCTGAGCGTCTTGTCGGCGCCGGCGCCGCCGTGGGCCCAGAACCTGACGGCGTCGTAACCGAAGGTGTCGATCGCCCCGGTCGACATCGCCGGCGAAAAGGCGCCCCAGCCATCGAGGGTGGCGTTGACCGCGTAGGCGCCCACCTTGACCGGCGAGGTGCCGGCGAGATCGATCGTCGCGTTCCACGACCAATCGTCCCAGCCGGGCGCGAGCGCGTCGCCGTAGATCACCACGGGAGGGGTCGCGTTGGAGCGAAAGGTGGCCGTCACCGTCCGCACCGCGTTCATGACAACGGTGCACTCCCCCACCCCGGAACAGGCGCCGCCCCAGCCGGTGAAGGTCGAGTCGCCGTCCGCCGCGGCGGTGAGCTCCACGCTCGTGCCGCTGAGGTAGGCTTCGCTGCAGTCGCCGCCGCAGTCGATGCCGGCCGGCGCCGAGGTGACGGTGCCGTCGCCTGACCCTTCTTTGCCGACCGTGAGCATGTAGGTGAGCCCGACCGGTTCGAAGGTCGCCGCCACCATACGATTCAACGTCATGGCCACTTCACAGGTGGGGTCGGCACCGAAGCAGGCGCCGCTCCAGCCGGCGAAGATCGACCCGCCGGCGGGCGAGGCCGTGAGCGTCACCACCGTTCCGTTCTGGTATGCCTCGCTGCAGTCGGCGCCGCAGTCGATGCCTTCGGGTGAGGAGGTGACCGTACCGCCGCCGCCGGCGATTCCGGTGTTCGTCACCGTGAGCATCGGGTTGTCCGGCGCCTGGGCCCCGGCGAGCCCGTAGAGATAGCCGTAGAGCGCCGTCTTCCCGCGCATGGTCTGGCGCGGTGTGAACTCGGCGTGCGCCCAGACCCAACGGGATGGGAAGTAGGCTTCGCCGATGGGCCAGGTGTCCGGGACGTTCCCGGGATAGCTGTTCTCATAAAGCGCCGACGGCCTCCCCATCACCATTCCCGGGGCCCAATCACTGAGATTCAGGTACGGGGTGTGCCCCGGGTGGACTCCCGACACGCCGTCGTGCCGACCCGAGGTGTAGGCCTCCTGGAAGCTGCGCTTTGACGCGAGCGGTGTGAGCGCCGTCGTCATCTCGATGACGTTCAACGGGTTCCTGCCCAAGCCCCAGTCGGCCTCGAGGGCGAGAGCCTTGCGGAAGTGTTCGATGTCGGCGGGAGTGTCGGCCACCGAATGGGCGATGATGGTGCGGTCCACGTTGTGAGCGGTTCGCCAAAAGGAGGCGGGCCCCCGGTCGGTCGCCCGGCGTGAGGGCCGGCTGTCGATGAGGTCGGCCTCGTCTCGTTTCGCCTGGGCGATGACCGCCGAAATCATGTTACTTCGCAGCGCCGGGTAGTTGACCGTCCGAGGGGTGTACAGGTAACCGGCGGTCGCCCAGACCTGATGCCTCGTCGCGTTCATGAGCTCCGCAGGACCCCCGGCGCAGACGCTCTCGGCGTTGACGACGTCTTCCCAGGCCCGGACGCCGGTCACGTTGTAGAGAAAGGCGGCGGCCATCATTTTGAAGTCGCGCCCCCTGACGAGGCCGTCATCGAGCCCCAGGCCTTCGTCGAGCATCGGATCCGCGAGACCGTCCGCGTGGTTGTAGGCGGCGATGGCCTGGTCTCTGTAGAAGTTCATCAGGCTCGTCAGCCCGGCCACGCGGAAGGCATCGGCGAGCATGGCGGCGTTGGCGGCGTTGGCCCACGCGGAGATCGCCGTCGGCCCGGCCTGGAAGAGCTCGTTGCCGCCGTTGGGGTTGGTCAGTCCGTACGAGTAGCCGCCGCCGTCACGCAACCGAAGCCAGAAATCGACCTCGTTGCGGGCCTCGTCGATGATGTCGGGGATGCCGTTGCCGCTCTCGGTGATGCCGGTGTCGTCGTCGCTGATGGCGCCGTCGGTCAGCAGAAAGGGCAGCAAGAGATCGTAGATGTTGGCGACGTGGGCCAGATGGCGATCCCAGTCCGCCGCGTCGGAGTGCCCACCCCAGGCGTCGGGGTTGGTCGGAAAGCCGGGCTTGCGGTACGGCGCCCAGTCGTCGGGCCGGTCCCACCGGTCACCGCTGGAGAAACTGTCCCACTCGGGGTGCCAGGGGTGCATGGTCGTGAGGTACACCGTGGTCGTCGGCGGACTGACCCCGGGGATGTAGAGCGGCGTCCGCGGCGGCGGCGAGAGGCCGGACGGATTGGCCTCGCCGATCCGCATGTAGAAGTAGCCGCGCACCGAGACGATGAACGGGTCGTGATAGACGTCGTCGGCGATCTCGAAATCCCGGCTGCACCCGACGCCTTCGACCACCAGCCGGTAGGTGCCGGGTTCGGTGAAACCCGAGAAATCGACATTCCAGACGTCGGATCGGGTGAAGTTGTAGCCGAAGACATCGCTGCCGTTCGCCATCCAGAAGGCCACGGTCCCCGCCTCGTGGGCCTGGCTCGCGTTGACATCGTAGACCCAGACCGTGTTGCCTTCGAAGCCGGAGTAGTTGCGGGCGCCGCCGCTGCCCATCCAGTGGTAGAGATCGGCGGCCTTGTGCGTCGCCTCCGGGGCATAGCCGACCAGGTTCACGTGCACGGCTTCGGAGCGGTTCGAGTAGATGTCGAAGGTGAACGACTCGGATGTGTCGTCGCTGTTGGTGGCCGGGGCGATCTCGAGCGTGTAGGTCATCCCCTGCCGGAGCGAACTCGGCAGGCGGAGGTAGATCCAGTGCTCGTAGGTGTACTCATAGCGGTAGTCGCCGCCGATCCACTCCATCTCGGCGTGGCCGCTCAACTTCTTCTTGCGATCACAGGCTTGCGGGTGCTGTCCGCCGATGCCGTAGGCTGGATCCTGGGCAGAAGTGATCGTCCAACTGGCGGTCTGGACCGCGGCGCCGGTGTCGAGCTCGGGGGTGTACCGAAGAACGGTCTCCCCGGCGCCGCTCTCGTCGTGAATGACATCCCCGTCGGACAGGTGGACGACCAGGACGTCCTCGTCGAGCACGCCGACATCGAGGAACTTCGCAGCGTCGACCTCGCCGGCTGCTCCGCCGAGCACGACGAGCAGCGACACGCGGAGCAGGAAACCGATCACCGCGGACCGAGAGCGACGACTTCTCATTCGATCTCCTCGATCTCAGGGGCTGGCAACCACAGATCCGAACCATGGCGACGCTGCCGACAGTGTGCACGGCGTTCGCTCGGGCTGCAGTGTTCTGCGTCACCCGGCAGGGAAAGCGCGGCGAGCTCGCCGGGCTGTTCTCGTCATCGCTGCCGCGGTGCCGCCGCACCCTGACGGGCGCCGCGTTGGTTACCGCGACGGGACTCGATCGCGTCGCACGACGAGGAATTCGCCGTTCTTCTCGGCGATGAGACCGCAGCTGGCGAGAACGACGTCGGGCGCCTGGATCGGACTCAGGCCCGCCGCGGTTCCGTGGAGCACGGTGTCGCGGGCGAATCGCTCGAGTCCCGGTTCCGAGTATCGGATGAGCGACCCGGTTTCCCTCGAGACCCACCCGAGGAAATCGGCGACGCTGCGTCCCTCGATGTCGAATGGCGGGGCGATCTCCTGCACCCAGGTCCAATACCCGGATGAGGGATCGATCCGCCGGCGATCGATCCGACCGTCCGCGCTGACTGTCACCGCCACGCCGCTGCCGACCTCGAGATCGAGATCGTCGCGGTTGATCGCCACCACGCCCTCCCGGACCGCGACCGAGAGCAGTCCTTCCGTCAGCCTCACCTCGAATTGGGTGCCGACGTCGCTGGCGATGCCGAAAGGCGTCGCAATGTCGACCGGCGAGCCGTTCGCGTCGCGAGAATCGAGATAGGCCGCTCCCCTCTCGAGATCGACGCGGGTCGTGGAGGCCAACCGGATCGAGGTGTCGACGTCGAGACGTAGCGATTGACCCTCGCCGAGGCGGAGACCCGCGCGGCTCTCTCCCGCGGTGCGGATCCACGAGCCTGCAGCGATCGCTCTTGGTAGATCCAGTTCGGAACTCACGATCGAGCGTCCGTCGGCCGAAACGACCTCGACGCGGCCGTCGACAACATCGAAGTACGCCACCGGTCCGGTCGGCCGAGTGACGACGCGATCGCTCCTGTCAAGCGTCGTGACGGCCACGGCCAGGATCGCCGCTGCCGCAACGCCGGCGGCAGCGATGGTCCACCGCCGCCTCGCCCGCGCCCGGAGGTCACGCCGCCACTGTGTTTTGATGGCGGCCTTGATCCGATCGGCGCCGTCGGCCGGGATCTCCGGGCCGCTGTCGGCGATGCTCAGCAGATCGCCGACGAGATCGCGCTCATCACGCCGGATCCGCGGGCGGTCGTTTCTGTCGCTCATGGTATCGGTCCTTCCATCATGGTTGCGAAGCCGTCCCGGAAGGCCTGCCGCGCCCGGGTCAGCATGGATTCCACCGCCTTCGGCGTCATCTCGAGGCTGGCCGCCATCTCTCTCACCGACATCCCACGGATGTACTTCAGATCGAGGATGTTGCCGTAACGGACCGGGAGATGGTCGAGGGCGACGCGGACAAGCCGAGCGAGCTCTCGCCGCTCGAAGGCATCGTCGGGAGCCGGCTCGAGCGCAGCCAGCGATTCGAGGGCGGCCCGGATTTCGGGTCGATCCTCTATCAGGGGGACGGTGGGCGCCGATCGTCCGAGGCGCCGCCAGTGGGCCGCGATCTCGTAGCGGCAGAAGCTGCACAACCAGGAGAACAGCTGCGCCTCCGCCCGGTAGAGATGGAGCTTCGGGACGATCTTCTCAAAGGTGCTCTGGACAATATCCTGGGTGAGATCCGGGTCGGACCCGACCCGGGGGTAGGCGAAGCGGTACAGCCGCGGGTAGTACTCATCGACGAGATAATCGAGCGCGCTCTCGTCGCCCTTGAGGATTCGGGCAACCAGCTCGCGGTCGTGTCGATGCGGGTCGATCATCGCAGTGTCCATTCACACAGTATGTGTCTTCGAGCGAGAAAACCCTTCGTTCGGTTGGCGATGATCGTTCGCCGGGGGCCGGGCAGACGGGCAAACCGGCGCGTCCAATTCTGACCCGGGGTCAAAAGGTGTAGCGGACACCCACCGAAGGGATGATCGGCATCCACCGTCGGTAGGTGGGATGAGCGGTCACCGACCCGTCGTCTCCGACCTCGAACTCGACATCGTCGAGACAGCAAAAATTTTTGGTGTTGAACAGGTTGAGGATCTCGATCACCAGGGCGAGGTCGCCCCGTTGGACCGAGAAGTCCTTGGTCGCCCGCACGTCGAACCGGTGGTAGGCGGGCAGGCGAGCGCCGTTGCGCGGACCGAGGATGGTATTGACCTCTATCCCGCCGCCGGGACCGACCACGACCTCGCCCGTCACCTCGGTGGTCGGCCAGCCGGTTCGCCAGGTACCGGCGAAGTTCAGGTTCCAGCGCCGGGGCAGGGCCAGATTGAGCCCGACGGTTGCGGCGTGGCGCTGGTCCCAGTTCCGCGGCTGCCAGTCGGCGTCGATCCGGTCCTCGGCTACGGCCAGAACGTAGCTGAACCACCAGCTCAGCCGGCCTCCGGTGTCGCGTTTGACGACGACTTCCAAACCGCGGGCACGACCCCGATCGGGATCGACGAGGGTCCGGTCCGGCAGCGCCTCTGGGAAGAGGTCGATGGGGTTGAGGAGGTTTTCGTACCGCGGCCGGAGGTGGGACAGGTTCTTCTGGAAGACCTCGAAGCGGAGCCCGGTCCCGTTGTCGTATCGGTGTTCGAGACCGGCGAGCCAGTGCTCGGCCCGCTGCGCCGGGAAGAACTCGGTAACGCCGTCCTCGACCTGGAGCTCGTTGAGACGCTGACTCTGGTGGAACCGTCCCCACGCTGCCCGCAGCGCGGTGCGGGGGCCGAGCGAGTACAGCACGTTGACCCGCGGGCTCAGTTGGTTGTCGTCGATCCAGGTCTGGCGATCCCAACGCAGACCGAGTTCGATCACGAGCGGTGGCAGCGGCCGGAACCGTTCGGCGGCATACAGGCCGAATGCCCACCCCTCAGGTTCGAGATCGACGGTGGTTTCGGTCGGGTCGGGCGGCGGCTGGGGACCGGCTTCGGTCTGGCTTCGCAGGTAGTCGTAGAACGACTCCTGGTGGGTGACGTCGATGCCCCACTTGAGGAGATGATTCTGATTGAGATCGTAGGTCCAGTCCTGCCGCAGATCGGCGAAGTCGAAGGAGCGCCGGTCGTCGATGCTGAGGTCACCCCGCTCCGAGTCCGCCAAGCCTCCGACGCGGTGCCGGGTCAATCGCCCACTGCCGAGCACGGTCTGCGAGGAGAGCCGCTCGGTCCATGTTGTACGAAGGTTGAACCAGAGATGGGCGCTGTCGTACTTCGCCGTTACCTCCTCGAAGCCTTCGACATCCTCGGTTCGGTAGCCGAGATCGTCGAAGGCCATCAAGAGATCGGCCGACAGGGTCGAGCGCGAACCCACCGAGTGCTCGATCTTGGCGAAGAGATCGTAGTACTCCGTCGATATCCAGTCGCTGGTGATGTCGACGAGGTTGGGCAGGAAATCCGGGTACCAGGCCCGGGCGCTGACCAGCCATGATCCCTCACCCTCGTCGAACAGGCCCTGCGAGACCACGCCGGCGTTCATCGTGCTCGCAACGAGAGCCGTGGACGTCGGCCCCGACGGAGTCGCCACCGAGATGTCCATGACACCGCTCATGCGGTCGCCGAACTCCACCGGGAAACCGCCGGTCAGGAGATCGACGCTGCCCACCGCAGCCGAGTCGATGACGCTGAAGACATTCTGGAAATCCTTGAGATGGAACGGCTCGTAGAGCTCGGCGCCGTCCAGGAGCACCAGCAGCTCCCCCTGCTCGCCGCCCCTGACGTTGAAGCTCGCCGAGTAGTCGCCTCCCGCCATACCGGGCAGCCGCCGCACCGCCCGGTAGAGATCGTCGGCCAGATGGGGCATCTGCTCGACCTCGTTTCGGCTCAGGAACTGTCGCGCCTCCGGCCTCTCCTCGAGAATCGTGAAGCGGCTCGGCGTCACCACCACCTCGGCGAGAAATATCGGATTGGGGATGGTTGGCTCGGCGGCAACGGGTCCGCTGTCTGAGTCGGCGTTCGTCGACTCATGACCGGGGGCTGCAGCCGCGACGATGACGATGATGCCGCCCGCCGCCTCCCGGCTGACCAAATCGTGCGGCTCGAGGATCTCATCCAGAAGTTTGCGGGGATCGGATGCTCGCGGTTCGTTCTCGACGATCATCCCGGGCCTGACCACGGCGGTGGAGTAGACGATCTTCAGACCACCGGTCTGGAGCTCCCGAAGCACGTCCTCGAGCGACCGCCCGGAGTACGGCGGCGTCGCCCCGACCGACCCGACCACCGCGACCGCCGTGATGAGTGTGGCTGTCGTGAATCGACCGAAGAAACGACCGCCGAGCTTCAATATCCCATGCCTGTCACGGTCACATCTTAACCGCGGTCGCTTCATTGATTGCCGGGGGTCAAGGCAAACGCACGAGCCGACCGCCCGATGCGGTCCCCTCCCAACTTGCCGCGAAGGATTCTCAAACGATTTCGACACCTACACGAAAGCAGTCGATGGCCACTGCCGGTGTGGCGCAGTCGAGGGCCTCCACAGGATCGGGTGCTGATCGCGGACGGAGGAGAGATTTGGAACGGAAACTACTGCTGGTGCTGTGCCTGGGACTTCTCGTCCGGATGGTCGTCGGCGCGGTGCTGCCGATCACCGATCCGACCGAGGGACGATACGCCCTGATTGCCCAGGAGATGGCGGCGTCGGGCGACTGGGTGACGCCGAGATTGTGGATCGAGGGCGAGCAGGTGCCGTATCTCGGGAAACCGCCGCTCTTCTTCTGGGCGACCGCCCTGAGTCTTCGCCTTCTCGGAGCGTCCGAGTTCGCGCTGCGCCTGCCGGCGATGATCGCAGCCACAGCTCTTCTGGCTTTGATGTTTCTTGTGTTGAAGCGCTCGCATGGCACACCCATCGCGGCCACCGGGGTGGTCATCACGGCAACAACAGGCCTGGTGTTCTTCCTGTTTGCAGCGGTGATCATCGACCTCCAGCTGATGCTGTTTACTGCCGGCGCCGTTTTCGCCCATTTTTCTTTTGTTCAAACGCCGGACGATGGTTCGAGGAAATGGTGGAGCCTGCTGGTCTTCGCGCTGCTCGCCGGGGGCTTGATGACCAAGGGTCCGGTGGCCATCGCTCTCTTCGCCCTGCCCGTCGGAATCTGGACCGCGGTGCACGGAAAGTGGGCGGCGCTGCGCGCCCACGAATGGATCGCCGGCAGCGTACTGTTCTCGGCCATGGTTGTTCCGTGGTTCGTTCTCGCGGAAATCCGCAACCCCGGCTTTCTCCACTATTTCCTCGTCAACGAAAACCTGCTGCGCTTTCTGAGCACCGGATACGGCGACCGCTACGGGATCGGTCATGCCGTGCCGCGCGGATCGGCCGTCCTGATGTTCGTCCTGGGCACCCTGCCGTGGGCTCCGATCGCGATCTGGGTCGTGGTCAAGCGTCGTTGGGAGGTCGTCCGGTCGACCCTGCAAGACGAGGGCTCGTCCCTGTTTTTCATCGGATTTCTCTCGATCGTCGTCTTCTGGAGCCTCGCTCGCCAGGTGCTCCCGACCTATGTCTTGCCCGCGATTCCGCTGTTCGGGGCATGGCTTGCCTGCGAGTTGAAACACTCGGAGTTTCCGGTTCGTACGCTGCGCTCCGTGACAACGGGAACCGTTGCGGCCTGGTGCCTGGTGCTGTGCGCCGCCGCGCCCATCACCGCATCCAGGTCGACCCGCCACGTCCTTGCCGAGACCACCCGCGTGCTCGGCACCGGGGTCGGCTCCACTGAGATTGTGTTTGCCGGGCGAGCCCCGCACTCTGCGTTCTTCTACGCCCCTGATCGGATCACCCAGCGTTCCCCTGAGACGATCCGTGATTCGCTGCGTCGGTTCCTCTCCGCCGGCGACGGGAGTCTCCTCATCATCCGTGACCGTGAGTGGGAGAACCTGTCCAAGAATGGTCTCCCCCTCGTTCGTTTCCTGCTCGAGGTGCCGGGGTGGAAGGTCATCGAGTCGGCGACCGGGAATCGAAACGCCCATCACGCAGGCGTCGACGCCGAACCTTCCTTGCCGCGGGGCGCGAGCTAGCAAGGCTCGACGACGAGCGACCGAGGCGTGACGCCTCATCGGGGTCAGGGAGTCGTCACCGTCCAGCCAGCGGTGTCGCCCCACTCGAACCCATCCTCGAAGATCCCCCAGAGACTCCGTTGAGCGGAGTTGAGAATCGCCCGGTCCTCGGTGTTCCCGGCGTCGTACGCGCTCACCAGGCCGATGAGCTCGATTCGGGTTTCGTCGTATTCGGCGGAGAGCGTGAAATTGTACTGGAGAGTGAACACGTCGCCGTCTCCGACGGAGGGCGGGATGATCCCCGCCGTTCCCCAGGTCCCGCCGAGCATGGCACGCAGGGTCCGGTCGTGCACGAAACCGATGATCGGATCCCCCGCCCCGTAGTACGGGTGCGTCGGATCGGTGTCGTAGTAGTTTGTCTGGTCGTAACCCGGCCCTGATCCGGTGACGCCGTCCTCGACGACCCAGAGGTTGAAGCGAAGGTCTCCGGGGGCGTCGCCGAAGAACTCGGCTCGGACCGTCGCGAAGATCTCCCTCGTCGCCGGCTGGTAGGTGATATCGACCAGCGAAACCGAGACCGGGACGATGTGGTGCAGCCGCTCGCCGGCCCGGTCGTTCCACAAAGCGCGGCTCAAAGAGACCGATGGCAGATCGGGGAACCGGTAGATATCGATCAGGCCGGTCGGGTATCCGGCGATGTAGGTCGAATTGAGCTCTTCCCCTTCTGCGAAGCTCATCTCGTCGGTGTTGTGGACCGAGACACCGATGAGGTTGCCGTACAGGTCGAGAGCCTGTTCCAGCTTGATATACCCGTCCGGGCAGAATCCGCACCAGGCGCCGGTGTGATTCGTCAGAATCGCCTTCTTGGGCGGAACCCGCGAAACGGTGATGACTTCGGAAGTAGCGAGGTTGTTGGCGGTGTTGACGTCGGGTGCACCGTTGACCGCCGTGATCCACATCTCGATCTGGTAGGTTTCCACCGCGGCCAGCTGGGCCGGAACCGGATGGACGAACTCATGACGGTCGCCGGTGCCCAGAGCGAGACCGAGGAGCGTCCCGGCCTCGATCGGACCGCCGTTGATCCGGTACGCCACGCCGACCGAGGTGATGACGTTCGACCCCTGGTTGCTGATGACGCCTTCGAGATCGACGGTCCCCGTGGGCAGATGGCCGGAGGTCAGGACCTCGTCCATCGCTCCATCGGTCGCCGGAGTGGTCGAGACGAGCACATCATCCACCGCGAAACCATCCGCCCAGAAACCGTTGTCGTCGTGGTGGAACCCGATCTCGACGATGGTGCTCGTCGTGAAGGCCGACAGATCGACGACGCCCTCGGTCCAATCCGCCGCCGGTGGAACTATCGCCGCGACGACCCACGGGCCGCCGTTGACTCGAATCTCCACCGTGCCGACCGATCCGTAGGTGGCGGGCTGGACATAGGAGAAGTGCAACCCGACACCGGTGCCCGCCCAGGCGAGAAGGT
This sequence comes from Acidobacteriota bacterium, assembly GCA_024641545.1. Taxonomy (GTDB): domain Bacteria; phylum Acidobacteriota; class Thermoanaerobaculia; order Thermoanaerobaculales; family Sulfomarinibacteraceae; genus JAHECW01. The sequence goes on from JAHECW010000001.1 coordinate 42,369, forward strand.
CGATCGGCGGCGAGATCAGGTAGTCCAGATCCGCGAGGTTCGCGGTTGCCGAGCTGTCATCGTGCGCATCGTCGTTCGAAACCGCGTAGCGGCCGTGCGCCGAGATCGGGAAATACTGTGAGCCGAGGTCGGTACCGAACTCCCACCCGACCGATGGCGTGTTCTGGCTGGTCGACCACCCTGACGGCGGCGATCCCGCCTCGAAGTCCTGGGACAGCAACACGATTTGGGCCTGCGCCGTCGAGCCGAACACCAACCCAACGATGAAGATCATTCCGTGCAGCAGCGCTCGCATTCCGGCCTCCCTGGTTCGTTGTTTCGTCATTTCTCTCCACCTCACTCTTCTCTATCGATGGAAACCGTCGGAATCCTCACCGCGGGATCAGCGAAGTTGCAGTATCGCGCCGGTCGACGGGGGGTTGAGAAATCGAGGAACGGCCGGGCGCCCGGGAACTTCGTTCGGTGTGATTCAACGTTGCGTCGAACGGCCGCGGGCGGGCCGGCTCGAGCTTCGAGCCGCCGTGCCGGTCAGAGCCGCAACCAGACGGCGGCGATACCGAGGGTGAGGAGCGTGACCGGAACGCCGACCCTCGCGTGCTGCCTCCAACCGATCACCACCCCGAGCCGCGCCGCCTGGTCGACGACGATCAGGTTGGCGATGCTGCCCACGAGGAGCAGATTCCCCGCGAGCGTCGAGGCGAGGGCGAGGACCGTCCCGGCTTCGGGGCCGGATGCGACGGGCAGCAGGAGCATCACCGCCGGCACGTTGGACACCACGTTGGAAAGCACGACGGTGACCGGCATCAGCCACTCGGGAGAGCTCAGGTCGATCCCCAGGCGCGCGAGGTCGTCGAGAAGCACCGCCACCAGGCCGGAGCTCTCGAGGGCGTACTGCACCACGAAAAGGCCGACAAAGAGCACCAGCAGGTGCCAGTCGACGAACCCGAGCACGTCTCTCGATCTCATCCTCCGACTGGCCAGGAGCAGACCCGCGGCGGCGAGCGCCGCCGCCTCGCGCGGCACCGGCGCAAAGAGGAAGATCGCGACCAGGCCCAACACCACCACGATTCCCTTGGCGCTCTGCCAGCGGTCGAAGCGCGGAATCTCGGTCTCGATTTCCCGTGGAGCGCAGCTCCACCGCCCGCGGTAGGCGGCAGCGACGACCAGCCAGACGACGAGGCAACCGAGCACGGCGGGCGGCAGGGCATCGCCGAGGTAGTCGACGAAGGAGAGCCCGAGCTTCTGCCCGATGAGCATGTTCTGCGGGTTGCCGATCAGGGTGGCCGCCGAGCCGACGTTGGCGGCGCAGGCGAGCCCGAGCAGGTGCGGCACGGGATCGAGGCCGCGGCGCAGGCAACCGGCGACGAGCAGCGGCGTCATGGCGAGGCAGACGATGTCGTTGGCGAGCACGGCGGAAAGGATTCCCGCGGTGGCGACCACCAGTCCGAGCAGGACCGCCGGTGACGCCTCGACCGTCGCGAGGCGCCGGGTGACCTCGCTGTAGAACCCGCCGAGCCTGAGTTGAGCCGACACCACCATGAGCCCGAAGAGCAGCGACATGGTCGCGACGTCCACCGCGCCCGCGGCCTGATCGGGGGTGACGACACCCGTTGCAACCAGGGCGATGGCGCCGAGCAGGGCGATCCCGGTCCGGTCGAGGGCGAGGCGCGGCAGACGGCCGAGGATCATCCCGAAGTAGACGACGGCGAAAACGGCGACCACAACCCAGTTCACGACAACGAGTGTGCTCCGGGCGACCACCGAAGGCAAGGCGGCGACCGCGGGTTCGGATCGAGGGGGGGTCCGACGGTCCGTGGTGTGTCACAATGCGCCGTGCCGCACCGCCTCGCCGCCGTCGATCTCGCCATCGTCGCCGCCTACCTCGGAGGGATGGTCGTGGTCGGCGTTCTGGTGGCGCGCCGGATCCGCGGTTTCCGCGACTACTTCATCGCCGGCGGCCGCATGACGACGCCGCTGCTGGTCTGCACTCTGGTGTCGACCTACTACGGCCTCGACGTCACGTTCGGCAGCTCGGAGACGTCGTTCTACGAGGGGCTGGCGGCATTCTTCGCCTACTCGGCTCCGTTCTACCTGTTCTACGTTCTCACCGCGGTGCTGGTGGCGCCGCGGCTCAAACGTCTGGACGCGCTGTCGCTGCCGGAGGCGATGGGCAATGCCTACGGCCCGGTGGCCCGGGTCGCGGCGGCGACGGCGTCGTTCGTCTACAGCGCGCCGATCCTCGGCGTCGCCGGGATGGGCCTCATCGGCGCGGTCTTTTTCGGGATCGAACCGTGGCAGGGGTGCGTCATCGGCGGCGCGGTTGCGGTCGGCTACACCGTCCTCGGCGGGCTTCTCGCCGACGCGCTCACCGACGCCGTGCAGTTCCTGGTGATGTGCGGGACGGCGGCGGTGTCGGCGGTCGTCATGCTCAACACCGTCGGCGGTCCGGAGGCGATCGGCGCGCGGCTCGGGCCTGAGGCGCTGGCGCCCTTCGGCACGCTCAGCTCGTGGGAGGTCGTGGTCTTCGCCTGCGTCGCCATGACGCCCCTGGTCGAACCCGCCTTCTACCAGCGGACCTTCGCCGCGGTCAGCGCCCGCCAGGTGGTCAAGGCTCTGCTCATCGGCACCGTCCTCTGGGCGAGCTACGACTGGCTGGTCGTGTACCTGGGTCTCGCCGGGCGCGACCTAGTCGCCGCCGGCCGGCTGCCCGCCGATATGGACGGCTCGGCCGTCCTCCTCCACGTCGCGGCCGTCACCCTGCCGCCCGGATTGCTCGGACTCTTCGTGGCCGGCTGCCTGGCGGCGGCGATGTCGACCATCGACTCCTACGCCCTGATCGCCGCCGGCAACGTCGTCTACGACGGCTGGCAGGCGGCGACCGGCCGCCGCCTCAGCGACCGCACCCTGCTGCTCGCCACCCGAATCCTCGTTGTGGTGACGATGGCCGCCGCAGTGGGGCTGGCGATGCTCTTCGAGCGGCTGCGCGACGCCTGGATCTTCATGTCGACGGTTCTGTTGTCGACGGTGCTGTGGCCGATGCTGGCGGTGCTTTTCGCGCCGCGTTTGGCGACCCGGCGGGCCGGCCGGTGGAGCGCGCTGGCCGGATTGGCGACCTCGCTCGCCTTTTTCGTCGCCTTCCAGACGATTGGCGCGCCGACCCCGGACGGCTCGATGGCGTTCGTGGTTCCCGGTGCCGGCGTAGCGGTTCAGCGCGAATCGGCGATGCTGGTCACCCTGCCGGTCGCGTTGCTGGCTTTCGCGGCAGGGGCTGCGGCGGACCGGTGGAGGGCGCGGCGATGATGACCGCTGTGACCTGGATCGCCGTCGTCGTGCTCGGGGTCGGCTCGGTGGGCGTTTTCGCGTTCTTTTTACGCGACCTCCCCAAGATCATGCCGGAGCGCCGTGACAGGAACGATCCCAAACGCGAATCCCGGCACGCGGAGTGACGGTGATGCACCCGCAGGTGAGGGCCGCGAACCGGTCTTGGTGGTACTGCCGGCCGCCGGTGGAATCACGGCGAGCGTTCCAGCGAGAACGAACACCGTCCATGCCGTCGCCAGGACAGTGTGGAAAGAAACGACGCCGTACCGTCTCCTCGGGAGTTCGCTCATCATTTTTCTTCTTAGTATTTTTGATCATTTGCTCAAATGAAATCATATAATCGAAATCTAGAGAAAGGAAAAGCAGCGTCGGCACGAAGCCGAGCGCCGCGGCACTTGCGGCGGTCCGAATGTGCCGTAGAATCGGCCGGCCATGGCGACACCATTTCTCCACGCCGGTGAGGTTGCGGCGCTCGGGACGGCCGTCTGCTGGACCGCGAGCAGCCTCGCCTTCGAGGCCGCCGGCCGCCGCGTCGGATCGCTGGCGGTGAATCTGATCCGGCTGGTGATGGCCGTGTTTCTCCTCGGCGCCTTCACCATGGTCACCCGCGGAATGCCGCTGCCGCTCGACGCGAGCGCGCACGCATGGCTGTGGCTCGCGCTCTCGGGTCTGGTCGGCTTCACCATCGGCGATCTGTGCCTGTTTCGCGCCTTTGTCGTCGTCGGCGCCCGGGTCTCGATGCTGCTGATGACCCTGGTTCCGGTGATCACCGCCGCGGCGGGTTACCTGGTCATGGGCGAGGTACTGTCGCCGACTCAGCTGCTCGGCATGGCGCTGACCATCGCCGGCGTGTCGACGGTCGTGTGGGAACGTCGGCGCAATGCCGAGGGCGGTCTCGAGCGCCTGCCGGTGAGCGGCGTTCTGCTCGGGTTGGCGGGCGCGGCCGGGCAGGCCGTCGGGTTGGTGCTCTCGAAGGTCGGCATGGGAAACTACGACGCCTTCGCCGCCACCCACATCCGCGTCATCGCCGGCTGCGTCGGTTTTGCGGTGGTGTTCACGCTCACCGGTTGGTGGCCGCGGGTGCGGTCCGCGGTCAGGGACCGTCGCGCCATGGCCGTCACCGGGGTCGGCGCGGTGTTCGGGCCGTTTCTCGGCGTCTCGCTCTCGCTGCTCGCGGTCAAGCTCACCGAAGCGGGGGTGGCGGCGACCCTCATGGCGCTCGCCCCGGTGCTGATCATTCCGGTCTCGGTCGTGGCGTTTCGGGAGCGCATTGCCTGGCCGACAATCATCGGCGCCGCCGTCGCGGTCAGCGGCAGCGCCCTGCTCTTCCTTTGAACGCTGCGATGAGTGTCGCATCCCAGGTTCAAGACTGCGTTCCGACGGGTGGCGGGAGCGTGAAGGCCGCAATGTGATTCGTGCCGGCCTCGTTGTGTTGTAGTCTGCGGTCGTGGCCGACGTTCGACCCGTTCCGGAACTGCTGGCGCCTGCCGGTGCTCCCAGCTGCCTTCCCGCAGCGGTGGCCGGCGGCGCCGATGCCGTCTACCTCGGCGTCGGCCGTTTTTCGGCCCGCGCCCGGGCACAGAACTTCGAGCTCGAACTTCTCGCCCATTACGTGGACTATCTCCACACCCACCGGCTGCGCTGCTACGTCACGCTGAACACGCTGCTCCGCGATCTCGAGCTGCCGGCGGCGGTGGCCACGACGGCGGCGGTGGCGAAAGCCGGAGCGGACGCCGTGATCCTCCAGGACCTGGGTCTGTGGCGGCTGATCCGGCGCGAGTTCCCCGATCTCGAGATCCACGCATCGACCCAGATGACGGTCCACACCCCGGAGCAGATCGACGTTCTCGCCGATCTCGGAGCGCGCCGCATCATCCTCGCCCGCGAGCTCTCCCTCGCCGAGCTCGAGCAATGTGTGCAAACGGCCCGCCTGAGGAACGTCGAGGTCGAGTGCTTCGTGCACGGCGCGCTCTGTTACGCCTTCAGCGGCCAGTGCTCGATCTCGGCCCTCGCGACCGGACGGAGCGCCAACCGCGGCGCCTGCGAGCAGTGCTGCCGCTTCGACTTCGACGACGGTCACCGGCGGGGGCCGCTGCTCAGTCTGAGCGATCTCAATCTCCTCGACCACATCCCGCAACTCGCCGCCGCGGGCGTCGCCTGCCTCAAGATCGAGGGCCGACTCAAAGGCCCCGAGTACGTCTACACCGTGTGCCGGGCGTATCGTGCGGCCCTCGATGCGTGGCAGCAGGGCGCCGCGCTGGACAGCGCGCCCTGGCAACGCCGCCTGCGCGAGGTCTTCGCCCGCCGGTTCACCACCGGGCCGATCAACGGCGAGCTCGGAGAGGGCTGCAGGGTCATGGGGTCGGAGTCGCCCGCCGAGCCCGATGCGCGGTTGCTTCGAGTGTCGCGGTCAAACGGCACCGCGGTGCTGGCGAGCGATCAGGAGATCCGGGCCGGCCAGGGTTTCGCCTACGTGCTCGCCGATGGCGCCGAGGGTGGTTTTCTGATCACCCACGCCCGCCCGGACGGTGACGGCCGGTGGCACTGCGCGATTCGAATCGCCGGCCGCGGCCCGCACCTGCCCGAGAATCTGGCCCTCAGGCGCAACATCGACCAACAGCACGACGCGGAGAGCAGACGGGAGATGGCTCGTTTCGCCGTGCCGCCGCCTCGGCCTCCGGCGGTCGGTCTGGAGATCGCGGTCGTGGCCCGGCTCGGACGCGCCCTCGTACTGAGGGCCCGGTCGGCCGACGGTCGATCCGTGGTGGTGCACGGCCCGGCGGTCGAGCGCGCCCGCGAACAGCCTCTGGACGAGCACCTGTTGCACACCACCGTCGGCGCCCTGGGCGGCTCCGGATTCCGGCCGGGAGGATGGACGCTCGAGCTCGATCCGGATGCCTTCGTCCCCGCCTCGATCCTCAAGGCGCTGCGGCGGGAGCTGGTGGCGAACCTCCTCGCGCAGCCGATTGCCGCGCCGCCCCAATGGAGATTGCCGGATTCCGGACAACTGGCCTGGCCGCCGCTCCTGGTCGCGGTGGCGGCGGATCTCGCGATGGCACACCGCCTGCGGGCCGCGGGCGCCCACCAGGTCTGGCTCGACGACCCCGACCTCGACCTGTGGCGGGAACATCCACCGCAGCTCGGGTCGACCTTCCCGGGACTGTGGCTGCGCCACCCGGCGACGGCGCCGGTGTCGCCGCACCTCAAAGCGATCGGCCTTCCGGTTGCGGCCGGTCATCTCGGAGTGCTGCGCGCGGCCGTGGAGGCGGGTTTGGACGTCGTTGCGGATCTCGGCCTCAACGTCGCCAATCACGCGGCCGCCGACGCCGTTGCGGAACTCGGCGCAACGGCGGCGGTCGTGAGCCTGGAGAGCCACGGCGAGCACATCCTCGATCTGACGGCGCGCACCCGGATTCCGTGCCTTGCGGTCGCGGCAGGGCGGCGGCTCCTCATGTCGTCGAGGCAGGATCACGGCCTGCCGGCGGGGCAGCGGCGCCGGCTGACCGCAGTGCAAAGTCGACTCCCCTACTCCATCGAGCGCCACGTCGCTGGTGTCACCCTGATCCGCGAAGCCGGGGACTTCGACGATCTGCGCAGCTTCGCCGCCGTGCTGCCGAATCTGGCCGGCGTCGTGCTCGAGACCGGAGCGCTGCCGGGGGACCGGGCGGTGGCGCTGGTCGGCCGGGCCCTGGAGGTGATGAGCGCCGCGTCCAGGGGTGTCGACCCGTGACCAGGGGCGGGGGTGGGCTGAACCCTTCCATCACCCGCACCGTCACCCACCGCCGCCCGGCGCCGATCGCGCAAAGCCGGCACGGCACAGGGGTCAGAGCAGGAACGGGATCAGGGCTTTTCGCCGACGGGGATAGTCGGGAAACTCAGCCCGGTACCAGCGGTGGTGCGCGAGGGCGCGCGGCACGAGGTTGGCAACGGTGAACACGGCGAACGCCACTGCCGCCGGCGATCTCGACGCCAGCGCCCAGCCCGACCACTCGACGATTTCACCGAGGTAGTTCGGACAGGTGATCCATCGAAACCCTCCGCCCTGCGGGATGCGGTAACCGGCCTCTCCGGAGCCTCGCAGCCGGATCAACCGGTTGTCCGACGACCCGTTCAGCAGCCACCCGCCGACGAAAACCACGATGCCGATCCACAGCCAAGGGCCGCTGCCGGCGCCGCCGGCGAACGGGCCGAGGTGGGAGATCCAGCGCGCGTTGAGGTAGGCGTTGAGGAGGTTGAACGTAAAGCCCATCGCGACCACCGACAACGGCATCGGGCGACCCGCCGAACGCATCCGGAACGGGTAGACGAACGCGCGCCGGACATAGTGCAGCATCCAGGTCGCCAGCAGCGCCAGCGGAACCGGCTCGAAGCGCAGATCGCCCACGGCGTAGACCGCCGCGAAGAAAAGGACCGCGGGGCTTTCCATCAACACCCACCCGGTGCGGCTCGCCACCGTCGGCCCCCAGCCCGGACGAGCGTGGCGGCCGTACGGCGCCGTCACGAACAAGAGGGCGAAAAAGCTCAAACCGGCCGCGATGTAGACCACGACTATCAACCACCCGAAGAACGAGACCTCGTTCACCGTCGGCCCGCCGGCAGTCTGCCGCCGCCCGACCGGGCGGCAACGACGGCCGAGCCTGCGCTCGACCCGGTTTCCAAGGCTCGAGCCGAAACCGCAGCGACGGCGGTCAATCTCGAGAGCGGCGGTTGGGATTCCATCGCCGCTCAGTGTAGCCTGCTTCCAGGATCAACCGTCTCCCGCGATGGGTGTCGGAAGCGGCCGCTGAGATTTCCGCCGCATCGGCTCCAATCGTGGATTACGAACGGTCCCGTTTACGTTGCACAGGGCCGGAGGTGCTCATGGCGGTCGAATTCGATTTTTCCAGGCTCGACGGGATGGATGTGCTTGACCTCGCGTGTTTCATCGAACGGGAAGCTGCGGGCAACTACCTGCAGTTGGCCTCCTGGGCCGAAAGGCACAGCCCCGGCGCAGCAGAGTTCTTTCAGCGGATGGCTCGCCTCGAAGGGCAGCACGACAGTCAGATCGAGCAGCGGCGGCGGGCATTGTACGGCGATCAGCCCTCCCGCTACATCGACAGCGCACCGTGGGAGGTGGAGGTGCCCGACTTCGACAAGGTCGGCACATCGTTCACTCTCGAGCAGGCGTACGCTCTGGCCCTCGGCGCCGAGGAGCGGGCGGAAGCGTACTTTCGCCAGGCGGTGGACTATATCTCCGACCCGCAAACCGTCAAGATTCTCGAGGGTCTCGCTGCGGAGGAGCTCGAACACCAGCGTCTGCTGAAAATCGAGATGGCAACCGACTGACCATCCCCATCGCCGGGAAATCGGCGAGCACGGGGGCCTCAGGAGGATCGCGACGGGCATCGTCGATTCTGTCCCGTCGATCACGTCTGCGCTCCACGGACGGGCCGGGTGAGATACCATCGGTTGAGGAGAAGCCGGTGGCACCAACCGAGGCAAGGGAACCCGAAACCGGTGGCCTAGGGCAGGCCAGGCTGCAGGAGATCATCACCCGACTGAAAGAGGTTCGGCGAAGGTGCGCCAACGATCCGTTGGCGGCAGGCCGGCGAAACGCAGCGGTGGAAGGTCTGGCCGACGTTCTTGCCGATCTCGAGGCACGTTTGGAGTCGGCCTCCGAACCAACCAGGGTCGAATACCTCAACCTCCGCCTGGCGACGGTCGAGCGGCGGTTCGAGGCCATGGGTTCCCGCGGCGTCGCTCTCGTCGTCGCCAGCATCCGGAGCTCGCTGGCGGCACTTCCAGAGGACCCGAGCCCGGAGGAAGAACCACCACCGCCGCGCCGGTTCCAACCTTCTCCCACCTCCGCCGTCCGCCGACGCCGGCCGCGGCCGAAGACCCGACAACGCCCCGCCGAGGCGCCGGCAGCCACCCGCAAAGGGCGGTTCGGGTGGCTGCGCATGACGATCCTCATCGCCGGTGCGATCGCAGTCGCCGCGGTGGGGTATTTCCGATGGATCGAGCCTCGAATCGCGACGGCGACCCAACCCGAACGGGGCGTGATCGAGCAACCGGTACTTTCCACGAGCTCGACATCAGCCGGCCCGGTGCCCGCCCCCGCGCGATCCGGACCTGACCAAGAGTCCGACGCCCACGAGGAGGACATGGCGCGGTTCACCTTCGAGATGAGCCTCGCCGAATCGAGCCTGCAGGAGGGGGATCTCCACCGTTCGCTCCGACACTTCGCCGCCGCAGCCGCGATCGATCGTCGAAACCGCCGGGTCGCAGGCATGGGGAAGTCCCTGATCGCCGCCATCCTGCACCAGGCGGACGTGGCGTGGGAAAACGGGGACCGGGACCTGGCGGGGAAGCGGGTCCTCGACGCCCGCAGCATCGCTCGCGGCCTCCAACTCGTCGGCTCGACCGCCGACGGCCCCGCCGCGCAGAGCGAGAACGCGGCTCGATTCGAGGACATCTCGGAACCCGCCGGCGAGTCGCTTCAACCGGCGGTCGGTCACGTCGTTCGGTTGACTCTCAAGACGAGCGACGTGATCTTCGGCTACCTCATCAAAATCGACGACGACATCCTGGTTCTCGATGCCTACTCCGGGGCCAAGGGCCCGGGAATCGACTCCGCCGTCGCGATCCTGGCATCGACGATCAAGGAGGTCCGGGTCTACGACGCGGCCTGATCTCCGGAAATCCCGATCGGGCGCCGTGGAAATCGGATCGATCCGCGGTTCCGGAGCGCTCGGCGGCGCCGGCGCATCAACCCAGGCGTTCCATGGCGAAACGAAAACCGAGCGTCGCCGCCGCCGCAGCCGCGAGGAGCCCGGCGGCGAAGCAACCGAGCACGATCCGAGACGCGCGCCAGAGCGGCTCGCCGGATTCGCCGCGATCGAGGTGTCGTCCCCGTCTGACAACCACGAGAATGCAGAAGAGGTTGACGGTGACTGCGGTCGCGCCGAAGAGGATCTTGATGATGTGAAGGCCGGACAGGTGGTCGATCGAGAGCGCGAGGGCGACGCCGGTGGCGATCACCGCCACGACCAACGGAAGTTCGACCAAGAGATCGATCCAGTAGTGAAATCGAATGGCGGCGGCGTGCAGCTCCGGTCTTCGAAACGGGACGACCTCGACGACGGCCTCGGTTGCGACGACCCCTCCCCACAACGACAGCACCATCAGGTGGACCATGGCCAACACATCGACGATCTGAGTCTGCATGATCGACAACCTCCCGAATCGGTTACCGCATCATAACTCCCCAATTCGATAAGCGTCCGATCCGACCGGCCCCCCGGGCGCCGTCACTTGAGGATGCTTCTCTTGGCGTTGTACAGCGAGCGGATGGCCGAGAACTCACGGTGGTCGAACTTGAGCTCCGTGGCGATCCTTCGCACCTCGCTCTCCTCGACCAGCGATATCGAGTCATCAGCGGCCGAGACCTCGAAGAGACAGTGCAGGAGCCGTTCCTTCTGGTCCCGGTCGGAGATCCTGTTGAACTCCCTGGTCACCAGGTAGTTTTCGGTGCCGCCCTTGAGAAGCTGCTGCGACTTGGCGATCTGGACGACGAGGACGGCCTGCGCCTCGGTCAGCCCGCCGACCTCGCGCACGACCTCCTCCATCCTCCGGTTCTCGTCCTCGCTGATCTCCATGTCCGAGTTCGCGACCCTCGCCAGGACAAAGGCGAACGCCGCGAGGTACCGCGCCTCGCCGGGATCGAGGAGATCGAGCTGCCGACTGATCCGGCGCACCGTTTCGGTGTCGCTGGAGGACTGCGCCTCCGAGTCGTCTTTCCGACCGAACAGTTGACTCAAGAACGAAACCACATCCACCTCCGAGCAGGTCAGTGTACTGCAGCTGAATCTCATGGTCGAGACGAGCACAACCCTTCCGCATGGGCCATAATGCCTCATGCCTGACGATCCTCGTCCGCACCGCCGTCGCCCGCGCTACAAGGGAACCCACCCGCGGCGATTCGAGGAGAAATACAAGGAGCTCGATCCCCGCCGGTTCAACGAAGAAAAGCTGAAAGTGGAGGCCCGTGGGCAGACTCCGGCCGGCTCGCACCGGTCGATCATGGTCGAAGAAATCCTCGAACGGCTGGCGCCCGGTCCCGGCGAATCGGCGCTCGACGCGACACTGGGCTACGGAGGCCACGCTCGCGAGATCATGGCTCGCCTGCGGCCCGGCGGACACCTCGTCGGGCTCGACATGGATCCCATCGAACTGCCCCGTACCGAGGCTCGGCTGCGCGGGGAGGGATTCGGCCCCGAGATCTTTTCCGCGCGGCGAGTCAACTTCGCCGGACTCCCGGCGTTGATCCCCCAGACCGGATCGTTCGACTGCATCCTCGCGGACCTGGGGGCGAGCTCGATGCAGATCGACGACCCGCTTCGGGGATTCACATACAAGACCGACGGGCCTCTCGATCTGCGGTTCAATCCTCGACGCGGGAGACCGGCCTCGGAGCTGCTCGCGGGTCTGTCGGAGCTCGAGCTGACCGAGCTCCTGAAGACCAACTCCGACGAGCCCTTCGCGCGGCAGATCGCCCACACGTTGTGCAGCGCGGACGAGCCCGTTTCCCGCACTCGGCAGCTCGCCGATCTCATTCGAGGTGCGTTGAAAACGGCCGGTTTCGACCACACCGCACCGCAGACCCGGGCGTCGCTGCAACGTTGCTTCCAGGCCCTGCGGATCGCTGTCAACGACGAAGGCGGCGCGCTGGACCAGTTCCTCGCCTACGTCCCCGCCGCCCTCAAGCCCGGCGGCCGCGTGGCCGTCCTCAGTTTCCACAGCGGCGAAGACCGCCGGGTGAAGAAGGCCTTCCTGGAGGGGCTCCGAACGGGGATCTTCGCGGAGATTGCTGCGGCACCCGAGCGTCCGTCCTCCGCCGAGCGGCGGGACAACCCGCGCTCGTCGTCGGCAAAGCTGCGGTGGGCGGTGAGGCAACGATGATGATGGATGGTTGCCGCGCTCAAAGCCGTAGACCTTGCTCGGGTTCGGAAGGTCATCAACCCGTGGGAATCCGCCGCCGGAACGGTGATCCCGAATCGTGGGTGCCTTCGTGGTGTTAGACTCCGTCGATGAAATCCGACATCCTTGTTCCTCATGCGCCGTCCGCACCTACCATCGGCGACGGCCGGTGAAAAGGAGACAGATGTGAAACGGGTCATCGTGGTCATGGTTCTGGCGGCGGGTCCGGCTCTCGCGGACGACGTCCACCTGCGGGGAGGCGGTCGGATCACGGGTCAGATCATCGAGCAGACCGACGACTCCGTGACGGTCGATATCGGCGGGGGAAGCATCACCGCGAAGATGTCCACCGTGGTGAGCATCGAAAAGAGCACCTCTCCGCTCCAGGAGTACCGCGCGCGGGCCGCCAAGGTGCCCGCCGGCGACGCCGAGGCGTGGCGGGAGCTGGCGCGCTGGGCCAGGGGTTACGCGCTGTCGAGCCAGGCGCGAGAGGCCTATCGCGAGGTGGTGGCGATCCTGCCCGACGATGAGGAGGCGAACACGGCTCTCGGGATGGTCCGGGTCAACGGGAAATGGATCACCGAGGAGGAAAGCTACCGCGCTCGAGGGTATGTGCAGTTCGAAGGCAAGTGGATGACCCCGGCGGAGCAGCAGTCCATCGTCGCAGACCGCCAGGCCCGGCAGGCTCAGGCCGAGGCCGATCGCCAGGCGAACGCAGCCGAGGTCCAGCAGATCGAGGCGCAACAGCAGGCGGACAAGCAACGGCAGGAAGAAGAGCGCAACCGTTTGGACGCGAACAACAACAGTTACTACAACAACAACACGGTCAACTGGGGCTGGGGCGCCGGGCCGGGCTACTGGCACAACCCTACGCAACAACCGCAACAGTGGCCGCAGAATCCGGCCACGCGGGGGCGATGATGAAACGGGAGGCATCCATGCAACGTCACCTGAAAGCACTCCCACTCCTCGGCGCGCTCTTCGTGGCGTGCTCGTCGCCCCCACCCTCTCCGGTGGACGAGATCGTCAACTCGAACATCGCCGCCCGCGGGGGAATCGAGGCGATCCAGGCGCTGCGGTCGATCCGCGCGACCGGGACCGCAACAGCAGGCGGCGGTCGGATCGCGAAGGTGATCCAGGAGATCAAGCGGCCCGGTTGCTACCGCCTCGAGTTCGACTCGCAGGGCACAACCGCGGTCTTTGCGCACGACGGCCAAATCGGCTGGCAGGTCGCGCCCATGCAGGGCATCTTCGAGCCCCAACCCGTCACCCCCGAAAACGACGCCGAGGCGGGTATCGACGAGCGCGATATCGAGGGCCCGCTCGTCAACTGGCGTGAGAAGGGGCACACGGTCGAGCTCGTCGGTCGCGAGACCCTTCCCGGCGGCGAAGCCGACAAGCTCAAGGTGACCCTCGCCGATGGCGGAATCCGCTACGAGTGGGTCGATGTCGCATCGCACCAGGTGGTCCGCACCGCCAAGACGGAAGTCATCGGAGGCCGGTCTCTGCACATGGAAACCTCCTTTTCGGACTTTCGAAATGAAGACGGCCTGGTCTTCCCGCACCTCATCGAGACCGACGTCACGGACCGGCCCGAAGTCATCAGGATCGTCGTCGAGTCAATCGAGCTCAATCCCGACATCGACGACGCGCGGTTCCGGCTTCCCGAGTAGCGCATCCGCCCCGGCGACGCCGCCGAGCGGGTTTCCGATTCAGGGTGAATTGCCCGTATTCGAACGGGAGGTCGTGGTGAAGCGAGGACCCGGGTTTGTCGCAATCGCGTTCATCTGGACCGCGGCGATCGTCGGCGGGTCCACGGCCGACTCCACCGGAACGACGGGTTCTCGGATCGACGAAGGCGGATCCAGCCCCGGATACGTCGTGATTCTCGTCGACGGCAGCGTGGTCCCGGCAAAAACCAAGCCCGTCAGCGCCTTCGGATCGCTCCGGTACGTCGACATGACGGGCCGCACGCGCGTTCTCGGGGTCTCGCAGGTCGATCTCGAGGCCACCCGGAGGAACAACGCCGATGTCCCCGACAACCCGTCGGCGGGTACTTTCAGCGTCCTCGGCGGCGCCGGATTCTCCCAACCCGAACCGGTGGCGCCGATCGAGGAGGACGAAGCCGATGATGCACCGGCGCCGCCGAAGTCCGTCACCGTCTACTCCGCGACCTGGTGCCCGTACTGCAAACCGTTGAAGCGGTACCTCACCGACAACAACATCCCGGCGACCGTCATCGAGGTCGACGCCCTGCCCGAGGGTCAGCAGGCGCAGCACCGGGCCGCGATGAAAAGGTTAACCGGCCGCGTCGCCTTCCCGACGGTGGTCATCGACGGGGAAGCCAAGACCGGGTTCTCGCCTTCCTGGATCCAGTCAAGGCTCAAGCGCTGAGCCTCCCTCCCCAGCTCTTGACAACGAGTCGTCCGGAACCTATTGTATATATCGTATATGAACAGTAATGCACTTGCACTGCTTCTCCACCTGGTCGCCGATGACCCGGAACCGCTGCGCGACCAGATCGCGCGTCAGCTCCACGGCCGCATCGTCCGCGGCGAGCTCGCGGCCGGCGACGCTCTTCCATCTCACCGCCAGCTGGCCCGGCAGCACCGGGTGGCGCCGTCGACGGTCGAGGCCGCATACGAGCTCCTGATTTCAGAGGGCCTGCTCACCGGCACCGCCTCGGAAGAAGCCCGGGTGGCGGCCATCGGTCCCGACCGCAGGCGCGATCTGGTGGAACGCCTCCAGCTCGATGAACTGGTGGCGCAGGAGCTCGGGCGTCGTGAACTGGAGATGGCCCGCGACGTCCAGCGCCGCCTGCTGCCGCCGTCCGAACTCAGTGGCCCCGGCTGGGAGGTCGCCTCCCGCTGCGTACCGGCGCGAGTGGTCGCCGGCGACTTCTACGATGTCCTGCAACGCGCCGACGGCAGCGTTGATGTCGTGGTCGCCGATGTCGCCGGCAAGGGTTTCGCCGCCAGTCTCATCATGGCCTCGGTCAAGGCGATGCTGCCGTTCGTCACCTCCAAGGGCAGCGTCGCCGAGTCACTCACCGCTCTCAACCGCCGGCTGGTCCCAGAGCTCGGTCGCGGCGAATTCGTCGCCCTGACCCTGGCCCGCTACCGTCCCGCCGACCGGTCGGTCGAGTTGGCCAACGCCGGGGCGCCGGATCCCTATCTGGTACGGCGCGGCTGCGCCCCGCGACCGTTGTCGGCGCCCGGTCCGCGGCTGCCGCTCGGCATCCGCCCGGAGGTGGCCTATTCATCGCGCACGGTGGAGGTCGGCGAGGATGACCGGCTGCTGCTGATCACCGACGGCCTGCCCGAGGCGCGCGACGCCGATGGCGACCCGCTGGGATACCAGGCTTTGGAGTCGCTGTTCGCCGATGAGCCGTCGACCGACGAACCTTCGACGTGGCTCACCGGGCTCTTCGAACGGGTCCAGCTGCGGACCGGCCGGCTTCCGGAAGACGACTGGACCGCGGCGATGCTGGTACCCAGGCCAGCCGGGGGGGCGCCGTGATACTCAACCTGTCGGAACTCTCCGACGAACCGCTGCACGCCCAGATGTCGCGCCAGATCCGCGCGAAGATCCTCACCGAGGACCTTCCCGACGGCGAGGCCCTGCCCTCGATCCGCCGTCTGGCCAAGGAACAGCGGGTCAGCGTCATCACCGTGCAGCGGGCGTACGACGACCTCGAGCGCGAAGGTCTCCTCCAGTCCCGCAGGGGCAAGGGGTTCTGGGTGGCGCCCATGGCCGAGGAAAGGAAACAGAAGATGGCCGAAGAACGGTTTGCAGACGCGCTGGGCCGGCTTGTGGCACACGCGGTGGCCGAAGGTCTGAGCGAGGCCGAGATGCGGCGGATTCTGGACGAACTTCTACGGGAAGGACGATCCAATGGCTGATCATCGACCGGATGCATCCCCCGCCGCCAGCCTGAGCGGTCTGACCAAACGCTTTCCCGGGTTCCAACTTGGCCCGCTCGACCTCGTTCTGGAGCCCGGCACCGTGCTCGCTCTGGTGGGGCCCAACGGCGCCGGGAAGACCACGACCCTCAACTGCATGGCCGGTCTGGTCGTGCCCGATGAAGGCGGCACCGAGGTCTTCGGCGCCCCGGTCCGACCGGATCGGGCCGAATATCGCCGCGACATCGGCTATGTCGGCGAGGAAAACGGGTTCTTCCAGGGTTGGACCGCCGCCCGAAACCTGAAATTCCTGTCCGAACTGCTCCCCGGATGGTCGAAAGACCGGGCGAACAGGTTTGTCCAGCGGTTTGCGCTGCCCCTGGACAAACCGGTGAACAAGCTGTCGCGAGGCAACAAGACCAAGCTCGCTTTGGTGGCGGCGCTGGCGCACGGTCCGCGGCTGCTCCTGCTCGACGAACCCACCGCCGGTCTGGACCCGGTGGTCCGCTCGGAGGTCCTGGACGTGCTGTGGGAGATCACCGAGGACGGCGAGCACGCGGTGCTCTACTCAACCCACGTCCTGTCCGACATCAGCCGCCTCGCCGACGAACTGGCGTTCCTGCGCGACGGCCGGCTGGTGCTGCGCACCGGCCGGGATGAGCTGAGCGAGAGCTGGCGGCGGGTTTCCTTCCGGCTCGCGAACGAGGGCATCGAACTCACCGGCGTCGTCGAACACCGCCGGGTGCGGGCCGAACACCAGATCATCACTCGGGAAGCCGAGACGACGCTGCAGCAACTCGCCGAGCTCGGCGCCGAGGCGGTCGAGGTTTCGCGGATGACCGTGGACGAGATCGCGGTCCAAATCCTCAAGGAGGGTCACCATGTGGCACGCGCTGAAAGCTGAACTCGCCTATTTCCGGCCGTGGCTGCTCGGCGGCCTCGGCATCGCCGCCGGCGTCGTCCTGCTGCTGAGCGTGCTGATGCGGTTGGCGAACGAAGGGGAGGGACCGCCGGGTTTTGTCGTGGCGATGTTTCCGATCATGGCAGGCATGGTGGTTTCCTTCATCGCCGGGGGCCTTCGCGTCGAGGAACGGCGAGCCCGCCTGCTGTTGTCGGGGACCATCACCCCCCGCCAGCTTGCATGGGTGAACGTCCTGCTGCCGGTGTGCTTTGTCGCCTTGAGCGCCCTCGCGCTCGCGCCCCTGCTGGGCCTGGCCACTCTGGTGGCCGGTAAGCTCGAACCCTCAGCCCTGCGGATCGCCTTCGGTTTCATGGTTCAGTTCTGGGCGTACGCGCAGCTGGGACCGTTGGCGCAGGAATCGACGGCGGCCCGCCGCGAGCGCCGCGGCCGTGCCGCTCTCGTCGGCTGGGCGTTCTTCGCCGGCGTGATCCTGGTCCTTGCGGGATCCCAGTTCTTCCTGCATTCCGTTCACGTCCAGCTGGCCCAGGTGACGGTCGTGATCGCGACCATGGTGGTCGCCGCAACCCTCTATCAGGGCCGAACCGACTTCACGCGCTGACCGAAACGGGCGGTGCCGGAACCGAATCCGGGTCGTCCGACAGCTTGGTGTACCTCGGTTGCATGCCCGGGGCGACCGCCACGACGATGGTGCCGGGGTGGCTGTTCGCGCCGCCGACCAGCCCTTCGTAGAACCCGTCGGTGCTCAGGACTTCGCTGCCGGATTCCCTCAGCGTCTCGACGGCGACGGGGTGGGGATAGAGCGTCCGGGTGAGCGAAAGGGCGCCGTGCGTCACGCTGCTGACCTCCTGCTTGCTCGAGAGAATCGCGAGGGAGGGTGACATCCGCTCATAGACGTCGAGCGGAGCGCTGTGCATGCTGCCGTGGTGCGACACCTTGAGAACCGAACAGTTCAGGAGGTTGACGACCTTCTTGACCAACGGGTCGTGCTTGCTAGTCCGTTCCACGTGGGGGTACTCCTCGGCGATCTGGGCCCAGTTGTCGAACTCCGCGTCGGCGCCGAGGATCACCACCGAATCTCCCGCGTCGCGGAGGATCTCGGGATCTTCCCGGTCACGGTATCGAAGCGATTCGACGACGACCACGTCGTCCGCGCAGTTCTCGAGCCGAAGCACGATGGAGGCGTTGTTCATGTCGATGCCGTACGTCGCGTAGCGGTTGCGCAGCGCCACCGATGGACCGAGCGCGGTGATCCGCAGTGTTCCGTAGTAGAACTCCATCCCGGAGGAGATCCGCCGCATCGGGATCTTCTCCCGGTGGATCGTCTCGAGAATGTTGAGGTAGGTCGTGGTCTTGTGTCTGAATCCGCTGTCCCAGAACTCGCGCGGTCTCGTCAACGGGTCCTCGAGGAGCGTCCGGATCCCGGCGACGTGGTCGAGGTGAGGGTGGGTCGCGCAGATGAAGGCGACCCCGGCGAAGGGGCGGACGAGTTGAAGGGCCTTGATGTAGTCGAGCATCTTCGCGCCCTTGTAGCAGTCGACGATCCCGAGAAGGTTCTCGCCGTCCGCCGTCGTCGGCAACTCGAGAAGGATCGCATCGCCGAAGCCCACGTTCATCACGTGGACGACGAGCTCGGAAGGCTGGATGGCGGCCGGCATGGATCAGCGCCCTTCCCGGAGCGCCGCGGAGTAGAGCTCCTTGTGCTTGTTCTTGATCACCGGGATCCGATCGATGCGGACGACCGAGAACGCCCCCGGCGACGCCGTGATGCCCTCGATGCTCGACCGACCCGCGCCCACCGCCTCGATCTCGCCGGCGAGATAGACCTGGCCCTCCTCGAGCGATCTCCAGAACGCACCCGTGGGGTCGTTGTCTTCCGGTCCCAGCGGCAGCTCGGCGACGAGGCTCCGCAGCTCGGGATGGTTCCGGCTCAGACCGAAGCTGCGCAGGCAGGTTGACGGTCGGATGAGCTTGACCCGCTCCTCGGACCAGCTGTCCAGGGCGTCGTCGCCGAGGTTCGTGTGACCGGGCAGGAGATCGGCGACCCCGATCTTCACGAGGTCTCCGTCCAGCCGTTCATCGATGGTGATCCGCCGGACGCGCGCGTGCGCCGATGCCTGCTTCCGCATCTCCGTTCCTCCGTATTTCCGCGAGCACGAGCAGTTGCAGACCAACATGGGCGCGATGTCCATCGTTGTCAAGAACACGCTCGCACCGTCGCGCCACGGGTCGGGCTTCGCACAGGCACCGGCGCCCGCAGGTGATTCAGTCAGTCGGCCGATGGCGCCTTGCGGTTGACAGAAGGTTGCGGTTGACATATGGTTGCCAGCGAGGAGAACATGGGGATTCAAACCGTCGAATTGACCGAGCTCGCCCCGAGCGAGGCCGCGCGCGCCCTGCTTCGCAGCGCCGACGAGGCGTGGTTGTCGGAACTCCAACGATCGCTCGATCGGCACCGCGCCCGCGCCGGTTTCGACCGCATTCTCGCGGTGTGGAATCTGAGCCAGACCGATGCGGCCGCGCTCTTCGGCGTCACCCGGCAGGCGATCGCGAAATGGCGGGCTCGAGGCGTGCCGGCCGGCCGGATCGAAGCGGTGGCCGATCTCTCGTCCGCCACCGATCTGCTCGTCCGCCACCTCAAACGCGACCGCATTCCGGCGGTCGTGCGACGCGGGTCGGCGCAACTCGGCGGTCTGTCGCTGCTCGACCTGGTGCATCAGGGCCGCAGCCGTGATGTCCTCCTCGCCTGCCGGAGGATGTTCCGTTTCGGAGACGCACATTAGTGCGCAGCGAGATCCTCCCCGAGGGCCGCACCTGGTACCGGATCGCTGAGACCGACTGGGTCGATCCTCTCGACCCGACCTTTGCCGCGGTCCTCGGCGGCCGCTGGAATCCACCCGGCAGCCACCCGACCCTCTATCTCAATGAAGACCGGATCACCGCCCGACTCAATCTCCGGCAGTTCATCGCCGGCTGGCCCTACGATCCTGAAGACCTTGTCGACGAAACCGGTCCGGTCCTGGTCCACGCAACCTTACCCGCCCGGCAACGCGTCGCGGACGTCCACAGCCGACCGGGGGTGGCGGCGGTAGGCCTGCCCCCCACCTACCCGCTCGACACCGACGGCCGGCCCGTCGGGCACGCGGTGTGCCAATCCATCGGGTCGACGGCGAAATCGGCCGGGCTGAGAGGCGTCCGGGCGCGATCCGCCCGTGCGCCCGAAGGCGGGGGTCTCGAACTCGCCTGGTTCCCCGCCGGCCGGGGATCCCGCGCACGAGTCCGGAAGATCCAGTCCTTCGAGGCGTGGTACTGGGGGAGCTAGCTCCGTTTGGGTAACCGGGGAACGAGCTTCGCAACCTCCGCTACGACTTGCCGGTAGTCGCTGCGCCGCTTCATCATCCGGGCCTCGATGAGCGGCAGGCTCACGGTCAGAAACAGGACGGTCACACCGAGGGGACCGAAGACGGTCCACCAGTAACCCGTGTCCGCCGCCAGGCCGAAAAGGTACATCCCCCACCAGAACATCAGCTCGCCGAAGTAGTTGGGGTGGCGCGAATAAGCCCACAGCCCACCGCGAAAGGTCGTTCCGTCGACCTTGCCGGCGGCCGCCGCGGCGCGCATCTGGGCGTCGGACACGGTCTCGATGGTGATGGCCGCCAGGGTCACCACGGTGGCGACGACATCCATCGCGCCCAGGGAACCGCGGGTGGTGCAGGCATAGTAGATCGGGACGCAGCCCGCAAAGACGATCACCGTGGGGACGAGGTGGAACCCGAAGAAGCTCACCACCCAGTAGAAGCGGCCCGCCTTCTCCCGGAAGTCCGCATACCGCCAGTCCTCATGTCGCATCCCCCTCCAGTGCGCGAGGAAGTTCGCGGTGAGCCTGACACCCCATACGGCCACCAGAAGCAACACGATCACGCCGCGCCAGTTGTCGGCCGGATCGCCCGGCGACCGGACCAGCCAATAACCCGTCATGGCGATGGGGGCCAGGCTCCAGTATGGGTCGTAGATGCTGGAGTTGTCGAAGATCACCGAAACGGCGAAGATCATCACCGTGGCGACGAGGTCTACGATCCCGGCCTTGACAAGCGGAGACGCGACGGGCAGCTGAGACCCGATGGCAAGCGAGACGGCGACGGCCCACAGGTAGGCCGCCCACATCACTGAGAGGCTCGTTCTTCGGGACATCACCGGTTGCCGGTTCTTCATCGTTGGGTTTCTCTTGAGCGCAGGAACTCGATCATTTACGGAATCCCGGCACAGAACCGGCGGGGTCCCGAATCCCGCCGAACTCGATCACGACCTCGTGCCGCTTCACCGGGCCACCGATCCGACCCGGGCGTCTCGCCAGGGCGCCAGAAACTGCGCATCGCGCCAGTCCCACACCCGCGACGGGTCCTGATCGACGCTGACCGGCGTCCAGTTCCACTCGTTGCTGGCCGCGGACAGAGCGCCGACCCCGTTGGCGCCGAGCGCCACGAGCGAGAGCGCTACCAGCACCGCCGCCTCGACCCGGAATCGCGCGACGCCCTTCGGACGATCCGATCGGGTTTTCTCCCAGCCGTGAATCGCGGCGAGCGCGACGAGGATCAACCATGGCGCCGCGTCGGTCATGAGCCGAGGGCCAAAGCCCTCGCCGCCCCACCAGATCGGGAAGCTCGCCACGACCAGGAGGTGGCCAAGAGCGGCGGTGGCGCCGACGATCGCGAGCGGCATGAGATCCGACCTCCGCCGGGCGCGGATCAGGAGATAGGCGATGGCGAGGAGATGGGGAAGAAAGATCAGCAGGCCCCGGCTCGGCGATACCAGATTGGCCGTCAGACCGGTGAAGAACTCGGGGCTCCCGAGCTTGGTCGGTCGGTAGTACGGGGGCAGGAGTCGTCCGTACTGGAGCCACGAGACCGCGACGAAGACCGCCAGCCAACCGGCGGCGGTCGCCGCGTAGGGCGCCAGCGCCCGGCGGAATCGAAGCGCGAGGTAGAGGCCGATCGCCGCCGCCCCGATCGCCATGGTCGGCCGGGTGAAATAGGCCCAGCACATGATCGTGGCGAGCAGTGCCGGGCGGATTCTTCCGGCACCGGTCTCGTGACGGACCAGGACGAGAATGGCGGTCGCGACAAGCAGGATGGCCCAGGTGTGCGACCACAGACCGCGCGAGGCCGTCGACCACACCTGGGTCGTCAGCGCCGCCGCCGCGGTGAAGGCGAGAGCCCAGCGGG
>JAHECW010000001.1:64700-83527 GCA_024641545.1 Acidobacteriota bacterium
CGGGAACACCGCCGACATCCCGACCAGGTGGGACAGCGCGACGTAGGGCAGCGACAGAATCGACGTCCCTGATGGATAGGCGTAGTAGACGTGGCCGCCGGATTTCACCAGGTGGTAGGGCAGTTCGCCACCCGACGAGGCCGGGTGCGCGGCCGGATCGAGCGGGGTTTCGACAAAGGCGTCCAGGGCAATCGTGCCATGGCGGAGGAGGCTCTCGCTGACGAGCAGCGAGTACGAGGCATCCGAAACCTGGCGCACCGGCGACAGCACGAAGACCACCAGGGCGGACAAGAACACGGCCACCGACCAGCCTCGTGACGGAAGCCCGCGGGCCGGTCCGGGACAGGCGTCCCTCGAATCAACGTCGACCATCGCGACATGGTACCCCAGCTCGAGAGGGCGCCGATTCCGCGAGGCTTCGGCCGCGACCGATTCGGCTCTCCCGTCATCGCAGTGAAAACGAAAACGCGCCCCGCCCGTGTCAGAATGGTGCGGGACAAGGAGAACCGGCGTGGTCGAGGATCCACACAATGAGCGCGAGGGCCGCGGTCGCAGCGCCAAGAAGAGGGCGGCCCGGGCGATCGATTCTCTGGCGGTGCGCATGGTCGAGTCGACTGAAGCGGTGTGCCGGCGCCTGCCCGTGCCCGATGACCTGCGGGAAGTGCTCGATCAGGCGCGCAGCATCACGTCCCGCGGCGCTCGGAAACGCGAGATCAAACACCTCGCCAGTCTCCTGCGCCGGGACGAGGCCGCCTCGGAAGCGGTTCGCGCAGCGCTCGACGCCGTCGGTCGAAGCAACCGTGCCGAACGTGACCGCATGCACCAGATCGAGGAGCTGCGGGACGCCCTGTGCGACCCGGACCGATTCGCCGAGGCCATCGAGACCGCGGCGGCTCGGCTGCCCGCTCTCGACCGCCAGACCTTGACGAACCTGGCGCGGAGCGTCCACACCAACGGCGACAAACGGGCATCGCGGGAGATCTTTCGCCGTCTCCGGACGCTGATGGGCGCATCCTCGGATGCCTGACGCACCCATCGAAGCCGAATCGAGCCGGTGATGCACCGACCGGCGCCGGCGCGCAGGCTTGTCCGCGCTGGTGTAGGATTTTCCAAATGGCGATTCGCAGCACCCAACTGAGACGACGCGTCGGGCGCGACGCCGGTGGTCGCCTGCGAAACGACGACGATCGCAGGTTTCACCGCCCTGAATCCGGATTCGCGACCACCATTCGCCAGCTGTTGGCCGGCGCTTCCCAGCGCTCCGACCTGGATCGGTGGGGTGAGTTCGCGGATCTCCCGTTACCCGATCTGCTCGCCCCGTCGATCACGAACGGCCCCGATCGCGCACGCCTGCTCGATCTCCTCGATCTCGCCTTTCTCGGTCGCGCCAGCGCCGGCGAAACCGACGAAGCGCTTAACGATCTCGCGATCGGGACGAGCCGCTGGGATTCAGCCCACTTCGCCGACGATCTCTTCCTCGGCGACCTGGTTCGACGGGTCTTCTCGCTCGAGCTCAACGGCGTCACCGTCCCCATGCACAGCCGGTTCCTGAAACGGGTCCTCGCCAACCCTCCCGTCGACCCCGATCACATCCGCTATCGGCAGGCCATTCTCCGCGAGTTCGAAGAACGACCCGCCCTCGCCGGTGCAACCGAGAACCTGGCGCGCAGCATCTACGATCTGTTGGCGCTGCTGCGCGCCTCCCGCGACGACGCCCGCCTCGAACCGGTCCGTTTTCGGCTCGACGTGCTGCGGGCGTTTTTCAAGGTCGTGGTGCTGATGACCGAGGGTTTCACCTCCGCCGAATCGGGTCTCCATCGTCTCTGCGACGTCGGGGCGAAGATCCGCAGCTCACGCGCATTCGGCCGGATGGAGGCGCTGCTCGATCACGACGCGGCGATGGCGCACCTCGACCTGGAGGTCGTCATCGGGGCGAATGGCCGGCTCCGCCACCTGGAAATCAGAAAGCTGGCGGAATGCCGCGGCAACCCGTTCTTCCGCAGACCCATCCGGCGCTGGTGGGACCGACTGCGGGTCTTCTACCACCGCTATGGGCTGGGCGCCGACGAGTTGGTGGACCGTCTCGTCATGGGGGTCTATCAGGACGTGGCGCCCGCCATGGTCAGGGTGGTTCAGACCCTCTGCCACCTCGAAGTCTATCTCGCGGCTCGCGGCATGGCCGCGGATGCTCGAGCCCGGGGTCTGTCGGTCTGTCTCCCGAAGATCGAGCACGGCGCGGATCTCGCGTTCGACGAGCTCTTCAACCCGCTTCTCCTGGCCATCACCGAACGCCCGGTGCCGACCGATCTCGAAATAGACGTCGCAGCTTCGGTCACCCTCGTGACGGGACCCAACTCGGGAGGCAAGACCCGCCTGCTCCAGGCTATCGGTCTCGCTCAGGTCCTCGGGCAGTCGGGGCTCTACGCGCCATGCCGCAGCGCCCGGATGCCGGTGGTTTCGGGGCTCTTCGCATCGATCATCGAGATCGACCGGGCAGACCAGGCGGAGGGCAGGCTCGGCTCCGAGATGGTCCGTCTCGGGACGCTCTTCGAGCACGCGCCGCCGAACTCTCTCATCCTCCTCGATGAACTCTGTTCGGGCACCAACCCGTCCGAAGCCGTCGAGATCATCGAACTGGTGCTACGGATGCTCCAGCGGATCGACCCGGTCGCTTTCGTCACCACCCACTTTCTCGACTTCGCCCAGAAACTCGAGTCCGAGTCCACCATGGAG
Source organism: Acidobacteriota bacterium (assembly GCA_024641545.1). GTDB lineage: Bacteria > Acidobacteriota > Thermoanaerobaculia > Thermoanaerobaculales > Sulfomarinibacteraceae > JAHECW01. The sequence goes on from JAHECW010000001.1 coordinate 67,434, forward strand.
GCGCTTCGGTTCCTCCAGGCCGAGGTCGATCCCGATCAGGGTCCCACCTATCGCTTTCTCCCGGGCGTGGCCTCGACCTCGCTGGCGGTCGGCACGGCTCACCGGCTCGGAGTCACCTTCGAGGAGCTCGAGAAGAAGATCGCGCGCCGCGCCCTCGAGAATCGAGACAACGGCGAGCCCGGATGAGAGCTCCGACCTAGTTCCTCCCGGCGGCTTTCGGCTTGACGAACCCGCCGACCAGCGACAGCACGAGCTGCCAATGGAAGGCCGAGCCGGGGAAGGTCGTCTTGCCGACACGAGCGCCCCACAGCCTGGCGCCGGTGAGGATCGCCTTCGACAGGTCGGCCCCCCTGAGGTCCGCACCGGAGAAACGACAGTGGCTGCAGTCGGCTTCCACCAGCTTGGAATGGCGGAGATCCGCCGAACTCAGATCGGCGCCGCTGAGATCCGCCGAGGTGAAGTCGCTGTGCGCGAGGTTGGCCCTATTGGCCATGATGTTTGCGAGAGAGGCATTCTGAAACCGGGTTCCCCGCATCTTCGCGCCGGTAAACCGTGCGCCCTCGAGGTCGGACCGCTCGAAGTTGGCGTTGCTGAGATCAGCGTTGTCGAAGCGGACCTGCTCCATCCGCCAACCGTTCATGCTCATCCCGGAAAGCGTGGCGCCGATCAGACTGGCGCGGACCAGCGAAAGTCCGTCGGCCCGGAGCGTCGTCAGATCCAGCCCGTCGAGCCTGGCCGCGGCCAGCTGGATTCCCTCGAGCAGCATGTTGGAGACTGTCGCCCGCCTGAGATCGGCCGCCTGGGCGTTGCAGGCGAACCACCGGCTGCCGGTGAGGTCCGCTTCCTCGAAGACGGCGTTCTGGAGGTCGGTCTCGATGAGTTCCGCCTCCCGCATGTTCACCCGCATGAAGTTGGCGTCCCTGAAGCTGCCCTTCGTGACCTTGACCTTGAACAGATTGGCCCCGACGAACTGCGCGCCCTTTGCGCTTCCCCCGAGGAATACGCTGCTCGCCAGGTTGGCCCCGGTGAAGGAGACGCGGTCCATGACCGTGTCTTTCATCACGACGCCCACGAGCGTGCTTCCGTTAAAGCTCGCGGTGCGGAGATCGGCGCCCGACAAATCGGCGCCCGACAGGTCGGCGCGATCGAGGTTTGCGCTCGCGAGAGTGACTCCCGCGAGCTTGACGCCCGTCATCGCGCACCCTTTGAAATCGGTTCCGCGCAGCACTGCGTCGGTCATCACCGCTTTGACAAAGGACGAGCCCTTCATTTCGAGCTGTGAGAGGTGGATCCCCGAACAGTAGGCTTCGTCAAAGACCGTCGAATCGAAGACCGCATTGTCGAACTGGACTCCCGCGAGATCGGCGCTGCGGAGAGTGGCCCCCTGGAGCTTCGCCCCGGTCATGGTTCCCCGGCTCAGGTCGAGCCCCGAGAGATCCGCTCCGGTCAAGTCGGCGCCCACCAGATCGGGAACCGCCGTCGGATTCGCCGTCTTCCACCGGTTCCATTGACCCGAAAGGACCTTCTCGAGGTGTTCCTGATTCGCCATGGCGTGTGCCCCTCAACGCACTGCTGCGCGCGGTCGTGTCAGATCTGGCCTGCGAAGAACCGACTCGAATCAACCTCGTTGATGCAGAAGCGACATTCCATTCTCTCGCAGATTCGCCGAAATGGGTGGTTTTCTGCCGCCGATCAGCGGTGGACTCGATCCGGCCGCGACAACGGTTGAGCTCAACCGGCCCTAAGGAATGTCGCGGCAGTCGATTCGCCAGGCCCCCAGGTCGATGTTCTTCATGAGCCAGGAGTATCCGAGAGCGTTGAAATAGGGGCAGAAGACCAACTCGTCGCCGGCATATTCGACCCCGAAGACCGCTTTGCCGGCATCGATGAACGGCTGCAGCAGGTCGCACTCCGAGTACTCGTAGCACTGCTCGTCGAGAGCCCAGTCGAAGAACGGTTCGAGATCCGGAATCTGGTCGAGGTCGTTCTTCAGCCCGACCGACAAACCGCGCCGGTGCGCCTGTTCGGCCAACCAACCGTTGAAGACCTGTTGATCGCCTGCGGACAGCGGGAACCCGCTGTCGTTCTGATAGCCGTCGACGTTGTCGGGCTCGACCCCGGTGCAGTTCTTGCCGCGGGCGAGGTCGAGACGCGCCTCGAGGATCGGACCGAGGAGATCGAGCCGCCGGATGTCGACCCATTTCTCACCCGGCCAGCCGTCGAGCGGGTTCCCGAGAACCGCAGCAGGGTAGTCCCCGGCGTCCGGCCTCCAGTTCTCCCACGAACCCGCCGAGAAGTAGCAGATCACCGCCCGTCCGGCGGCTTTGAGATCGGCGATCGTCGCCGACGGCACGTCGAAGAGGTCGATGTCGTACATCTCGACATCAATGGAGGTATCGATGGGATCGGTCAGTTGCCACTGCCACGAGGTTCCGGGCGGCGGCCGCCAGATTCCGCCCTCGACCGAACTCCACATCGATGTGTCGCCGGATTCGAAGCCATCGGAGAAGATCAGGTCGCCCTGCTCGGCTCCAATGGCGGAAAACGCCAACAAACCGCAGCACACCGACAGGACGAGGTTTTGCATGATGCCGACCGCCATTGTATTCCATCGGATCGCAGTCCCAGACGGTGCCGACAAATGCTACCCTGCGCACGCGGAAGGGGGCAGAATGGGCAGACTCAACGGCGCGCAACGAAAATTCCTCCGGGGCGTTGCACACGGCTACAAACCGCTCGTGCAGATCGGCAAGGAAGGACTGACCGACAACGTCTTCGGAGCCATCGACGACGCCATCGCGGCGCACGAGCTGATCAAAATCAAAATGGCCGCCGAACGCGATGAACGGGAAGAACTCGTGCCCGCAATCGAGGAGCGCCTCGACTGCGAGTGCGTCGGTATGATCGGGAGGATCGCGATCCTGTACCGTCAGAACCCCGATCCCGAGAGGCGGACAATCACCCTTCCTTAATCCGACGAAGACCGTCGCACCGGCCGAAAAGACCAGGGCGTAACCATGAAAATACTTATTCTATTAATCGGAATATTGACCTCGCTTGCATCCTCAACCCGGGCGGAAACAGTCTTCAATGGAGATCTCATCCAAGGGCGCCGGGTCGTCACAAAACTCGACGTCTCGGACCTCGCAATGGGAGAAGTTCACGAGTTCTATTTTCGGGCATGTTGCGAGAATAATGCCGGTCAATACTACTACGTTCCCGTGTCCGTGATAAGAGGCATTAAGGACGGCAAGAGAATCATATTTGTAGCGGGTGTTCACGCCAACGAAATGAACTCATATCTTTCGGCCCACCTGATAAAGAGGAAGCTCAATCCAAACAATATGTCGGGCACAGTTACAATCGTTCATCAACTCAACATTCCAGGTTTGATCGGGAATATACGCGAGTTCGTGCCGTCCGGACCCGTAAAGGTGAATGAAAATCTCAACAGGCAGGCAAATACAACCACGCAGAATACGGTGGTTTTATCATCCCTCAGGTTGAAATGTTGAGCGATGTGGATGTGGGCGAAACCCTCTTCGTGCAATACGATGCTTTTGGTTATATCGTCCGTGAATACGAGAGTCCCGTTTCGGGCATCCTCGTTCAAGTCATTCAGACGCCAATGGCGAAAGCCGGCACCCAGCTTGGGGCGGTCGTGTACTTCAATCCCGAGAAGAAAGCTGACGACAATCTCGGAGCTGGAAGCATCACCATCACACCGGAATTCTCCGACAAAAAGACCCCGATCCGGAGATGATTCAGCCTTGTGAATCCGGTGATGGTCCGAACCGCCCGTACCCGGTTGCGATGGCGATCACGGTCACCAGCAGCAACGCCCACGAGTGGAAGTTGACCAGTCCGATCTGGAGCGGGGCGAGGTGCGGCAGACCGGCGGCGATACCGGAACCGGTGGTGCTCGAGGCGAGGACGGTCGGGATACAGTACGGGACGATGAACGGGTAGATGCAGACGGTGAGATCGAGGATGTTGGCTCGACGGTAGCTGGCGAGTCCGAACCGCTCTCCGATCTGCTTCGCATACCCGCCCACCGTCAGCAGCGCCACCACCGAGTGGGTGGTCAGAAGCACCGCCGCCGAGGTGGTCGAGAACATCCAGGCCTCGACGCCGCGCGCCGACCGGATCCACTTGGTGGTCCCGTCGACGATCCTGCCGAGGATGCCCGACGCCTCGATCCCGGCCACCAGGCCTGAAAGCAGGATCGTGAAGATCGAGATCCCGATCCCGCGCTCCATCCCGTCGATAATCAGTCCCTTCGCCGAGAAGCTCTCGACATCGATGAAGATGATTTGATGGATGCCGATCAAACCGAGCGCCAGACCGAGGCCCGCCGCCACCAGGATCCCGCTGAGAAGACCCTCGAGCAGCGGTCGCCGAGCGATCAGCAGGGCGATCACCACCGCCGGTGCGAGGGCCATGGCGAGGGCGCGAAGATCCCCGACGACCGCCGGCCCGCCAGCCGTTCCTGAATCCGAACCACCCAGTGCGCCATAGGCCACGATCGCCAGGGCCGCAGCCGGGATCGCGTACTTGAGCCGGCTCCGGACCACCCCTCCGATATCCGCCCCCTGGGTCGATGCCGAGGCGATGGTGGTGTCCGAGACCGGCGAGATGTTGTCACCGAAGGTCGCGCCCCCGATGACCGCGCCCATGAGGATGACCGGGTCGGCCGCGAGACCGGCCGCCGCCGGATACAGCAGCGGGGCGCAGAGGATCATCGTGCCGAGGCTTGTCCCGGTGGCGGTCGACACGAGACAGCAGATGAGAAACGCGGCGACCGCGAAGCCGCCGCCGCGGACGCCGCCGGCCTGCGCCGCCCAGACAAGGGCATCGACAAAACCGCTCGCGTTGATCAGGCTCGCCAATACCCCGGCCAGCAACCAGGCGAGGATCATCAGCAGCACGATGGGCCGGCTCATGCCCCGGATGACGGTTTCGGCCCAGGTCGAGCGATCCTCCGCCAGCAGCATCGCCAGGGCGAGGGCAGCGGTCAGAATCGGCCAGAAACCGCGTTCATCGGGCGCCCCCGAGAGCCCGAGCCACGCCACGCCGGCGAGAAAGAGCGCAAACGGAGCGAGGGTGCCGATGACACCACCGCGGAAGCGCACAACGTCGGGATGCTGATCCTGGTCGTTCAAGGCGCTTCAAGATACCAGACACCTGGCGATGCTCTTTGCGCCTCTCCGTCTTTTCGGTGAAAACGCGATGCGGGCCCGCCCGCTTAGCCCGAAGTATTCATGAGGTTTCGTCGCGACGTCGGCCGCAGCAGATAGCTCATGAATGCTTCGGGCTAGAATGGCGGAGGAAGAGGAGAACGCCATGACCGAACCGGCCGACGAGTTCACCCTGTGGGATCTGCGAGTCGAAGTGATCGCCGGCGACAGGGCGATGGTCTGCAACCACAAGGAGGGCGATTTTTTCGAACTCTCCGGAGAGAATCTCATTTTCCCGGCGGGCCAGAGCTTCCCGATCTACCCCCTGGCGGCGCTGCTGCCGTTGCTCCCCGCGAAGCAGCGCCAGACCGATCCCAACGACTGGATGACGACCGACACCGTCATCGCCTGCCCCGATCCGAACTGCGGCGGCCGGTTTCGGATCGTCCGCACCGGGCGCAGGACCTTTCGCCACGGCGATGTCACCCGGGTACCCCTGCCCGGCGTTTCCGTCGAGCCCGGGGAGAATCCGTGAGCGGCCGCATCGAGCTGGCGCCGGGGTACTCGGTCTGTCGAATCATCAACGGACTCTGGCAACTGTCGCGCGGCCACCGATCCGAAGCTGCGGATGAACGGCAAACCGTGCTCTCCCTGCTTCGATTGGTCGACGCCGGGTTCACGACCTTTGACTGCGCCGATATCTATCTCGGCGTAGAAGAGCTCCTCGGCTCGATGCTGAAGGAGATGAAGCGGTCCCGCCGCGGCCCGACGACGGTGGAGATCCACACCAAGTACGTGCCCGATCGGTCGGTTCTGGCCACCCTCAAGAGGCCCGATGTCGCCAAAGCCGTCGAGGCTTCGCTGGCCCGGCTCGGGGTCGAGCGGCTCGATCTCGTCCAATTCCACTGGTGGGATTTCGATCTGCCGAACTTCATCGAGGTGGCGGGCTGGCTCAGTGAGCTCGGCGAAGAAGGAAAAATCCGCTGTCTCGGAACCACGAACTTCAGCCCGTCCCGGCTCGAGGATCTGGCGACGGCGGGTATTCCCATCGTGACGAACCAGGTTCAGTACTCCCTGCTCGATCGGAGAGCCGAAGGCGCCATGACCGCCCTGTGCATGGACCGGGGGATCCGGCTCCTGTGTTACGGCGTGCTGGCGGGCGGATTTCTCACCGAGAATTACCTCCGCGCAACCGCCCCCCGACCGCCGTTCGAAAACCGCTCGTTGGCCAAGTACAGGCTCATCATCGATGAGTTCGGCGGCTGGGATCTTCACCGGCTCCTTCTCGAATCGCTGCAGGCGATCGCCGCCAAACACGCCACGTCGATCGCGGTGATCGCGGCGCGCTGGGTCCTCGATCGGGACCCGGTGGCGGCGGTGATGATCGGCACCCGCTCCGAAGCCCATATCGACGACAATCTCAGGGTTATCGATCTTTGCCTCGATGACCAAGACCGTGGTCGGATCGATGACATTCTGGCCCGTGCCGAAGGCCCGCTCGGTGATCCGTTCGAACTCGAACGCGAGCCCGAGGGCCGCCACGCCAGGATCATGTGGACCGATCTCAACAGCCGGAGGAGTTCCTAGCCCGAGTATTCATCAGGTTTCGTTGCAAGGTCGGCGCGGATGCATCGTCGGCTGCAGCGGATAGCTCATGAATAGTCCGGGCTAGGCTTCAGGGCGCTCGACCACGACCCGGTGACGATCGACCCAGAATGCCCAGAGCACCAGCAGCCACTGGGCCTGACCGACCCAGGCGATCGCGGTCTCGCTCGGCGGCGGCGGGCCGAGGAGGTTCGACGCGAACACCAGCAGCAGGAAGGCCACCAGCCCCCACAGTGCGATGGAACCGGTGCGATCGACGGCCTTGGTGGTTCTCCGGTAGAAATAGACCCCGAGACCGAAGACCGCGAGTTCGACCGCCAGGGTCGCCGGCAGCGAGTTCCACAGTCCGAGGCCGAGGCGCGCCGCACCGCCCGGCGCCAGCGGGAGATCCGGCCGGTGAACCACGAGGTCCAACACCCAATGGCTGAGGACCGCGAGGCCGCACACCCACGCGCCGGCGCGGTACTTCGCGATGATGTGGTACACGCCGGCGAAGAGCGCCGACCAGACGACAACCGCGAGCAGGCTGTGCGAGATCGGGTAGTCGACGAAATCGAGCGGCGTCACCCGGGTCACACCCGGGGCGACCTTGACATGTTCGAGATCCATGAGGAGAAGAGCGGGCCAGAGCAGATCGACGAACTGCGCCGCGAGGAAGAGCACGCCGAGCGAGGCGCGAGGCGCCGCCGCCTTGGCACCGAACCCGACTCCGAAATGACCGATGAACATCTTCGGCTTCCCCTCTGTTCCCGTTCGTCTTCGGACACGGGCGGAAACGGCGGTTCTTCGGCGCCACGGTAACACTGCGGACCGGCGCAGCAGCCGGTCGAGTCCGTGACGTCGAGACGTCGATCGAGGGCTGGAGTATACTGAGTCGAGATATCAATTCAGTACCCAAACCAAGTTCAACGGCTGATCCAGTGTGAGTGACTGCCGGTATTCGGCGCGATTGAAGAGGGAGCACATGAACCGACGATTATTATTGTTGATGATTGCGATCGCCATCGCCGTGCCGACGGGAGCCCGGGCCGGAACCACTGCCGATCTCGGCGCATTCGAGATGCGGCCGGGGCCCATCCTCCAGCTTCGCGACAGCGGCATTGACGAGCCCGCTGCCGTTCTTCGCCGCGACTCCTCCAAGGGAGGACCATCACTTCACACCGCGAGGTTCGAGGTGACCTACATCGACTTCTCACCAGAGGCGCAGGCTGCATTTCAGACGGCGGTCGATATCTGGAGCTCCCTGATCTCCTCACCGGTGACGATACGGATCGAAGCCACGTGGACACCTCTTGACGGCAATCTCCTCGGGCAGGCGGGGTCGGCGTTGTTCAGGGCCGGCATCCTTCCGGATCCGGACACCTACTATCCCGAGCCCCTTGCCGACGCCCTCTACGGCAGTGACCTTCGACCGGGGGAATTCGACATCACAGCGGAGTTCAACTCCGATCACCCGAGCTGGTACCTCGGGACCGACGGGAACACGCCCTTCGGCAAGACCGACTTCCTGACGACCGTCCTCCACGAGATCGCCCACGGCCTCGGTTTCGTGGGTCTGGCCGACGTTGAGAACGACATCGGTTCGTGGGGCGATTCCGGGTTTCCGTCGATCTACGACCATTTCACCGAAGACGGCGGCGGCAACGCCATCATCGACACGAGCGTCTACCCGAACCCGTCGGACTCCCTTGCCGCGGTCCTCCAGGGACAGAATCTCTACTGGGGAGGAGAGCAGGCGGTCGCGGTCAACTCCGGGGTCCGCCCGCGGCTCTGGGCGCCCAGCCCCTGGGTGAGCGGCAGCAGCTATTCCCACCTCGACGAATTCAGTTATCCGGCCGGCAACCGGAACTCGCTCATGACCCCCCAACTCGGCATGGCGGAGTCGATCCACGATCCGGGTCCGATCACGCTCTGTTTGTTCCAGGACATCGGCTGGACGACCGCTCAGGAATGCGGAGGAGGAGGAGGAGGAGGCGGCGGGGGTGGTGGTGGCGGCGGGGGTGGTGGTGGCGGCGGTGGCGGCGGCGGCGGCACCTATGTCTACTGGATTCCGGCGGCGGTCCACGCCCAGGGCGCCCAGGGCTCGCAGTGGCGGATCGATGTGGGATCCCTCAATATCGGGACCCGGGCCTCGGACATTTCGTTCGCCCTCTTCACATCGAACGGGATCTACACCGCGTCGTCATCGACTCCTATTCAGGCCGGTTCTCAGGCGATCTTCGCGGATCTCGTCGGGCAGATGGGTCTCACGGAAGCCGGAAATCTGAGGTTGGAGACGTCTCAGCCTTTCATTGTCACCGCCCGGATATTCAACCATGCGGCGAGCGGGACTTTCGGTCAGTACATGGACGGCTACACCTCACCCAGGGGACTGCCGACCGGTCAGGAGGCCTACCTCCCTCAACTGATCCAGAACGGCGACTTCCGATCGAATCTCGGCGCCGCGAACATCAGCGGCTCCCCCGCAACCGTTCGATTCACGCTCTATCGAGGCGACGGGAGCCAGGCCGGCGCCTTCACGATCGACCTCGCTCCCGGCGAGTGGCGGCAGGATCCCGAGCCCTTCCGCCGTCGCTTCGGCATCAACAACCTCGACCAGGGATACGCGGTGGCTCGGGTCGTTTCCGGCTCCGGGGTCGTCGCCTACGGATCGGTCGTGGACAACCACACCAACGACGCGACGACGATCCCGATGAAACGACCGCAGACCGGCAGCGGACCGTATGAGTACTGGGTCCCTGCTGCGGTCCACGCACCCGGCGCCCAGGGGAGCCAGTGGAGGACCGATCTCGGCGCACTCAACATCGGAACCCGGTCATCGGGAATCGAAGTCACCTTCTACACCTCGACCGCGGTCTGGATCTCGGCTGCGGCGAGCCCGCTGCAACCCGGATGGCACGCCATTTTCACCGATCTCGTCGGTCAGATGGGTTTGGAGGACTCCGGTCATCTCAAACTGAAGACCCAGCAGCCGTTCATCTTCACCGCCCGGATCTTCAACCAGGCAACCAATGGGACCTTCGGTCAGTTCATGGACGGCTACAACCCGGCGGACGGTTTGGCCACGGGTCAGGAGGCGTATCTTCCCCAGCTCTCGCAGAATGGGAGCTTCCGGGCCAACGTCGGTGCGGCCAATATGGGCGGCACAACCGCGACGGTCCGATTCGCACTCTTCCGATCGGACGGTACCGGAGTCGGATCGTTCGACCTGAGTATCCCGCCCGGTCAGTGGCGCCAGGACGGAGAACCGTTCCGCCGGCGCTTCGGGCTCAACAGCCTCAGCGCGGGGTATGCCGTCGTCAAAGTGATCTCGGGCTCGGGAGTCGTCGCCTATGCATCCGTTGTGGACAATCGAAGCAATGACGCGACGACATTCCCGATGAAACGCTAGCCCGGACTGTTCATGAGGTTTCGTCGCGAGGGCGACGAGGCGCCGATGCCGGGGGGGCTTGCTCGCCTTGGAGCGCGGAGGCGTCGCCGGCTGCAGCAGATAGCTCATGAATAGTCCGAGCTGGGGTTCAGCCGGATTCCGGGACCGGGTGCTGCAGTTCACAGGACCCCTCAGTGACGACGGGCGGCACGGGTCGAGAGGATCTCTTGAAGCGACTCGACCGGGATGGCCTCGACTGTGTGACCGCCGTACCCGGTGACGGAGGTGGCCTTCAGCAGCGAATTGTAGACCGCCTCTTCAACCGCCTCGACAGTGGCCAGGAACAGCGGGCTCATGCTGTCGTTTTCGACGACCACCACCTCGCGCTCCTGCGCGGCCGGGTCGGCCGGTTCCAGATTGCGGGTCGAGAAGGCGATGACGAAATCGCCCGATCCGTTGCTCATGATCGACCCGGTGCGGGAGAGACCGAGGATCGCCCTGCGGGCAACACGCTCCAGATTTCTCGCTGAGAGCGGGGCGTCGGTCGCGATGACGATCATGCACGATCCGTCGCCCCGCGGATCGCCCTCGACCGCGGTCGGCGCGTTCTCGGCGGCGAGGCCATAGGGCACGCACCCCAGCAGCTCGCCGACCGGCGCCCCGTCGACGGTCAACAGCCCGCCGAAGTTGGACTGGACCAACGCGCCGACGGTGTAGCCGCCGAGCGCGGCGGGGACGACTCGGGATGCGGTGCCGATCCCACCCTTCCAACAGAATGCGCGGGCCCCGGTTCCGGCGCCGACGCTCCCCTCCTCCACCGGTCCCGATCGAGCGGCGGCGATTGCCGCGACGACGTCCTTCCCGGTCAGGCGCATGGCGCGGATGTCGTTGAGATAACCGTCGTTGGTTTCTCCCACCACGGCGTTGACAGACCCCACCCGTTCGTTTCCGGGCTGTTCGAGAGTCCAGCGGACGACCGCCTGGACCGCGGTCCCGATGCTCAAGGTGTTGGTCAGGATGATCGGCGTCTCGAGGTTGCCGAGCTCCCGGACCTGGAGGAACCCGGCAGCCTTGCCGAACCCGTTTCCGACAACGACGGCGGCCGGCACCTTGAGCCGGAAGAGATTCCCGGCGTGCGGCAGGATCGCGGTCACCCCGGTGCGGATGGCCTCGCCTTCGATCAGCGTCCGATGGCCGACCTTGACTCCGGCGACATCGGTGATGGCGTTGTTCGACCCCGGCGAGAGGACTCCCGGGGCGTAACCGAGATCGCGGATCCGCGGCCGGCCCGGCGCCTCCTGGGCACCGGCAGCGACGACGAACGCGAGCACTGGAATCACCGCCGAGAGCGTTCGGAGCCGGTTTGCGGTCATCACCGTCTCCGTTCGATCTCCGTCGCCTCGAACCGGGCGAAGAAATTCGAGAACTCCGCCGGACGATGGACGCACTTCAGGTTCATCGGCTGACGCCGGTAGGCCCAACCGACGATCTCGGCGACGTGTCGGAGGTGGTCACGGGTGTAGACCCTCCGCGGCACCGCCAGCCGCACCGTTTCGTCAAACACGCCCGCCCGGACACCGCCCTCGAGATAGATTTCGGCCGCCAGAGCATTCGCCGCGTGCTCGTCGCCGCCGCGGGGATGGATGACGACCCCGTGGGCGCCGACCGGCTCGAAGATCTCGACGCCGTTGTTCTTCAGCTCGTCGGCCAGGAACCGCACGCTCCGAACGTGGGCGCCGATCACCCGCTCGTCCACAGCCTCCTGCAGACCCACGGTCATGGCGGCCAGGTCGCGCGCGGCCAAGCCACCGGCGCTGGGGTAGGACTCCTGCCGAATGACCTCCTGGGCCAGCGGTTCCAGGAGCCGATGATCGTTGAAACCGATCATCCCGCCGACATTGGCCAACCCGTCCTTCTTGAGGCTCAAAAAGGCGAGGTGGCTCCGGCCGAAGCTCTCGCGGCAGAGGCCTTTGATCGATTTTCGCGACCCGGAGAGCTTCTTCACCAGGTATGCATTTCCGGCGAATCTGCTGGCATCGAGAGCCAGCAGGACGCCATAAGCATCGGCGATCTCGCGGGCGCGCACGATGTTCTCGAGGGAGACCGGCTGGCCGCCTTCGATATTGTTGGTCACGGTGAGGAGAATGAGACGAACGCGCCGGTTTCGACGAAGCGTCCGTTCGAGACGCTCGAGATCGATGTTCCCGCACCACGGCGGGCTCGTATCCGGCAGATCCCGGGCCTCACAGCCGAGCACCTCGATATTGGCCCGGGTGGTCTCGAAAAACGTGTTGGACAGGGCGACGTCGCCCGATCGCAGGAGCAGCCGGAAGAGCAGGTTTTCCGCCGCCCGCCCCTGGTGGACGGGCTGGATGTGCTCGAATCCGAAGACCTCCTTCGCCACCGCAACGAAATCCCTGAACGATTCCTGACCCGAGAAGTCCTCGCGCGCAGCCATGACCGCGCTCCACTGCCGGGAACTCATGGCGCCGGTTCCCGAGTCCGAGACGAGATCGATCTCGACCTCCCCGGCCTGGAGGTGGAACGGGTTGTACCCGGCAGTTTCGAGCGCCTTTCGGCGGGCCGACGGCGAGACTCTGGGCAACGACTCGACAACCTTGATCCGATAGGGTTCGTGCATCTCCCGATCCAGTATTCGAGTTCTTCCCCGGCGGCCGGCGCAGGGATGTTCAATTGTCGGATCCAGCATGAAATCGCGTGCCGATGACCCGGGGCTCGGCCGCCCCTCCGACCGGGCCGTGAACCATGCCGAATATACCGCAGAAGACGATCGAGCTCACCGGTGCCGGTGGTTCGGTTCCGTGTGCGCTTTCGGGTTGCAGCGACGTTGGACATTGTGAGAGCGACACGTTCACACAAAAAAGGAGCCTGCACAATGAACAGAAATGCTTTCGCCCCCTGGGTCATGGTCTTCATCCTTCTCGGCGCGGGTGCGTCCGGGGTTCTTGCCGCGCCAGACAACGGCGGTCTCGAGGAGTTCCTCGCGGACACCACCGAGAGCGGGTGGTCGGAGCTGACGATCGACACCACCCGCGATGTCGGGACCCACATCGACGTGGCGGTCCTGCCCGGCACCGGGGTGCCGTACGTCAGCTATTACGATGAATCCGGCCAAGACCTGTGGTTCGCCCGTTTCGTCGGGTCGGGCGGCAACTGCGGGCCGGGCAACTCGTGGAGCTGCCAGTTGGTCGGTTCGACCGGTGATATCGGGAAGTACAACTCGATCGCGGTCCGAAAGGCCGGGACGACCATTCAGGTGATCATCACCTATCTCACCGGGTCTTCGCTCGGTTACGCGTGGGGAGAGTGTTTAGCCGGCGGCTGCTCCTTCACACCCTATTTGATCCAGACCGGGACCACCAACGTCGTGACCCGAGGGCTCTACACCTCGGTCGAATTCGCCTTTAACGGGTATCCCTACGTCGCGTACCATACCCTGACCAACACCAACTCCGGCTACGCGATGATCGCGACCCGAACCACCGGCGGCGGCAACTGCGGCGTCGGCGCCGTCGCCGGCTACTGGCAGTGCGACACCATCTTGAACGCGCCAGGTCTCGGGTCGTACACGTCGATCGCGCTCAACGCTGCGGGCGCGCTCAACGTCGCCTTCTACGACGCGACCAACGGCCGTCCCTACCACGCGGTGCGGGTCGGATCCGGCGGCAACTGCGGACCGAGCAACAGCTGGTACTGCCGGTCGCCCTACATCAACACCCACGACACCGGCAGGTCGATCTCGGCCTTCGTCGAGTCCGATGGGACACCCCACGTGGCCTACATCGACGATACGACCGACGAGATGGTGTACGCGTCCTATGTCGGGTCGAGCGGCAACTGCGGCTTCTCGAGCATCTCTTCACAGTTCGAGTGGCAGTGCGACGTCATCGACGACAACATCGGACCCGTCGGCGCCGGTCGCACGGTGGCGATCACCGCGGACGCTGCAGACGAGCCAATGATCGCCTACCGCGACGCCTCGTCGATGGTGGGTCCGTCGGTCCTGATGTTCGCCCAACCGTACCACGTGGCCCCTCCCGGGGCGGTGCCGAATTGCGGTCCGATCAGCATGATCTACACCTGGTCCTGCTCGATGCTTGATAATGCCGGCGCCTACCAGGAGGAGGCAGCGGCGGTGGCGATCGCATCCAACAGCTTCGGCCGGGCGATCGCGTACCACGAACTCGACACCTACGCCTTTCCCGAGGAGGGAAACCTCAAGGTCGCCGTCGATATTTTTCCCTTCTTCGCCGACGGCTTCGAGACCGGCAACGTGAGCGGATGGTCGTCGTCCACTCCATGACGGCCGACCGAAGAACTCGACGACGGTAAGCAACAACACTGGGCTCTCCGGTCTGAGCTGGTAAGGCGGACTCACCCCGGCGCACCAGCCTCAGCCGGACAGCCCGGCGGTGGAAAAGCCGTTTGCGAGCCTCCGTTTCCCGAACGTGGACCGAAGAGGCGCTCCGCGGCCGCAAGACGGCGGAGGAGCTCCCTCCGCCGTCGGCGACATCGTCGGTGCGCTGATCGACCTGCGGGTAGCCCGGAGCGGCAACCGGCGCATCGGCTGCCGGACTGCCGGCCAGGGGGTGGCACACGGGCACCGCACCGCCGACGTACCCGGGCGCCGAAATCCCCGGATCGGCATCATGCTCGTGATCACCGGCGCCGAGCTGGCAACCTTCCCAGCGAGCTCTCGAGGTTGCTACTCACCGTGAAACGTTCGATCCGAACGGTGCGCAGGGCGCAGTCCTCGGGCGAGGACAAATACGAGCCGACGGTGCTGTCGTCGAAACGGTCGACGTCACAGGTGGTGGCCCCTACCGGGCCGGTGATCGTCAGGACGACGGCGGCAAGGGTCCAGATGCGGGCGGGTCACCGAAGGTCTTTCCTTTCGCGATCGCGGTCGGCTCGGATGCCGGCCTCCTGCAGCCAGGTCAGCCCCTGTTCCTCCGGTTGCCCCCAAAGCTCGGGGGCGAGGTAGGTGCCACGCTCCTCCTCGGGCTTGTCCTCCTCGACCGGGATGCGGTGGGCGTTGGCCCAGGCGTCCTGGCGGATTCCGGTGACCTGCCACGAGACCTCGAGGCCCGGTCGCCCACCGGCGATTTTGAACCTGTTGTTCGCGACCTTCTCGGCGATGTACACCGGCGCGAAGCCGCCGACGCAGGTGAGCTGGTAGCGGAAGTCGCGATTGAGGGCCTCGAACCACCCCGGCAGCTCGACCCAGGCCTCGCCCGCCTGGTCGATGACGACGTTGCCGTTGTAGACGTTCATCATGTCCGGGGACTCGACGAAGGAGTGGGAGAGATACTTATTCTCCGGGTCGAGCGGGTGGTCGATCCTGAAGCTGCCGCCCGACTTGGACAGATTGCCGTTGATGTTGACCGGGCCGTTGAAGTAGCCGGCGAAACGGCCGCCGCCGACGGTGCAGCGGCCGTAGACGCCGTTGGCGGAGCCGAGACCGCCGACCGCCGAGTTGTCACCGCGCCAGCCGATCACACTGTATTCGGAGGCACCCAGGTAGCCGTAGTTGCCGGTCGGGAAGTGAATGCCGTATGCACCGTGTTCCGGCGCAGCAAGGGTGCCGTTGGTGCTGGTGGCGACTTGAGAGCCGCTAACACCGACGCCGAGCGGGTTGCTCACGACCCCAACAACGCCCGCCTGGTGGGCGCCGGATGAGGTGCCCCGGACGCCTTCCCCGCCGGAGCTGGTGCCGATGATTGCGCCCCCTTGGGCAGCATTTTCGACTCGAAAGAGAATAGAGGAAGAGCTGCCGCTTCCGGCGTACGGCAGGGTCAGCCCTCCGGCGTCGTCCTGACCCCACACCACCGCTGAGCCGTTGTGCTTGAGCACGCTGCCATTGGACCCGCCGGCGGGCGACAGTTTCGCTGTGGTCACGGCCGCGTCCTGGACCATGGCGG
>JAHECW010000241.1 GCA_024641545.1 Acidobacteriota bacterium
CCCTGGTCGGACGGATCACCCGACCGTCGGGATCGCCGTCGAGCACGATGGCCGGACGCGCCGACTCCACCAACGGAGCCTCGACGACCTCCAGACCCTGCGGGATCGGCGGCACGTTGTCTTCACCGGCGAGCGCGGCCATCTCGACCCAGGCCAGCGCCCGGATCTCGAGTACGTCGCGCTCGAGTTCGAGCCGGTCCCGCGCCTGGCCGGTGGTGAAAATGATCCACCAGGTCAGTTGGACGTTGACGACGACCATGACGAGCACCGCAATGGCCAGGTGCCGCCCTGTGATGGAACCGTGTTTTTGCACGGAGGGAGTATAGCCCGCATCTCTCGGGCGAGAGATGCGGGCGAGGCGCTACAGCGTCGTCAGGACCTTCCCGATCCGCTCCACCGCCCAGTCGATCTCATCCCTGGTGATGGTCAAGGGCGGCGCCACGCGAATGACCGTCGCGTGCGTCTCCTTGCACAGGAGGCCCTCCGCCTGGAGCGCCTCGCAGAATCGACGCGCCCCGCCCGCCGACTTCTTGAGGACGATGCCGATCCACAGCCCCTTGCCGCGGATCAGCTCGACGTGCGGCGAGGTGATGGCGCGGAGCTTGTCCATGAAGTAATGTCCGAGTTCGGCGGAGCGCTCGACCATCTTTTCGTCGATGAGAACCTTGAGCGCTTCCCGGGCCACCGCGGCCCCGAGGGGGTTGCCGCCATAGGTCGAGCCGTGCTCGCCCGGTTTGAAGACCCCCATGACCTCGTCGTCGGCGAGGATGGCCGAAACCGGGTACATCCCGCCCGACAGGGCCTTGCCGATGATCACGATATCCGGGCGGATCCCTTCGTGCTCATAGGCGAAGAGTCTGCCGGTGCGGCCGAGACCGGACTGGATCTCGTCGGTGACGAGCAGCGCGTTGTGATCGGTGGTCAGCTCGCGAAGCTGGCGGAGGAAGCCCTCCGGCGGGGACACGATTCCGGCCTCCCCCTGGATCGGCTCGACCAGAACGGCGCAGGTGTTGGGATTGATCGCCTGTCTGACGGCCTCGATGTCGCCGTACGGGAGAATTCGGAAACCCGGGGTGAACGGACCGAATCCGAATCGGTACTCGGGGTCCGCCGAGAAGCTGACGATGGTGGTTGTCCGGCCGTGGAAATTGCCGTCAAAGACGATGATCTCGGCCTGGTCCTCGGCGATGCCTTTGACGGTATATCCCCATTTTCGCGCCGCCTTGACCGCGGTCTCGACGGCCTCGGCACCGGTGTTCATGGGCAGGACCCGCGCAAATCCCGTCAGCTCGCAGAGCTCCTGACAGAACGGCCCGAGCTGGTCGTTGCGAAAGGCGCGGGAGGTCAGCGCGACGCGGCAGGACTGCTCGACCAGCGTCTTGACCAGGCGCGGGTGGCAGTGGCCCTGGTTGACCGCCGAGTAGGCGGCCAAAAAGTCCATGTACTTCTTCCCCTCGACATCCCAGACCCAGGCGCCCGATGCGCGACTGATGACCACGTCCAGGGGGTGGTAGTTGTGGGCGCCGTAGCGCTCCTCGAGGGCGATGAACTCGTTTGACGTCGGCATGAATTGGCCTCCTTGTCGATGGCGCCGTGAGACGCGATTGATCGGCGACGGCGGAGACCAGGTCAATCCGCTGACAAGCTCGTGCTCGTCTCGCCGGCCCGAACGTTACACCGAAGATGGGGCGGATTCAAGCCCTCGCTGGAGCGATCTCAGTGCTTCATCCGCGAAGCGGCACGCGCGGCGCGGGTCAGTCCGGTCCCTCCGTGGAGAGCCGCTCGATCGCCGCCAGGGCTTCCGCGCGAATCCGTGGGGTCGTCGAGATCTGGCCGGCGAGCTCGTAGAGGTCGCGGGCCTCTCTGCGCTGACCGACGGCTTCCTTGGCCCGAGCGAGGGCCAGAACAACCCGTTCGTCCCTCGACTGCGTCACTGCCACGGCTTTTTCGAGCCACGGCATTGCGTCCTCTGCGCGCCCCGAGCCGACGAGACCGATCCCATACTGGATCGAGAAATCGGTGTGCGCAGGCTGCTGTTCGGCAAACAGCTCGAGCACGTCGACCGTTTCGGTGTAGCGTCCCGCCTCGTTGAGAATCGATGCCAGGGTCAACCTCGGGTCGAGAAGGTCCTCGTTGGACTCGATGGCGCGCCGAGCCTCGGCCTCCGCCCCCTCCAGATCGCCTCTGCGGGCCAGGGTCAGCGAGAGGTTGTTCCGCGCTTCGGCAAAGTCCGGGTGCTCCTCGAGCAACGCTCGGAGCATTTCCTCCGCTTCGGCGAGACGGCCCTGGATAATGAGCGAGACAGCCAGGTTGTTGTATGCAGATTTGCTGAAAGGCCGGCTCTCGATCGCCCGCCGCAGCATCGCTTCACCCTTGGCCCCGAGCCCCATCTGGAGGTAGACCCGCCCGAGATTGAGCAGAGCCTCGTAGTTTTTCGGATCGAGGCGCACAGCCTCTTCGAGATAGGCGACCGCCGATTCGGCGTCCTGGATCTTGATATCGCCGATGGCGGCCAGGGCGCGCGGGTTGCCCGGCTGAATCCGGAGGAGGTCCTCGAGCACCGCCACCGCTTCGGCGCCGCGTCCGTTCCGCTTGAGCAACTCGGCCAACAGAAAACGGGAAGGGGCGTGGAGCGCATCCTCGGCCACCGCTCTTCGGAAGTACTCCTCCGCTTGCTCGGTGTCGCCTTCGTGGGCGTAAATGTCACCGCGCAGTCCGAGGAGATCCGCATCGTTCGGGTTTGCGGCCAGCCGCTCCTCGACGAAAAGGGTGGCGTCGTCCATCCGGCCCAGACCGATCAACGCCCGGGCTTTGACCACCGAGAGGCTTTCGAAGGCGCCTCTCTTGGTCGATCCGATCTCGGCCAGCTCGAGCGCCTTGTCGAAGTTGCGGTCCTGGATCTCGATCTGCGCCATACCGTAGAACACCGTCGCACTTTCCGGGTCGAGGGTCATACAACGCTGGAAGTCTCTCCGGGCGTCATCGAGCTGACCGGTTCGCAGATAGAGCCGCGCCCGCTCGGTGAGCATTGCAACGTTGCCGGGATCCCGGTCGAGGGCGCTGTTCAACGCCTTGAGGGCGAGGTCGGTGTCTCCCTGGCTGACCAGCTCTCTCCCGGCCTCGAACTCGACGTGCGCACCGATCATGGCCCTCGGATCCGGTGGAGCCTGCCGTTCGGTGGCCTCGCTGCCGATATAACCGAGGGCTGCCAGTTGGTCGAGCTCGCTTCGCGACAGGGTCAGACGGACCTCGTCCCCGGAGGAGACCTGAGTGAGAGCGTCGAGTCGCTCCTCGAGTGCTGCCGTAATGGTCTTTTCCCTCTCGGAGACGTTCGACAGCTCCCTCGGGTCGAGCTGGAGATCGAAAAGCTCGGAGTACGCCCCCCGGGTGAGCTGCCACCGGCCTTGGCGGACGCCGAGAAGAGGCGCCCAACCGTACTGATATTTCGGGAGCAGGATCTCGGTAATGATCTCTCGGTCCTGGTTCGCACCGGTTTCGCTTCCCTCAACGGCGAAAACATTGATGCCGTCCGCGGTCTCTCCATTGGGAACCGGGACATCCGCCAGCGCAGCGACGGTGGCGGCGATATCGACTCCCGAAGTTGCGGCCCGGTAACTTTCCCCGCTGGGTACCGACGGACCGACGACAATCCACGGAACCCTGGTCGTTGCCTGGTGGAGGAGGATCGCATGGGTCTGCTCGCCGTGCTCACCGAGCGCCTCACCGTGATCGGCGACCACATGGACAAAGGTGTTGCCGGACAGCCCCCGGTCCTCGAGGAACTCCAACACCTGGCCGACCAGCGAATCCGTGAAAGCAATCTCGCCGGTGTAGGGGTCGGTGGGGAAGCGACGCCTGAATTCAGGCGGCGGGTCGTACGGGGCGTGGGGATCGTAGAGGTGGAGCCAACAGAAGAAGGGCTTCCCCGCAGGCACCTCACCTAGCCAGTCGAGGGCGGCCTCGAGGGTGAGGTCACCCCGGCGCGCCGGAACCCCGCGGCGGGTCAGATGCGATCCGCGACTGAGGTCGTCGTCAAAGATGTCGAACCCGCGATCGAGGCCGAAGCGACGGGCCAAGACCGAGGCCGAGACGAAGGCGCCGGTCGCATACCCGGCGTTGTTGAAAACCGTCGCCAGCGTTTCCACGTCGCTGGAAAGCGCGAACATCCCGTTGTTCCGCACACCGTGGTGATAGGGATAGAGGCCTGAAAGCATCGAAGCGTGGGACGGCAGTGTGATGGGCGCCGCCGCCTGCATCTGCTCGAAAAGCACACCCCGCCGGGCCATACCATCGATCTCCGGGGTGACCTCGGGGTTACCCCCGTAACAACCCAAGCGGTCGGCGCGCGTGGTGTCAATGGTGATCAGAACGACGTTCGCGTTGGGCGTCGGGTCGATGCTGCTCACTGCCGATCGGTTTCCTTGCGGCATCAGGGAAAAAAGACCCAGGCCGATCCCGACCGTCAAGATCGCAAAACCAATCATTCGTCCCGACTTCATAACCCCTCCAGTGCGAACCGCGCCGCAGTCTACCGTATACTGCCGCGGGAAAAGCAATCGTTGTTGGAGGTTCGAATGACGACTTCAAACCCGAGGTTCCGAATCCTGTTCGCGACTGCCGTGACGGTCGCCCTGCTGCCGGGTCTTGCCGCTGCCGCCGGCCCGGACGCGGAAAAAAACAAGAGCTGGTACGAGCAAGAAGCCGTGCAGCAAGCGCTCGAGCTCACTACCGACCAGGTGAAGGGCATCACCGAGGTGGAAGCGAGCTTTGGCCCCCGGCTCGCCGCAATGAACCAAGAGAAACGCCGCGCCCATAGGGCCTTAATCACCGCCCTCGATGCCGGCGAGCTCCCGAAACAGGAGTTTGAAACCAAGCGTGCGCAACTGGAGGCGGCCTATGGTTCCCACGCGGCGCTCACCGGTGACCGTTGGCTGGCGCTGCGCAAGGTCCTCACCAAGGACCAGTGGCGAAAGCTCCCCGAGGCGGCTCCGCAGGCCCTCACCTTGGGCTTCTTGGGCGTCGCCAAGCGGGGCGGCGTCTTCATGGGACCCGGACATCCGAAGACGGCCCCGAAGTCCAACTAGAAGAGACGATGTGACCACTGTTTTCCGCAAGGCTGAACACCGTCCGCCCACGCTATTTTGGCATCGGCGGTGGTACCGGCTTGACATATTTTACATTTGCTGACGATAATGGTTTGGGAGTAGTTGAGATTCACTCGATATCTACTAGGAGGGGAAGGTTGAGTTTCATGCGGAAGACCTTGTTTGTTGTCATCGCTTTGTTGGCTATGGCCGGCGCAGCTCAAGCCGATTTCGGCACAATCAGCGTGACGGAGACCCATGCATTCACGGGGATGTGGTCAGTGGACATGACCATGCACGTCACGACGGTCGGTGCGGCATCACCACAGCCCAATGACTGGATGGGGCAGAACGGACAGCTCTATTACCCGTACACATGGAACACGGCACACCCGCTGTTTGTGTCGACGACCGCTCAGGGCTTCGAGCAGTCCGGTCGGACCACCAACGGAGGTTTCCCGTTTTCCCGCAACGTCCTCTACTCCTTCACCTGCCCCGACGAGCCGGGCGGGACTGCGCCGACGGCGGGCCTGTGGGCTTTCTGGCTTGGAGTCTGGGCTGGCGACGCAGGGGCAACCACCTGGACAACCACTGTGACCGCTGGGCCCCTCCCGGTCGACTTTCCTTACGACCCCGCCCAGCCGACACCCACTCCTCCGCCCCCGGGCGGCGCCGCCATCCCGGTTCCCTCGCTGAACACCTACGGCATCGTGGCCATGGTGCTCATGATTATTGGCGTTGGCGTCCTTGTGATGTGGCGCCGCAACTGACCGAGTTCGACCGAACACCCAAAACGCCGCGCGCTGCGCGGCGTTTTTTTGTCCCCTCGCCAGGCCAACCCCCGGTGGTGCGATCGCGGGTCCACACCGCGTCGCCCCGGGCAGGCTCTCGATCAGGTGGGCAGAGGTTGGGGCTCACGGCGGTCTCGACGGCCCCGGCGTCGTTTCCCAGCACCGGAACGCGGAGAATCCAGCGGGCTCACGGATCTCTCGCGGGTCGAGCGAAACCGGTCGTTGTTCAAGGCGCGCGAGATGATCGCCGCC
>JAHECW010000242.1 GCA_024641545.1 Acidobacteriota bacterium
GCCTGGCACCGATGGACGGCATTGCCGGGAGCGATCGAGAGTGTCTTCCCGAAGAAGTGGGTGTCGCTATAGTGTCACTTTGCGCCTGACAAAAATGATTCAGACTGCTGGACGAGCGAGAGACTGAGGGTTTCATGAGAGCGACTTTGCTGACGGGGCTCATTCTGGCCGGAATGTGTAATCAACAGACTGTGGCGGGCGCCGATGACGCGGATTTCCCGCGGTTTGCACCGACAACCGTGAATTCCGAGTGCGTCCGGGAGTGTCTCCGAGAGAATCAACACGCGTCCGTTGGCTACGAGGAGCTCGATCGCCGGTGCAGGGAGGCGTGCGAGGTCACCCGGGCGCTCCGACTCCTGCGCTCCGACGACCAGGAAGAGTATTTCGAAGGGGTTCGGATCCTCTGCGGCTCCGACGATCGGCGGGCGGTCGAGCCGTTGATCATCGCGCTGAGACGGGATGTGGGAGAGCGGACCGGTTTGTGGGCCGAGATCATCCCGGCGCTGGGGGCTCTGAGAGACTCGAAATCGGTTCCGGCTCTCATCGAGACGCTGTTGATCCCCGACGATGACTGGCTCGGGCGGGAGATGTCCGCACGAGCTCTTGGTGAGATTGGTGATCCTTCGGCCATACCGGCGCTCACCGCTGCGGCGTGGCGTGGCGACACGCGTGACGATGCCGTCATGGCGTTGGCCGAAATCCCGAACGCCGATGTCGTCCCCGTCCTGATTTCGGCCCTCGATCCCGGTGAGGATCCGGAGACACGGGAGGCGGCGATGAAGGGCCTGGAATGGCTCGGCTCGATGGCCGTTCCGGCTCTCGTGGAAGCACTCGGGGACTACTTGTCCGAGCACCCGGAGACCGACCGGCGGGTGTGGATCTGCCGGTTGCTCGGCGACAGTGGCGACCCCGGTGCCCTGGAGATGCTCCGGGCGCACCGGAACGATCCCGATCCCGCCGTCGCCCGGTGCGCGGCTGGTTTCACCGTGGATTGAGACCGACGATAACAGGGACCGGTCTGTCGGTAGGCCTCGGGATGCCGGGGACTCTCCTGTCGCAGTCTGATATATTTCTACGGTGAGATTTTCTCATCATGAGTTCCGCGCATCACCCGAATCTCCTGCAGGATTCTATGCTGTTGCGGGTGGGGATAAACCCGCCCCTGCGGTTTTTTGTATTTAATATGACATTTTAATATCGAAAAACTTTAAGTCTTGTCTCATTCAGACATGACAGTGTTGAGATTTTGTGCATGGACCTTTGGCGCTTTGGAGGGAATCCGGATATGAAAACGATGAGAACTGGGAGGCTACGGTCGTGTGGCTGGTTTGTCGGCGCGCTGGCGATCGCCGTGGTGATTCCCGCCTCTTTCGTGAACATCGTGGTCGCAGAGGAATTCGATTTTGACAGGCAGTTCCCGAACAACGAGGCTTTTGAGGACAAGATCCGCAAGGCCGACAATGCCTGCCTGCCGGATCCGCTCCCTCTGACCGATCACAATTACGGCTACCGCCTCGCCGACGGTCTGATGACGGAATGTGTCACCGAGAACATGACGGCGAGCCAGGTGGCCAAGTACACCATCCTGGCTCTGGCAGCGGCAAGCACGGGCCCGGTGGGAGCCGCCGCCGCCGGTTACACGGCGGGAGAGGCGGCTTCAGACGGCATCAAATGCGTCCTCAAGTCTCTTGTCAATGCTTCCAGCGGGTTGACTCCTTCAGGGAAAGAGAGTGTCAATAGGCTGATCGATGGCGTTGCTGCCTTGAATGACTGGAACGATTTCGCCAATAATTCCAAAGCCGCCGCGTCGAAGATAACCGAGCTTGCAAAACCAGAAAATGTACTGAATCTGAAATCCGCAGTCCAAGTCGGCCTGGCAGCCTATGAGAGATCAGGAGAAGCCGCGAGCTTTGTTGAGGTGGTCGCAGATGCAACAGCTGACGTCGCAGACTTCGCGGACGATGCGCGGGCGCGGGCGGCGAAGGCAGCCGACGATTGGCTTCATGGAGAGACGAACAACCGCATCGCCGAAGCCAATCAAGCCATGCGCGACTGCCGTTTCGATGAGACTGAGAAGTTTCTGGAGGACGCGAAGACTGCTGCCGCGGAAGAATGCCCCGGATACGGGATCAGCTATCGTCTGGCGGAGAGAAATTTCCGCTCCCATATCTATCGAAGCCGAATCCAACTGAGGATGGACAACGCCCTGTTCAACCTCCGGGCGAAGAACCCACAACAGAAGGATTATTTTGATCTTAAGGATAAATTCTCCGAGCAGCGGCAGCTTCTGGATGATTTTGCGGGAAAGATAGCTGAGATCAATGACATGAAGGCAACGATGTTCCAACACGTCAACGATCTCTACGAGGCTCGATCAAGATATGAGACAGCATACGGCCCGGCAGCTTTTGTGGCCGATACGGGTTGCGTTCCGGCCGCCACCGGTGTCGATTTTGCCGAGCCAGGTGGGGGGCAGGCCGAAAAATGCGGCGGCGGGGAAGTGTGCCCTTTGGTCTTCGCCTCGGTTTTGAATCTCGAATCGATGCTCGACAAGCAGACGCCGGGATGCCGCGACAAGCTGGTCGCCGGCAGCCAAGCGAACATTGGCCACCCTGATGACATCAGCACGCGATACAACAACGGCGGGCATATCAGATCACAGGGTTGGTGGCGAGAGGTCGACCGGATCAGAGAAGCATTCGCCGCATGCGACACCGACGTTGCCGAAGCGCGGGTCGCGGCTCTGCAAGCAGACATCGCAAACAGGTCCATCTATTTGATCGAGAATGGGCAATGCAAGGAAATCAGTCAGGATGTGATTCTGACGGAACTGGCCGGATTGAAGGCGCCTGAATCCTGCCCATCGGAAGACTCGGTGCGGATCCTCCCGAGCGGTCTCTTCGTGAGTTCAGACGAGGCCGGGCTTCAGCGGGTGTCGACAGCCGCAGCCGGGCAGGAACTCTTTGTCCAAACCGGTTTCGGTGTGACGGGTCTGAGTAGATCCGACGTGTTGTCCGTCCGTCTGGAGGCAACTCTGTCCGATGGCCGGAGAATCACTTTCTCGTCTCCGAGCACACCCGTGCGCCCCGATCAGGAGGCAGGCTATCGCGCGACGGCGTCGCTCCTCCTCCCGGAGGATGCTCCACCCGGCGCCTGCCGGGTCACCGGCCGGATCCGGTGGGGCGGTATGGGCGCCGACGCCGGTGAGGCGAGTTTCGTGATCGAGGAGTATCAGACCGATCTCGGAGAACTGGTCGTTTCCCCAACACCGGGAGGATCTCCCGTGCGGAAGTACGCGGTGGGCGACCCGATCAATGCAGCGGTCGATGTCGGCCTCGGCGGTTCTGAATCGGAGTTGCGGGTCAGCGGCAAGTGGGTCCTCACCCTTCCGGATGGCGGGACACTGGACCTGCAACCGAGCGAAGCTTCTCTCACCGCCGGCAAACTGACCATGGCCATTCGAACCAACGAGACGAACCCTCTCGGAGTCTATCGGCTGGATGTGGTTGCCGGTGTTGGCGAAAGGGTTCTCGGTAGTCGGAGCACCTCGTTCGAGCTCGTGCCGCTCTTCGAGGATCCCGAGATCCTGGTAGCGGATTCGGAGCAGGCCATCGAGACGCTGGAGCTGTTTCGCCCAAACGATCCGCTCGTTGTTCTGGCAAAGATGACCTACAACAGTGTCGATCCCTCACGGCAGGTGCACATCTCCATCCATCTCGACGGTCCGGATCCCGGTATTTACGCCCTGGGCGCGGAGGCCGATCAGGGTTTTCCCAAGGGACAGCAGGACGTCTGGCTGGGTCGGCAGGTTCCGGCGCTCATCCAGGAGGGCATCTACACCGTCACGGTCAGGCTTGACGGCGGGGCCGGTCAGTACCTCTGGCTTACGGAAACCTTCAAAATCATCTATCCCGTTCAGTTCGATGGGATCTGGACTCTGGACCGGTCCCAGCCGGCCCAGCTCAAGACGCGGTTCTCCGGCGGCGACGAGTACGAATGGTTCATGCGGTATCGTTTTGTCGATGCTCGGCCGGACGATCTTTACTCCAGCGCCGTCTGGTCCTACGTCGGGGATTACACGTTTGGCGTGCTGAGCTCCGGCGCGCTGGGACCGGACACACCGTACCCGGGGCAAGCCACAACAAACTTGACCGGTTTCATTCCTCTGGATCAGCCCATGGCGAGCTATGAACTCGCGGGAGTGGTCTGGTACAACGAGGTGGCCTACTACTCTCCCACGACAGCCTTCAAGATCGGCCAGGAACCCACAATCACCATCACCTCGCCCCAACCTGGGTTCAATGTCGACAAGAAGGTGATGGTCGTGACCGGCACCTGCGCCGACCGGAACCTGGAACAGGCTCAGATGATGACCAACGGCGAGGTGATCCCCATCAAGCTCACAAACGGTGAGTTCTCAGCCAAGACCGTGCTTCGCCCGGGCCAGAACGACATCGCTGTCATCGCTATGAACAATGTGGGAGATAGTGAGGCTGCCGTGTGGGGCAATGCCAACATCCGGGCTGCGGCGCTCAAGGTCGTGCTGAGCTGGGAAACCCAGGGACCGGACATCGATCTCTGGGTCGAAAATCCGCAGGGGGAGGTGACAAACTACCACCACTCGGGGCCTTCCGGCGGACGAACCCTCGATGTGGACGACAGGTCGGGTCCGGGGATGGAGACCTACACCGTTGAGGTGTCGCCGACTGGGACGTACGACGTGACAGGGACGTACCACGTGGCGGTTCACTACTATGCCGCCAAGGGCTGGCAGGGAGAGGTCCCGTTCCGGCTCCAGTTCACCACCTGGGAAGCGACGTTCAGCGAACGTCGCTGGAGCGAGGAGGGAACCGTTTACACAGCGGCCGGGGACAGTGAGGAACCGCGGGGCGCCGTGGCGTACTTCACCGTTTCTCTGCAGTGATCGCGACGCCCTCGTGACGAAACCCTAGTGGACCCTGGTCATCCAATTGCTGTGGCTCATGAACCGCGTGACATCGCCGTTCTCATCGACTGAGAAGACGACAGGTGCCACTGATCACATCATGACAACACGGGTATCCCCTTTCCTCAGGTTTGTCTGAATCAGGGCGTAACTGGCGAATGAACGATGGTCCTGTAGGTGATGGGTCGCACGGCGACGACCTGCTGAATCAGTCGAGCGGCGATCCTCCCGACGCCGCGGGTCTTGCGCCGGTTGAAACGAAACGCGTACTCGTCCAGGTACGCACCGAGGTGCTTACGGCTTGCGCTTCCGTGATAGGTCCCGAGTAGCCACCGTTTGAGGAGGTTCGCGACGCGGTGGCACTGATGGAGCGGATCCTCGATCTTGACGTCCAGCTGTTTGAGGTTGACCCGGTGGTGATCACGAGGTGCGACGGCCATTTGAGAGTAGCTCTGGAGGCTATCGGTGGTGACGGTCGCAGACGGGGCGATGTTGCGGAGAAAGAATCCAGCCATGTCAGTCTCCTTGAGGCTGGCGCCGTGCTCCAGTCGCGTTCGTCCTCCGCGCTCTGCAGCGATGAGGATCAGAGCTTTGCTCGTGCCCCGCCCATGGGTTCGGCAGCGCCTCCCCACATATGTTTCATCGACTTGGACGTCATCGTCCAACCGGTCTCGATCCTCACGTCGGGTGCATCTCCGCAGCTTGTGCATCCATGTCCACGCGGTCTCGTACGACCCAAATCCGAGGATTCTCTGAAGCTCCTTTGCACTGATGCCGTTCTTGCGAACGCTCATCTCCCAGATGGCGCGAAACCACATTCGGAGGGGCTTCCGGGTCTTGTGCAGAACCGTGCCTGCGGTGACGCTGGTTTGGTGACCGCATTGTCGGCACTCGAACCGGCCATTCGTGAGTTCCCAGACCCGGTCGTGGTCACACTTCCCGCATCGGGGCCGTCCACCCCACCTCACCTCAACGAGGTAGCGTCTACAAGCCTCCTCGTCTGGAAACATCGCCTCGAATTCGGTCGCCGTCGTCGGAAACGAACGCCACAGGTCTTCTTGGTTCATTCGGTACCCC
>JAHECW010000071.1 GCA_024641545.1 Acidobacteriota bacterium
CAGAATGACGCGGCTCCGGCGAGCGATCTCGGTCGCTCCCCGATTCTGTTGTGCGCTGCGCGCGCAGACGGCGGTCAACGCGTTCGACACGCCCTTGTAGAGGTCTTTGTGCGCATCGGTGGCCTCGATCCAGAGATCCTCGGCGACCTCCTGGGCGTGGTCAAAGCGGCCCTGCGCGACCAGGCGCTCGAATCGCAACAGTCGACGACGGTCGTCGGCGTCGAGATGGCTCCGGTCGGCCGGAAGCGAGGCGGGATTCATGATCGCCATGGCAGTGGTGCGCTTTTCCTCCGGCCGGAAGTCAGAACACCCCGCGCTCCGAGGTGCATGCGTTCACCCCGGCCCCTGACGCGTCAGCCATACCCCAGATAACGCTTCATCTCCTCGCCCAGCAACCTCTGGTGCTCGATCTCGGCCCTTCTCAGCCAGTCGAAGAGCTCGGCGATTTCGGGAGCTTCGATGTACTCGAGGGCCTCGGCATAGAAATCGTGCGCCCTGGTTTCGGCGCCCATGGCCACGTTGAAGGCGTCTTCGAGGCTGACCTCGCGCCCGAGGGCTTCGTAGTCCGGCACCTCGGCCTGCCACGGCGCAGCCTCGTCGTGGCGGGCCGGGACATCTCCAAAGAGTTCTCTTCGACGAGCGGTGATCTCGTCTTTGTGGCGTTGCTCGCGCACCGCCATCCGTTTGAAGAACTCCGCGGCCTCGGTGTTTCCGTCTCCCGCCACCCAGTCCGCCAGGTGTTCATACGCGAGATTGGCCTCGTCCTCGACGACGATGGCGATGTCGAGCGCGTCCTGTCCGTCCATTCTCGAAAAATCGACCTCGAGAGCCATGCTGCCTCCGCTCCTGCGTTACGCGTGTTGAACTCTGCCTGGTTACCGGTCCGCCTGTCAACTACCAGACGATCTCGGACATGGTGCAGTTGATGCCGCTGCCGATCCCCATGAGCGCGATTCGATCGCCGGCGCTGAGTCGGCCGTCTTCAATCAGTTTCGACAACACGATGGGAACCCCGGCCGGTCCGATGTTGCCGTGGTTAGGGTAGAGGCGGAAGATCTTCGCGAGATCGATTCCGAGGGTCTTGGCGAAGCGTTCGGTGTGGGCCTTGCCGACCTGGTGAATGATGAAATGGTCGATGTTGTCCGGGGTCCACGCCAGGACGTCCCGCGCCTTCGACCAGGTCTTGAGGGCGAGTTCCATGCCGTGGTTGAGGAGTTTCTTGGCGTTGGTGACCATGGTGTCGACCGAGGCGTAGCACAATCGGCAGTGCTCGGTCGCCGAGAGGTTGACGCCGCCGAGGAACCGGTGCTCACCTGCCGCGCCGTGTGAGCGGGCCAGAACCATCGCGACCGCGCCCGATCCGAGAGTCAGCGTCGCAAACGCGTCGCGGAAGGCTTCCCAGGTGGTATCCGGTCGACTCAGCCTGTCGATGGTGCTCTGAGTCGCGTGTTTGGTGTTTTCGGCGTTGACGACGATCCCGTATTCGATCTGCTTCTGCTCGATCATGTTGCTGACCATCTCCATGCCGTTGATGAAGGCGAGGCAGGCGTTGGAGATGTCGAAGTTGAGGCAGGTCGGCGCCAGTCCGAGCTTTCGGTGCACGATGGAAGCGGTGGAGGGTTCGACGAAATCACGGCAGACCGAGGTGTTGACCACGACTCCGAGTTGGTCCCGGTCGATGTCCGCGATTTCAATGGCCCGTTCTCCGGCCCTTGCGGCAGCTTCGCTCGGTGGCATTTCTTCGTCGAACTGTCGACGACTCTTGATGCCTGAAAACCTCTCGAGCATCCCGGCCGGGACACCCAGCCGTTTCATGGTCGCCTCGAGCCTCGACTCGATCTCATCCGAACCCTCCGAATGAGGTGCGTCGATGTGCGCCACGCTCAGAATCTGTACGTTGTCGAATTTCATCTCGCCCCCCATCGCCATCCGCCCAATGGAACCCCCGGGTTCCGGTTGGGTGTGCGGACGGACATCTTAGCATCAGGCGCTCTATCGACGCCGGTCGCGCACACGCCTCTCCATGGGGACCTTGAGATCGCTCCGACGCCGGTCCTGATCCCGTCGCTTCTGGCGACGAAAGCGATAGTCCGACCACGTCGCCCAAAGAAACCGGCCGGCGACGACGAGTCCGATCAATGCGATGAAGGATGCGATGGTGAATGCAGCGTCCACGGCGGTATTTTAAAACGCACGACCTGGTCTGGGCTACACTCGTGGAGATGCCAAACCCGAAACCAACCCGCTGTGCTCCGTTGTGCCTTTTCGGATCCGGCGCGATTCTCACGATCGCGCCGCTCGTGCTCGTCGCGGTGGTGTCGGCCGGCTGCGTTTCGACCGAGCCGATGGAGCCGCCGGGGGTGACCCTCGTCGACCTCGATTTCGTCGATGCGACCCTTTTCGAGTCGACCCTCGACGTGGCGCTCCGGATCTCCAACGACAACCCCGAGCCCATCGTTCTCGACGGTGCGGTGATCAAGCTCGAACTCAACGGGATCAAGGTGGGCAAGGGTGCGAGCGACGAGCGGTTGGAGCTGCCCCGTCTCGGCTCGGTTGTGCGCCGGTTCGAGCTCCACATGAACCACCTCGCCTTGGCCACCCGCATCAAGGGGATTTTCGAGGCCAAGGTGGTGGACTATGCGGTCACCGGAAAGGTCTACATCGTGCGGCCCTCGGGCGGCGTCCGCGGGATGAACTTCGAAAGCCGCGGCGAGCTCGACCTGCGCGGCGAAGCCGAACCGGCGCAAGCCCCCGACGCCGTTTCCGCCGGGACCATCGACTGACCACGACCGGTAATTATGGATTTTGAATTTTGAATTACGGGCCTCGTACTCGAGCGCCAAAGGACCGTCGTACGAGGGATGAACTGCTCGAGCAGCTCTGAAGGGCAGGCTGGAAGCCCGCTCCTACAATCCATTCGATCATCGATATGAATCAAAAGTGATGGTTTGCGATGGTGCGATGAAATTCAAAATTCATAATTAAAATTCATAACTCCGGGGTTGTGCCCAACCCCGGCCACGGTCCGCCCTCGATGAGCCTCAATTCGGTCCTCTTCTCACCCCGCCGGTTCGTCACCATGGCTGCGGGATCGAGAAAGGAGGCCGATCATGAACCGAGACGATCGTTTGTTTGCCACCATCGGCGGCGCCATTGTGACTGCGGCCGCCACAGTCCTTCTGGTTTTTTCCGGAGGAATCACCGGACCCATCGAGGACCGACCCGCGATCGGGGCGGCGCCGATTCCGCCGGCGCCGGGACCCGACCGGCCGACCGAGACCGTTCAGGCGAGTCTCGAGGAGACGATGCTTCTCACCAGCGACGACTTCGTCAGGGCGGTGGCGAGCGGGGTCTCGGCACACCCCGAGTGGGCCTCCTGGCTGGTCAGTGATGCTCTCGTTGAGCGTTTTATCGCCTCGGTCGAGGCGGTTGCCGACGGCTACAGCCCGAGCGACGAGCTCGGCTTCGTCGCGACCCGGCACCCCTTCCTCGTCCGCGAGGACGAGGGGCGGCTGGTCATCGCCGCCGGGACCTACCGCCGCTACGACCTCGCGGTCGAGGTCTTCGCCTCGCTCGACGCCGAGACCGCGGTGGCGATCATCCGGGAGCTCGAACCCGCGATCCTCGAGGCGCGCCGGGATGTCCCCTGGCATCGAGGGAGCTTTGAAGACCGTCTTCGGCTGGCCGTCGATCATCTTCTCGAGGTCGAGGTTCCGGACCGCGCGATCGAAGTCGAACGTCGGACCCGGACCTACGCTTTCGCCGACGACGATCTCGAGCGGATGAGCAATGCGCAGCGCCATCTGTTGCGGATGGGCCGGCAGAACGCACTGGCGGTTCAGGCCAAACTGCGCGAGATCCGGTCGGCCTTCGGCTGGCCGGCCGCTCCCGAGCCCGCAGGCGGTCGGTTCGCGGTCGACGACGACGGGAACGAGGTGGCGCCGGCGCCGCCGGTGATCGCCGAAGCCGTGGTCGAACGCCCGCAACCGGAGGCCGCCGAAGAAGCCGACTTCTCTCCGCCGGAGGAGCCTGTGATGACCACCGCCGACGCGTCCGCCCGTGGCGGGGACCCTGCCGTGGCGATCGGTGTCGAGTCCTTGCCCGGACCGGCCGAAGAGGTCGCGGCGGGTCGCATCAACTGAAACCCGATTCGATCCCATCCACCGGCCCGGGGTGAACCCCCGGGCCGGTTTTCGGTCGATCGGAAAGAAGCGGACCGATTTGCGGGTTCTTCACATTGTGGGAACCCACAGCGCGTGATGGCGGCGGGTCAGAGATGAGCCGGGAAGATCTCCGCAGGGGAGTGACCTACGGTATTGCAGCCTACGGGATGTGGGGTCTGATACCGATCTACTTCAAGGCGTTGGCGGAGGTGTCCCCGTTTGAAGTCTTGGCCCACCGGGTGCTTTGGTCGGTGGTCATTCTGGTGCCGGTGGTGCTGGTTCGAGGACA
This sequence comes from Acidobacteriota bacterium, assembly GCA_024641545.1. Classification (GTDB taxonomy): domain Bacteria; phylum Acidobacteriota; class Thermoanaerobaculia; order Thermoanaerobaculales; family Sulfomarinibacteraceae; genus JAHECW01. The sequence goes on from JAHECW010000071.1 coordinate 4,453, forward strand.
GTGGCCCGAGGTTCGGCGGGTCGTCAACAACCGGACGACCCTGGCCACGCTGATGGTCACCACAGTGCTCATCGGCGTCAACTGGTACCTCTTCATCTGGGCGGTTGCCCACGACCGCGTCCTCGAGGCGAGCCTGGGCTACTTCATCAACCCGTTGGTCAACGTGATGCTCGGGATGGTCGTCCTCGGCGAGAGGTTGCGCCGGCCGGCCGCGGTGGCCGTGGTGCTGGCGGGGGTCGGGGTTGCGGTCGAGATCGTGATGGTCGGCGCCCTGCCCTGGATCGCTCTGGCATTGGCGTTCAGTTTCGGGCTGTACGGACTTCTGCGCAAGACCGCTTCGGTCGGCGCCGTCGTCGGCCTGACCGTGGAGACCTCGTTGCTGGCGCCGCTGGCGATCGGTTACCTGGTTTGGGCCCGGCGAACCGGCGCTCTCTACTTGGGGTCCGGACATCCGGCTACCGATGTCCTGCTCGTCATGGCCGGAGTGGTCACCGCCACCCCGCTGCTGTGTTTCACCAGCGCCGCGCGACTGCTCCCCCTGACGGCACTGGGATTCCTCCAGTACCTCTCGCCGAGCGGGCAGTTTCTGCTCGCAGTGCTGGCCTACGGCGAGGTGCTGACTACGGGTCGCATCATCACCTTCGTGTGTATCTGGGTCGCGCTGGCGATCTTCACGGCGGATCAGGTCCGACGCTCGAGGAGGTGGAGACCGGCCGCTTCGGGATAACGCGTCACCGGACGCCTCTGCTACCGTATCCGGGTGTCGAAACCTCGGCGAAAAAAAACCGTCCCCCGCAGCGCGGCGTCACCTGCGCTGACGCTCCCGGTGATCCAGCCGCCGGGCCTGCGACCGAAGAACCCGTCGTTCTGGCGCACCATCGCGCTGATCGCGGTCCACGTGGTGATGATCTCGCACTTTGCTCAATGGCTGCTCCAGGGGGTGACGCTCAGCCCCGTCGAACCGTCCGAGGGGATGGAGTTCGCCAAGCACGGGATCGTCAACACCGGTCTGGTCTTCTTCGTCACGGCGATCCTGGTCACCGCGGTCTTCGGCCGGTTCTTCTGCGGTTGGGGCTGCCACCTCGTCGCCTTGCAGGACCTCAGCCGCTGGCTGCTCATCAAGACCGGGATCAAACCGAGGCCGCTGCGCTCGCGACTGCTCGGGCTGGTGCCTCTGGTCGCGTTTGTCTACATGTTCCTGTGGCCCGCCATCTACAAGGTCGCGGTCGGTGAATCCCTGGGTCCGGTCACGGCGAGTTTTCTGACATCCGACTTCTGGGCGACGTTCCCGGGGCTGGTCGTGGCCGTTCTGACCTTTGCGGTGTGCGGATTCGCGGTGGTCTTCGTGCTCGGTTCCAAGGGCTACTGCACCTACGGTTGCCCCTATGGGGCGGCGTTCGGTCTCGCGGACCGGGTCGCGCCGGTCAGAGTCCGGGTGACGGACGCGTGCCGGGGCTGCGCGACCTGCACGTCGGTGTGCACCTCGAACGTGCGGGTCCATGAGGAGGTCCGCGATCACGGAATGGTCGTCGATCCCGGCTGCATGAAGTGCCTCGATTGCGTCGCCAACTGTCCCAACGACGCCCTCTATCTCGGCTCCGGCCGGCCGGCGCTGGGCAGGGGAGGGGGGCGGCGCCGGCCCGGTTCGCTCACCTGGCCGGAGGAGATCGTCGCCGGTGGGGTCTTCATCCTCGGTTTCTATGCCTTCCGAGGTCTCTACGACCTGGTGCCGTTTCTTTTTTCATTGGGGCTCGCGGCGATGCTCGCGGGTCTCGTGGTGGTGCTCTGGCGGTTGGTCCGGGGCCGGGATTCGTGGCTCGGCCCGATCCGACTCAAGAGCGGCGGACGCCTCCGCCTTTCGGGGTGGCTCTTCATCGTCGTCATGGTTCCGGTGGTGGCACTCTGGGCGCACAGCACGATGGTTCAGATTCTCGACAACCGGGGCAGCGGACTCTACCGTGAGACCGGGGAACTGCGGCGGGCGGCTCTCGATTTCCAAAAGCGGTCGCTGGCGCTGACCGCCGGGGAGCGCCGGTTGGTGTCCGAAGCCCGGGCCGCCTTACGGCGACTGCAGCGCTGGAGCCCGGTCGACCGCGCCGGGACCGAGCTCGAGCTCGGCTGGTTGGCCTACCTCGAAGGTGACCGCATCGAGGCGAAATCGCGCGTCGATCGAGCGCTGGCCAGGGAGCCCGCAGACCCGCAAGGGCACCTCCTCGCGGCGCGGCTGCTCGTCGACGACGAGCGCTGGCAGGACGCTGCCCGCGCCTACGCCAGGGTCGTCGAGATCGCGCCCGCCGATCCGATCGGATACCTCGGCCTCGGCGCGGTGCTCGGGTCCGACGGTCAGTTCGAGCGGGCCAACCGGGTTTTCCTGCGCGGTTTGACGGCAGCTCCGGGTTCGGTGGATCTCCGCTACAACCTCGCTCTGTCTCTTGCCCTCATGGGCGACCTCGACCGTTCCATCGGCGAGTTCGAACGGGTCCTGGAGATGGCTCCCGATCACCTTCAGGCGCGGGAGAACCTCGCCGGGGTGCTGGCCGGTTCCGGCCGGTTCGACGAGGCGGTGCCGGTGTTCGAGGAGGCGGTTCGGCGGTCTCCCGCCGATCCCGAACTTCGGATCATGGCGGCGAGGGCCTGTCTCGGCGCCGGGCGGCGCGATCGCGCGGCGGAGCATATCGAGGCCGCCATTCGTCTCGACCCGTCGCTGGGAGCGGCGCGCGAGCTCCTCGACTGACGGGTACGGCGCGCGAAGGCGGCGACTTCATGGCCCGGGTCTCGGATCGGACAATTTCGAAAGTTGATACTGAGTGTCGGAATTAATCTTGATGGCCTCCGGTTTTCTTGCGCAACGATCGATTCGGAGGAGGATCCGGTGACAATGAAGCAAGTCGTGTTCGGACGGCGATCCAAGGCGCTCCCACTGGCGATTGCCGCAGTGAGCCTGCTGGTTTCTGGAACGGTGAGCGCCGCGGATCCGGAGGGAGGGCCGGCCGGCGGTCCCGATGTCGTGGTCTTCGAGCTGCCGAGTACGTACGATTGGGGAGCGAGCGGCGGCGTTCGCGCCTACTCCGTCGGGACGACCTCGTGCAACCGAGGGGACACCCCGCTGAGCTGGATCTCGTCCTCGAACCAGCACCCGGTCATCGCACAGAACCTCTATCGGGTCACCTTGCCGGATGCCAACCCGCCGGTAGAGCACGGCAAGATCGAGATGCTCGGGATGTCGTGGTTGAAGCACGGATTTCTCTCCCTCAACCAAAACGGAGTGTGCGGAACCTGCACCCAGCCGCCCATGGGGGGATCCCAGCTCGGCGTCGGCTGTTCCGATCCGTACAGCGCCAGCCTCAACGGGAGCCAGAGCGGGTTGGGTCCGAGATCCGAGGTCAACGCCTTCACCGGCTACTTCGTCTATCCGCACCTGGTGCCGACCGGCACGCCGGTGCTTGCCGGGCGGATCCAGGTGAGGGAGTCGGAGGTGATCAACGATCCCGCCTCCTTCGGGTATTTCGTCGAGGGGCAGTACGTCTCGCCGGATGACGCCGTCGCAGGCAACGGGATGAACAACGCGTCCCACCGGCAGGTCACGGTCAGCGGGACCAACCTCAACACCACCGGCGCCACCTTTGAAGGGATGCCGGCGATCTACGCCTGGCAGGCCGCCGACCCGGCGGTCACGATCCGCGAGGTCATCGTGCCCAACGAGGGTCTCTTCATCGTCGGCTACAAGGCCGGCGACAACGGTGACGGGACGTGGCACTACCAGTACTCGGTCTTCAACCTCAACTCCGATCTCAGCGGCCGGAGCTTCTCGGTGCCCATCCTGGCGGATTCGGTGATCACTAACACCGGTTTCCGCGATGTCGACTACCACTCGGGTGAACCCTATGACCTCACCGACTGGGTTGTCGACGTCAATCCCGCCGCCGGGTTTGTGAGTTGGTCGACGGACAACTTCGCGACCAACCCCAACGCCAACGCCCTGCGCTGGTCGACCATGTACAACTTCAGCTTCGACGCCGACAGCCCGCCGCAGATTGCCCTCGCCGGCATCGGGATGTTCAAGACGGGCGGCCCGTCATCGGTGGCGGTCTATGTCGAGGCGCCTGCGACGAACCTCATTCCGCTCTTCGCGGATGGATTCGAGTCGGGCGACACAAGTGGGTGGAGTTCCTTCGTGCCATAGGCGACAGCCGAGTCGACTCGATCTGGGACGCCCGGCGGTGACGCCGGGCGTTTTTGCTCAGGGCGCCGTCGAGATCAGGGCGTGGTCGAGGCCCAGGCCGACGTGGTGCCCGATTCGAAGCCGTCGGCGAAGAGGCCGACAGTGACGGGGATTGCAGCGGCGGCCACGGGCACCGGCGGGGACCGGTTGTACCGGGTCCAGACATCGTGGAGGATCTCGCCGCGGCTGATACCGGGAAGCCCCGTCGACCGGGGGATGCAGTCGTCGGGGAAGCCGTTGTCCAGCGCCTGGTCGAGGAGAAACCCGACATAGTCGTCGCTCGCGGTCTGGTACCGGAGCGCGGCCTCGACGGTCAGATCGCCGTTCACCGACCCGGGGATCGACACCGTGTAGCTGGTGTCGTCGTAGTTGACCAGGATTCCCGATCCCGGCGAGGTTTCCGGATAGGCGTAGTTGACCGGCCGGGTCTCGATGTCGTTCATCCCGGTGAAGCCCGCGGGAGGAATCCGGTTGTCGAGAACGACGCAGTTGTTGAGCACGAAGTGGAAGAGGGGATTCCCGCCGCTATCGGCGATGGAACACTCGCCGCTGCCGTTGAGATCCCAGATGCCGGGTTTGATTTCGTAGACCTTGAGTTGCGGGTCCCGAGCGAGGGCACCGGTTGCGGGATCCCAGGCGCCGCTCCGCCAGACGACATCGCCCGCTCCGTCGCGAACCGCGACGTCGAGCCACATCCTCCGTCCTTCGGGATACCCGGTCGGCAGCTTGTGTCCGCTGAGATTGACCACCCGGACGCCGATGGCGAGGTCCTCGCCGGCCTGAACGGTCCCGTCGACGCCGACCTCGATCGTCGCGGATGCTTCGAGCGTCTCCACCGCCCACGCGGTGGTGGCGTCGAACTCGGCGTTCCGTGCGAGGTTCGGGTACTCGCCCTTGAGCACCTGCGGCACCCAGGCGTTGCCGCCCGCGAGCTGGTGAACCGGCAGATCGCCGGTGCGGTTGATGTCGGTCGCGATGGAAGGGTAGGCGGGATCGTGCGTGGCGTCGGGCATGTGGCAGTTCTGGCAGGTGAGGAAACCCGGGCCCGGTTGCCCAAACGAGCTCTGCTCCCACTCCATGTAGGTCCGCTCGACCGGCATCGGGACCCCGGTGTCGATCCCGTTCTCGTCGATGAGCGTCAGGATCGGGTTGGTGACGTTGTGGCAGTTGCCGCAGATGTCGGAATCCCGGTGGTACTGGGAGCTCTCCCACGGGTGCGGCGGGTGCGCCTGGACCATGTCGTAGTCGTACGGGCCCTTGCGGCAGGGCTCGAAGCCCATTGCGCAGCTGGTGTCGTCGATCCAGTACTGGCCGTTCTCGTAGTAAACCGGCTGCTGGCCTGCGGGAGGGCTCGGGTTGACCTGCATCCGGTGGCAGAACTCGCAGTGCAGGCCCTCGAAATCGTCGTTGGCCCCGTCGATCTGGCCGGCAAGGCTGCAACCGTCGGCCGATCCTGTCGGTGGCGCGGCCCGCCCCGCGAGCCAACCGCCGGGGGAATGGCACCTCAGACACCACTCGCCGATCCCCGGAAGATCGTTGTTGGCCACATCCAGGGCCGCCCAGAAGATCGGATCACGCCCGGCATTGGCCATCATCGAGCCGCTCCACGTGGTGAAGGGCCGAACATTGTGGCCGTTGTCATAGTAGCCGTGGCAACTGGCGCAGAGTCCGGGCGGGTTGAGTGGGAAATAGAGGGGCGGCTGGGTACCGTTCGAGGTTGCCGTATCGGTCTCGGCCAGGACCACGGGAAGCGCCGCCGCCATCACCACCGCAGCGGCGATCAAGGCAATCGTACCGGGTTTCGTTGCGCTCATTTTCCCTCCGCACTACCCTTGTCGGGTGGCGCATCGAGCCTAACATATGGATGGTGGGCGCGTCGTCGAGGGACGTTGCGGGATGCGACGGAAGACCGGGCCGCTTCCGGTGGTTGGTGATGGAGAGATTGACCCGCGAAGGAGCCAGATATGGCGCATTTTCAACCGGAGCTCTTTTCGTTTCTCGCCGAACTCAAGGAGAACAACTCGAAGGAGTGGTTTCACGCGAACAAGGATCGTTACCGGTGTGAGGTCCAGGAGCCGCTGCTCGGGTTCATTTCGGCCTTTGCCCAACCGCTGAGCACCGTCAGCGCAAACTTTGTCGCCGACCCGCGACCGAACGGCGGCTCGATGTTCCGGATCTACCGAGACGTCCGGTTTTCGCGCGACAAGAGCCCGTACAAGGTCCACGCGGCAGCGCAGTTCCGCCACCGGGAGGGTCGCGATGTGCACGCCCCCGGTTTCTATCTTCACCTCGAACCCGGCAGCGTTTTCATGGGCTCCGGTCTGTGGCACCCGGACGGTTCGACCCTGGACGCCATTCGGTCGGCCGTCGTCGACGACCCGGAGCGCTGGCGTCAGGTCAGCACGGGCCTCGACCTCGGCGGCGAGAGCCTCAAACGGGCCCCGCGCGGCGTTGACCCCGACCACCCGCTGATCGACGACCTCAAACGGAAGGACTTTGTCTGTTTCAGCAACGCGAGTCAGGCGGCGGCCTGTGCTCCGGGTTTCCTCGACTCGTTTGTCGCCTCCTGTCGCGCAGCCTCGCCCTTCATGAAATTCCTGACCGAGGCGGTCGGTCTGGAATACTGAGGATGGTGGGGCCGGATCGAGGTGAAAACCGGCCGAGTCGATCGCGCCGGCTTGTGTTGTCGCGCCGGGCTGGCCATACTGCCAGCCGTCGCTCGCCCAGAGGCGAGACCGAAAATTCGAACATGAGGAGAACAAAGGTGTCCAGCGGAAATGATGGAGCGCGTCGTCGATATCGAGGCCTGATCGTCGCATCGTGTGCGGCGATGCTCATTGGGACAGCCGGCCTGGCCGTGGCCGGGGGACCGTTCGAGGCTTCCGGCCGGGACGGACTCAGGGTCGTCAGGTCCGATTTCGAGGGCCTGATCTTCGCCAGCTGGCAGGAGTCCGGCCGACGATCGGTGTCGATTTCCAAGGACGCCGGTGCGACCTGGTCGGAGCCGCGCGTGATGATCGACGAGATTCCACTTCAGGCGGGTGTGATCGTTCCGGGCACATCGCTTCCGGCGGTGCCGAAGAATCTGGCCGCCGGGGACGACGTCCGGGTCTTCCTCGTCCAGTTCGAAACCCAGAGCCTCGCCGAGTGGCGGCGGCAGATCCGCAGCCTCGGCGCAGAGGTTCTGACCTACGTACCGCACAATTCCCACCTCGTTCGGATGGACCCGGCGCTGGTTTCCACGGTCGAGTCTCTGCCGTTCGTCCGCTGGGTCGGTGTCTTCGAGCCTGGGTATCGAGTGTCCCCGGAGTTGCTGGCGGATCTCAACAACCCGGATGTCCTGGCCCGCCGTTTCCGGATCCAGACCCCCGTCGCCGGTCCGGTGGAGAAAGCCGCGCTGGCGGTGGAGATTCAGACCGTCGGCGGTCAGGTAGTGTCGGCGAATCCCGAGGGCTACATCGTCGAGGCTCTCCTCACCGACGCGCAGGCGCTCGATCTGCTTTCGTCGAACCACCTCCAGTGGATCGATGAGTGGTCGGCGCCCGAGGAGGACATGGACAACGGCCGCATCGTCGCCGGTGCGGACTACGTCGCCGCAGTCCCCGCGGGTTACGACGGAACCGGCGTGCGGGCCGAGGTCTGCGACGGCGGCGTCGACACCGACCACCCCGACTTCCGGTCTCCGGTGCCGATTCACGGCGGGGTGAACTCGGCGGGAGACAGCCACGGCACCTGCACCTACGGCATCAACTTCGGCAACGGCAGCGGCAGCGCCGCCGCGACGGGCATGGTCCCCGGCGCCTACGGGTATTTCGCCTACTACGCCGCGCTCAGCAACCGCTATACCCACACCGCCGAGCTCGTCGACCCGGCGCTCGAGTACAAATGCGTCTACCAGTCGAACTCGTGGGGAAGCACCCGCACCTTCTTCTACACCTCGGAATCGGCCGAGATGGACGACATCATCTGGCAGTCGGACATCACGATCTTCCAGTCCCAGTCGAACGCGGGAAACCAGGATTCGCGCCCGCAGGCGTGGGCGAAGAACATCATTTCGGTGGGCGGCGCATACCACTACAACAACACCGACTCCGGCGACGACCGGTGGAATTTCGGCGCCTCCATCGGACCCGCCGACGATGGGCGGATCAAACCCGACCTCACCTTCTTCTACGACGCCACCTACACCACCGACGCCGACCCCGGCGGGTACTCTAACGGCCCCTATACCCCGACCTTCGGCGGCACCTCGGGCGCGACTCCCATGGTCGCCGGAACGGCTGGGCTCTTCTTCCAGATGTGGGCCGATGATGTCTGGGGCACGGCGCCGGGCGCGGGCAGCGTTTTCGACGAGCGGCCGCATTTTTCGACCATGAAGGCGTTGCTCATCAACGCCGCCGAGCAGTACGACTGGCTCGCCGGCGGTCCCAACGCGGATCTCTCGCGTTTTCGCCAGGGCTGGGGCCGGCCCAACGCCCAGAACGCCTATGATCGGGCGCCGTTGACGGCGGTCATCGACGAGACCTCGGTGCTCGAGGAGTTGCAGAAGGACACCTACCTCGCGACCGTCGCCGCGGCGCAGGACGCACTCAGAATCACGATGGTCTACGCCGACCGCGCCGGAGTCCCGGGGTCGGGCGTGCATCGGATCAACGACGTCACCCTCAAAGTGACGGCGCCCGACGGCACGGTGTACTGGGGCAACAACGGCCTCACGAGCGGAATCTGGTCGACCCCCGGCGGATCCGCCGACACCATCAACACGGTGGAAAACGTCTTCATTCAGAACCCGGCTGCGGGCCGGTGGGAAATCGAGGTCGAGGCGGTCGAGGTCAACATGGATGTCCACGCCGAAACACCCGGGGTCGACGACCAGGACTACGCCCTCGTGGTCTACCCGGTCACCGGTTTCTCCGGCGGCGGGCCAACCATTTTCTCGGACGATTTCGAAACCGGCGACACCGGCGTTTGGGCCTGGATCGTGCCGTGATCATCGCGGCCCCGTCCGTGGAGGGGGCGGAGTGACGTCGATCGCGGAAACGCTCCTCGAGACCATCAGGAAAGGCACCATCGGCGACGATCGGGCCGTCGAAGGCCCGTTCGGCGTCCGCCGCGTGACCTATGCCGATTACACCGCATCGGGTCGCTCGCTCGACTTCATCGAGGATTTCATCCGACACGAGGTCATGCCCCTCTATGCCAACACCCACACCGAAACCTCCACCACGGGTTTGCAGACGACCCGGTTTCGCGAGGACGCACGGCGGTCGATCCGCGAGTCCGTGGGCGGCGGTGACAGGGATGTCGTGATCTTCTGCGGCGCCGGCGCCACCGGCGCTATCAACAAGCTCATCGAGATTCTCAACATCCGGATCCCGGCGGATCTCGATGCCCGGTTCGGTCTTTCCGAACGGATCCCTCGGAGCCAGCGACCGGTTGTGTTCATCGGGCCCTACGAGCACCACTCCAATGAGATCCCCTGGCGGGAGAGCCTGGCCGACGTCGTGACCATCGCCGAGGACCGGGATGGCCGGATCGATCTCGACCACCTCGAGTCCGCGTTGTGTGAGTTCCGCGAGCGGCCTCTGAAGATCGGGAGTTTTTCGGCGGCGTCCAACGTCACCGGCATCGTCAGCGATACCCGGTCGGTCACCCGGAAGCTGCACGAACACGGCGCGTTGGCATTTTGGGATTTTGCGGCCGCCGCACCCTATGTTCGGATTGAAATGAACCCCGAGGGCGAGGACGGCCCCGATCCCGGGCTGTCGAAGGACGCCGTCTTCATTTCGCCGCACAAGTTCATCGGTGGACCCGGAACCCCCGGTGTGCTGGTGGTCAAGACGGAGTTGCTGACCAATCGTGTCCCGACCGTGCCCGGCGGCGGCACGGTGAGCTATGTGAGTTCGGTCGATCACAGCTATGTGACCGACCCGGCGCACCGGGAGGAGGGCGGCACTCCGGCGATCATCGAGTCGATTCGCGCGGGCCTCGTTTTCCATCTCAAGCGGGCGGTGGGGGAGTCGGTCATCGAGGGGCTCGAACAGAGCTTCGTGACCCGGGCCATCGAGTCGTGGTCGGTCCACCCCAAGATCCAGATCCTGGGAAATCTCCGAGCGAGGCGGTTGTCCATCGTCTCCTTCCTCATCCGCCACGGCGAGCAGTACCTGCACCACAACTTCGTGGTGTCCCTGCTCAATGATCTCTTCGGGATCCAGGCACGGGGTGGTTGCTCATGCGCCGGGCCCTACGGTCACCGCCTACTCGGGATCGACCTCCAGCACTCGTCTCGATTCAAGAACGCCATCAACAGCGGCTGCGAAGGAATCAAACCGGGATGGGTGAGGATCAACTTCAACTACTTCATCCCGGAAGAGGTCTTTCGATTCCTGGTCGAGGCGGTCGAGTTCATCGCCGACGACGGGTGGAAGTTTCTTCGAATGTACGGATTCGATCCGGAGACCGGTTTGTGGCTGCACCGGGAACGACCTCATGTGGCCGCCCTGGGGTTCGATGATCTGAGTTACGGGAGCGGCAGGTTGGAGTGCGACTCGGTGCGGCTCGCCGAGCCGGTCTCGGTGCTGGCCGGCTATCTCGATCAGGCCCGTGAGCTGGCCGCCGAAATCGAGCCGGAGGCCGAGGGGCGCGGCGTCCGGTCGGATCTGAGCGATGAGTTCGAGGCGCTGAGGTGGTTCCCGCTTCCTTGAAGTTGGATACAATGCCTCGGGTGTCTATCCGAGGAACCACCACTGGGATCAAGACCACTTGGGATCTGTTCTGGGGACAAAGCCTGGGGCGGGCGCTTACGGCGATTCTCGCCGTGTTCCTGGCGGTCTACCTGTTCGCGCTCGGTTCGGATGCGTTTCGGGCCCAGCTCACGTCTCACATCGATCGGCTCATTCTGCCGGGATTGATCATCCTGCTCCTGCTTCGGACCCGGGGGCCGGAAGGGATCGAGGAACGGCGCTTCTGGAACTTCATCGCTCTCGGGATGATCGTGTGGCTGGCGGGATCGACGCTCAGCTTCCTGACCAGCGGGCCGGGTTACGCGCCTTGGGCGGGTCTGGCGGCAGAGGTCCTCTACTTCGGCCTTTATCTGTGCTGGTTCCTCGCCTGTGATCAACAGCCCCAGCTCGAAAGCGGCTGGTCGAAGAGAGATGTCCTGTACCGGTTTTCAATCGTTGGGGCGACGCTTTTCATCGTCATCATGTTCGGCTACTTCATCGTCGTTCCCCGGGCGACGCAGCCGTCCGAGATACTCAATTACTTCGCCTCGTTCAATCTCTACGTCACCCTCGATTCGTTCCTCGCCGTCAAGTTCACGCTCCTGTTCACGGCCGCCAGGGCGGCGCGGTGGCGGAGGACCTTCGCTCTGATGGCCGGCGCGACGGCCGTCATGGCGATGGCCGATCTCCTCGAGGGATTGGGATTCGCGGGCATTCTCTCAACCGTTGTCGGCGGACGGATCGACATGATCTGGCTGGTGCCGCACTTCCTCCTCGCCGTGATGATCCTGGCCTGTGCCGACCGGTCTGTCGCGGGCGATGAGGTCGATGCGGGATCCGCACCCAGGATTCAGAGCCTGTTGCCGTTTTACGCCTTCTCTCTGCCCCTGGTCCACCTCGGTCTCTATCTGCTGGGGCACCTCGATCCCGAGGCTCAGGCCCCACGCCAAGCGATTGTGTTTTTCGGCATGGTTCTTTTTGCAGTGCTCAGCCTGGCCCAGCAGATCAGCCTCGAACGCGCGGTGGAGTCGCTGCAATCGGACCTGATGGTCCGTGCCCTCGGCGACAAGCTCCGCCAATCGCAACGTCTGGAGTCCATCGGCCGCCTCGCGGGTGGGATCGCCCACGACTTCAACAACCTGCTGATGGTCATCAAGAGCTATGCCGAGCTGGCCCTGAGACAGGAGCCGGCTCCTGATCCGCAGGTCCGAGACAAGCTGACCGAGATCGACCACGCCACCAACCGCGCCGCCGACCTCGTCCGGCAGCTCCTCGCCTTTGGTCGTCGCCAGGTGATCAAACCCGAGGTGGTGAACGTCAACGAGTTGGTGCTCGGGCTCGAAGGGATGCTGTCTCGGATCATCGGTGACGACATCGAGCTCCGGGTGGAGCTCGACGGCGAGGCCGGATTCACCCGGGTCGATCCGGCGCTCCTCGAGCAGGTCATCGTCAACCTCGTGGTCAACGCGCGTGATGCCATGCCCCGTGGGGGCACCGTGGTCATCGCCACCGGGTCGATCAGACCTCGCGGAGACCGGGACACGGAGCAGCCTTGGGTCGAGCTGACGGTATCCGACACCGGGACCGGAATCGATCCCGCCATTCGAGATCGGATCTTCGAACCGTACTTCACGACCAAGGAGATGGAGAAGGGCACCGGCCTCGGGTTGGCAACCGTCTATGGGATCACCGAGCAGAGCGGTGGAGTCATCGAGGTCGAGAGCGAACCGGGGGAGGGCACCACGTTCCGGGTTCGCTTGGCCCAGGTCGATGGCCCGGCCGCCGAGGTGTCAACAACAGTGTCCCGGCCGGTGCGGTCGGTCAGAGGCGAGACCGTGCTGCTCACCGAGGATGAGTCGAACATCAGGGAGGCGCTTGCCGAGTATCTGGTGAGCCTGGGACTCGTGGTGCTCCAGGCCGAGGACGGAGTCGACGCGCTCGCGGTGGCCGACGGCTACGACGGGGAGATCGGCGTCCTCGTGACCGATCTGGTGATGCCGCGCATGAGCGGGCCGGAGTTGGTGCAACGCCTCCTCGCCAAGCGCGCTGATCTGAAAGTCATTTTTGTTTCGGGTTATACCCCGGAGGCGATGCAAGAGTACGGAGGCCTGGGTCCGGGCACGGCATTTCTTCAGAAGCCCTTCCATCTCGGCGACCTTGCGGCCACCATCCGGGAGCTGATCGAGGCGTGAGCTCGAGGCGACGCCGTCAAGCCCGAGAACGAACCTCCGGCGGCAGCGTGATGGTCAGGGCGAGAACAGCGACCAGGAGTCGCACGATCCGGACTCGAAGCCATCGCTGAAAATCGCAGCCGAATCCGGACCCTCCCATCCCGCCAGACGTGCCGCCATCCACCAGAACGCCTGACCCTTGAGAGAGCAGACCAGCGAGTGCGAGTGGGCGCAGTCGATGGCCGGGTCGGGACAGGCGCCGGGATTCGCGTCGCACCACGGCTGGCACCAGGGACAGCTGTCGTCGGTGTCGGGGTAGTAGACCCCATCGGGATCCCAACTTTCGATGTCGGCAAAATCGAAGAGCACCTTACCGTGGCCGTCGGCGTACTGCCGAACGAGATCGTTGTTCTGCTGCAGGGTCGTTCCGCCGCCATCGGTGTGACCGGTCATGAGAATGAACCGCATGGCGGGATACCCGGATTCAAAGGCGTCCAAGGTGTCGAGGTACTGTTGGACGGTGGCCGTCGAGTTGGTCGACTGCTGGCCACACCAGGACCACATGGAAAAATCGAAGAAGCCGGTATCCGCAACCGCCTGCGTGCGGGCAATGCCGTCCGGCGTGGCCCAGAAGTCGTCCGGTTCGATGTAGGTTTCCGGGGGATTGCCGTCATAAATGCAGAGGAAGTCGGGCATGCACGGGGAGCTTTGCGGCGGAAGGCCGCCGGCGTAGTCCACCGAGAGCGCGTACCTGGGATCCTGCGACGCCAGGTATTGAAGACCCGACATCACCTGGCTGCCGTGCGAGGTGTGGGCGTAGTGAAAGGCGAGATCACGGGCCTGGTCGAGCCATTCGTCCGGAATCCGGTCAACCCCGACATGCTCGTGATTGATGATGATCGCCTGTTGAGCCTGGGCCGGTTCGGTGGTCAGAAGAAAAACGCCGACGAGGCCGACGAGGCCGAGGTGCCCACTGGTGAAGCGCATATCATGCCTCCTGATTTGTGGTCTTGAGCATCATATGTCGCAATACACGAGTAGTCCGGCCGCAGTCATACTCGATTTCGGGCCCACAGGTGACCTGAATCACCGGTCCACCGTCGTTCCTTCCGGGCGCGGACGCCGTCAGGCCCCGCCCTGCCGTTTGTGGTGGGCGAGAGTGCGGAGGGAGCGGGCGATCCCGGACCCGGTGGCGCCGAGAGCATCGGCATTCGATGCCAGGTCTTCGAGGGTCGTTGCCTCGTCATGAGCTCGAGTCCGGAGCGAGGAGACCATGTCATTGAACGGTTTCTCGAGATCCTGGAGGTTGTCACCCCGCCTGAGCTTCAACATGACCTGGAGGTCGCCGGCCGTGACTCTTTCGAGTCGCTGCCGAACGGCGAAGACGGCGCCCGCGGTGCGATGGGTCTCGACGATGGTTTTCAGCGATACGCCGACCACGAGAACGAAGGACATGGCGACCATGGCGAGCCAGAAGATCGTGTCCTGGCGCTCGATCACCGGCGTCAGTTGCGGCGCGACCGCGGCGAGAAACGACGCCTGGGAGCTTCGGAGAAAGGCGAATCCGAGATTGACCAGGAGCACCAGGACGGCGGTGAGGGAGGTGGTCATGACCGTGGTCCGAAGTTGGCGTTTCGGATCGATCAGATAACGCCGGCGGATGACCCTCGGACGTGCGGTTTGCGGTGGTGAGGGCGTTGTTCCGGACAGGGATTCTTCAGTCATCGGGGGCCTCATCTCTTCATGGACCGTCGACCACGGATTTCAATACGGCGAGCGGACCGGTCTCGGTCAGGTGGTTGAGTTCGTCGCGGTTTCGAACCAGGAGCGAGCCGGCGAAACCCAGGGCGTTGATGGAAATCCCGCGCCAATGCTCGCGTGATCGCGGAACAACGAGCATCCATCTGCGGGTCAGAAGCAGATTGTACGGTCGCGTTTCGTCATCAACAGCGACGGCGGAGCAGGCGCGGCGATAGAACCGGTGAAGGTCTGCGGCCCGATCGCCGCCCAGTCGCATCCCGTCAAGGGTGATCAGCGCGTGAGCAAACGGCAGCACCGGCACAACGGTCGGGATGCCCGTCTCGGTCGAGGGGAGCAGGACCGAATCGAGGGGGGTCGGGTGCGGTCCGGCCCCCAGGGGGAGCGGGACGAGCTGGAGATGTTTGTGCGGTTGGCTGGCACCGGCCACGGTCCCGCCGTTGTAGAAACCGAGGCCGTCGATCTCATGCATGCAGGTGGCCAGCGCGGCGAAGTCACCACGGCTCAGGAGCGCCTCCTGGGGTTCGAAGACGCGGGTCACGATCAATAGGTGGTGATCGAGAACGTTGAACTTGTTGAGGACGCCGACGTGGTCAGGAGCGACGTCGCCGATGAGCAGGTCGGGATCCGGCGGCAAAAACGGGTTGAAGACCGAGTCTGCCTTTTCGATCCTGGCCCGGTTCTTGCGCTCCTGCAGGGTGGTGACGTGGATGACAAAGGGGATGCCGCGGTCCTCGATGATCGTCCGCTCCGTCGGTACGGAGATCAGGGCTCCGCGACGACGCGCTTGATCGCCGGTCGATCTGATTCGGTTCCAGAGTGAAGTCACGTGGGGAGTTTATCCATCCGGGAGGTCTCTCTCAACAATCGTCCATTCTCCGGTCAGTCCTGATATCCTAAATGAAGTATGACTCCCGGGGGGCTCGACGCGGTGCTGTCGAAACCGTCCGTTTCGTGGTGTGTCGGCCTGATGGAGATTGTCAAGGTAGATTGAAGCAATGGGTTTGATTTCACTGCGAAGTCGCATGGTGCTGATGGTGGTGGGCACCACCGTCGCGGCGTGCGCCGCGTTGATCTTCGTCGGTTACCAGATCAACTTGATCGAGGTCGGGGAAGCCCTCCAGGGGAGGGCGGCCGCAGTGGCTCAGCGTCTGAATCTGATTGTTGCCGAAGGATCCGATTTCCAAACCCAGGAGAGCGTCGATCGGCTGCTTGGGAACCAGAGTTTCATCGCCGCCGTCGTGTTCTCTCCCAGCCGCGAGATCATCGCCTCCGCACCGTCATCCGCGCTCTTGGGACCGGTCCTGTCGTCGTGGCCGATCTCCGATGACCAGATCGAAACGCTCTCGGTCGAAAGCGTCAGGGCGCTCGCCGTGGCGGTGCCGTTGGCCACCGGCGGGCGGGCGTGGATCGTCTTCGACAGGGGGCCGTACACCGAGGCCGAGCGACGTTTGCGCCGGGCCTGGGCCGTCGTCGGATTGAGCGCGGTTCTGGTTGCGCTGGTCGTCTCTCTCTTTGTCGGAGGGTCCGCCAGGAAACGGTTGCACAGCATTCGGGACACCGTCGAAAGGCTCGGGGCCGGAGATCTCGAAGCGCGCTGCGTCGAGAGCGGTCCGGCGGAGATCATCGAGGTGGCGCGAGGCGTCAACAAGATGGCGACCAACATGGGTGCGCTGATGAAGGAGCTCGGGCACGAACGATCGGCGCTCGAACAGCAGGTGAGCGGGCGTACCCGCGAGCTCGAGCAGGCCAATCGGCTTCTCATGGACATCGCGAATCGCGATGCTCTGACCGGCCTGGCGAATCGCCGGCGGCTGGAAATGGAACTCGAGCGGAACATCTCCTTCTCCAAGCGGACCGGGCAGCCGTTGGCCGTGATCATGATGGATCTCGACAACTTCAAGATCGTCAACGACACCGCGGGCCATCTGGTCGGGGACAACATCCTGCGTGCGGTTGCTTCGACGCTGCGGTCACGGGTGCGGGTGACCGATCTGGTGGTTCGCTGGGGCGGCGATGAGTTCTGCATCCTGGTTCCCGCGACCCAGGCTCAGGGTGCGATCGCGGCCGCCGAGAGTCTTGTCGACGCCGTCAGGGAGGCAACCTCGGCGGTCAACCTCCCGGCACCGCTCGAGCCGCCGACGGCATCCGCCGGAGTGGCCTGTTTCCCTGAGGATGGCGAGGATCCCCACACCTTGATTCTGAACGCCGACGCCGCTCTTTATCAGGTCAAGGCCACCGGGCGGGGGCGGGTATTGAGATACTCGCCCGGTTTTTCCAAAGACTGAGTGCGGCTGCTCTACCTGACCGATCGACTCAGCGATCGTGGCGGCGCCGATCACCATCTGTCCCGGGTGATCGGGTCGACGGTTGACGAGGGACATCAGGTGACCGTCGCCTTCGGTCGCGACGAGGGTGGAACGCCTCGCCGGCCCCGGGTCCGCTACCGCCGCATCCGCGGTCTGTCGAGCATGGTCGAATCGGGCGCCCGGCTCGGTGGTCTCCGCCGCCTGCTGACAGCCGCCGACGTCGTTCACGTGCAGAACCTCATGAACCCGACCGCGCTTGCCATGGCGGTGGAACGGGGTCGAACCGTGGTCACGGTTCAGGACCACCGGGTCTTCTGCCCCGGATCGGGCAAGACGCTGACCGATGGCTCGCCGTGCGCGGCGGTGATGGGGGACCCCGTGTGTCGGGAGTGCCTCCCCGATGACGGCTACCGCAGGTCGACTCTCGAGCTCACCCGCCGGCGACTCGAGGCGCTTGCCGGCGCCGAGGTCGTGGTTCTTTCGCGGTACATGGCCGAGCAGCTGGAGATGGTCGGCGTGACCGGCGCGCGCATCATTCCGCCGTGGGTGGAAACCGGCGCCCAGCGGTCCGCTTCCGGATCCGCTTTCGTGCTCGGCGGCAGGCTGGTGGCGCACAAGGGCATCGCGGACGGTTGGCGCGCGTGGGACACGGCGGGTCGACCGCTGCCATGGAGGTCTTCGGAGAGATGGGTCACGGTCGTTCATTCGACGCCCTGCGGGCGGGCGGACAATCACCGGTCTCAGGCGCCGGTTGAGTCGAGTGCAACCCGGTGCTCGAATCAACGTATTTGATACTTAGACTCAGAAACCAAGGAGGAGCGCATGTCTGATTCTGCGCACGGACGTTTCGTGTGGTACGACCTGATGACGACGGATGCAACCGCCGCCAAGGCGTTTTACAACCAGGTCATCGGTTGGGGGACCAAACCGTGGGAGGGCAGCGACATGCCCTACACCATGTGGACCCGCGGGAAAGAGCCCATCGGGGGAATCATGGATCTGCCCGAGGAGGCCGACGCCGCCGGGGCGCCGCCGCACTGGCTCGCGTATGTCGCCGTGACCGACGTTGCCGCGACATGCGGGCGGGCCACGGAGCTCGGCGGAACGGTGCTGCACGCCCCGATGGATATCGAAGGCGCGGGGTGTTTCGCGATCCTTCGAGATCCGCAGGGCGCCGTCATCGCGGTCTACACATCGGAGAATCTCTCCACCGATGCGCCCGAGGCCCCTGGGGTCGGTCAATTTTCCTGGCACGAGCTGGCCACAAGCGACCTCCAGGCCGGCTACGACTTCTACGCCGACCTCTTCGGGTGGGAGACCAAGGAGGACTTGGACATGGGCGAGGGCTGGATCTATCGCTTGTACGGCGAGACCGGCAGCTTCCCCCTCGGCGGGATGTTCACCAAACCCGACGAAATGCCCGGACCACCCATGTGGCTCTATTACATTTCCGTTCCGAGCGTCGATGACGCGGTTGCCAGGGTGAAGGAGCTCGGCGGCAAGGTGCTCAACGGACCCATGGATGTCCCCGGCGGCGACAAGATCGCCCAGTGCATGGATCCCCAGGGCGCCGCGTTCGCCCTTCATTCCAGCCCGGCGAACAACTGACCGGATTGATCTCGACGTCGCATCGCCGCTCGGCCGGCGCCGGGCTGCGTTTCTCGCCGGATTCGCGCAGCGTTTAGGTTTT
>JAHECW010000072.1 GCA_024641545.1 Acidobacteriota bacterium
CATGACCCAGGCGACCACCGACGACCTCCTCGCAGAGGCCCGCCGGCTCGCCGAGCTCGGCGATGACGAAGCCGCCCTCGACCGCATCGACGACGCCCTCTGCGCGGCGCTCGAGCCACCCGATGCCATTTCCGACGAGCCCGCCTACCTCGACTTCGTCGCCGGTCTCCTGGCTGCGGCCGAGGAACTGGAGCACAGCCTCTCGCTCGGCGGCGACGAGATCGACGACTGGCGGGAGATGGTCGCACTGCCGCCGATCGAAATCCCGGACCTTCCCCCCGACGCGATCGAGATCGTCGGCCCGGACGGACTGCCCCCCAGCGACTACCCGTTGGTCCTCAACCCGACCGTGGACGGATTTCTCGACGCCATGATCGCCGAAGGAGAGTACCGGAACCGGATCTCCACCGGCCTCAGCCGCTCGGGGGACTATCTCCCCATGATCCGCGCCAAGTTCCGCGCCGCCGGTCTGCCGCCTGAAATCTCCTATCTGCCGTTGATCGAGAGTGCCTTTTCGGTGAAGGCCTACTCGCGGGCGAGAGCGCACGGAATGTGGCAATTCATGTCCGCGACCGGACGGCATTACGGTCTCGAGATCGGCTCGCTGGTGGACGAACGGCGAGACCCGGTCCGCTCCACCGAGGCCGCCGTGGCCTACCTGACCGACCTCTACAGCGAGTTCGAGGATTGGCACCTCGCCCTCGCCGCCTACAACTCGGGGGCGGGCAACGTTCGACGCGCCATCCGAAAGTCCGGGAGCCACGATTTCTGGACGCTGCAGCGCTATCTCCCCCGCGAGACCCGGAGCTACGTCCCCGCATTCATCGCCTCGATCATCATCGCCAAAGACCCCGCACAGTGGGGTTTCCCGGTCCCCGATGAACAGGAGTGGGACTTCGACCGGGTGGATGTTCCGGATGCCCTCGACCTGCAGTTCCTCGCCGATAGGACGAGTCTCTCGGTGGATGAGCTCCGCGAGCTCAATCCGGCCATCCGGCGCGATCTGACCCCGGCCGACCGGGTCACGACCCTCTGGCTGCCCAAAGGAGAGGCATCGGGGGTCGAGGCCATCCTCGCGGAGACCCCGCGGACGGACTGGGCGCCGAGGATGATACACACCGTCCGCCGGGGCGAGTCCCTCTCCGCCATCGCGGCTCGCTACGGCTCGAACGTGGGCGCGATCAAACAGGCCAACGGACTCCGCGGAAGCATGATCCATCCCGGCCAGAGCCTCATCGTCCCCAGGTTTGCGGATGTTCCAAGCGGCCCGAGCCAACGTCAGGCCGATAACGGAAGCTATGTCGTCCAGAACAACGATACCCTTTGGGACATCTCCCGTGCATTCGGCGTTTCGTTGGACGCGCTCTGCGCCGCCAACGGCCTCAACCGGCGCAGCGTCATTCAACCCGGCCAAAGCCTCCACCTGCCGTCGGGATCGACATCGCGAGGGCTGTCCTCTTCCGGTTCGACCAGAACCGCCGAATGGTCCGGCCGCTACACGGTCCGCTCCGGGGACACGCTGTCGGCGATCGCATCACGGCACCGGGTTTCGGTACCGGAACTTCGACGAGCGAACGGGCTCGACAACTCGATAATCCATCCCGGGAACACGCTGATCGTCCCGGTATCGTCCGGCGCCGCAACGGTTCACGGCGGATCGACCGGCGCAACCACCTACCGGGTCCGCAAGGGCGACACCCTGTACGACATCGCACGGCAGTTCGGCGTCTCGGTGGGCGAGCTGCGACGGTTGAACGGACTGGATTCCTCGCGGATCTACCCCGGCGACGTCTTGAAGATCCCCACACGCCAGGCGGCGAGCTAGCGACCGAAGCGCTGAAAGCTGACGAATACCGACGGCGGGATTCGGGTTCAGTTTCATTGCATCGGTGGTTCCCGGCAGGACGAATCTTCGGATGAGCGGCGCCCGTCGCCGCCTCGGCGAGTGAACCGCGAAGATCGCAAAGATGGCCGCAACGCCCGCAAAGAAAAACTCAAGATGGATTCCTCGCGAGCTTTGGTCTATTTGATCTCGGCGCCGGTCCGGTCGAGGCTGATGGTCTCTTCCACCAAGCCTCCCTCGTCGCGCACATAACGGCGCTCCACGGTTCCATCCTCGCGGGCGGTGCGATAGAGGCTCCGCTTCACACGACCGTCCTCATCGAGCTCGTGGACCTCGTCCAACACTCCCTCACGACGGAGCTCTGCTCTGGCCGGAACACCGTCTTCGGTCACCAGCGACCATTGGGCCAGGCCGTCGGGGAACACCTGGTCGGCCGCCGACACCGACGACGCCGGGTCGAGCGGCACCATCGCCTCGAGTTGATATCCCGGCGCCAACGATTCGTCGGAGGTGTCGACCGTCGGAAACAGCAGCGCCGCGACCTCAATGGTCTCTTCCCCGCGTTGGACCCGAAGACCCAGGCGCTGACCCCACTCGATCTCGGCGAGCAGAAAACGAAGCCCGCGGAGGCTCTCGGGCGCGACCCCGTTGACGTCGAGGATCGTGTCGGCGGATTGGAATCCCACCTCCTCGGCCAGCGTGTCCGGCCAGACCATGGATACGGCCGGGCGGCCGTCGTCGTCCTCCGTGAGTCGCAGGCCCATGGTCGGGAAGGCCTCGATGCCGCCGCGATCGTCGAAGACCCCGACATAGTCCGCCAGCGACAAGGCGAACTGAGCTGGTGCGCCGGCATCCTCGGCGGCCGATCGATCCCCGCCCATGGGGTGTCCGCTGGGCTCGCCGTCCGGATCGGGCGCCGGAGCCGTGGTCGGGCAGAACGTCGCGACCCGCAACCGCGGCAGCCCGGCCGCGTCGCGCTCCTCGTCGAGACGCCTCGGGATGCCCAGATCGTAGGCGACATGTCCGGAACCCACCACCAGGACCACCGTCGTTCCCGGGGCCGCTTCAGCGAGAATCGTCCTCGCCATGACGACGTCCCACAGACACTGCGCGGCGTACATGTTGTCGAACCAACCCGGCGGCAGCACGGCCACGGTGTCGCCGAAGTACCTCGAGATCAGATAGCGGTGCTGCGGCGACCCGTCGGTTGAAATCGCACCCACCTCAGCGCGTTCTTCCTCGGTCAGGCCGTCCAAGCCGCTCCGGTTGACGGTTCTCGGAATCTCGCGGGGGACGTTCGCACCCACCACGGTCATCCCGTGGGCGCGTGCAACCTCCATGACGGGCCGGTAGTACTCCCAGCGATACCCGCCGCGGTCGTACCACCCGGTCGCCTCGAGCAGCTCCTTCTCGTCGACGTCTCCCCTCACCCAACGATCCAGGACCGCGTCATCGTCGCGCTGAAAGAACTCCATCGCGAGGACGATTTCCTTCCCCGTTGCCGCCATGCCCTCGACGAGGGCGGCGTGGAGGAGCTTCTGATCCATGGCGGTGTGTTCTTCACCCAGGAGGACGACATCGGCCGCGGCCAACCGGCCCGCCAGCTCTTCAATCTCCACGGTGGTTCGGCTTGTCGTGTCGAAGATCGACCCGGCCTGGGCGGATCCGAGTTCATAGGCGCGGCTCGGATCACCGAGTGGAAGCAGGTCCAGTTCGGTCGCCCCGGCGATCGCGGACAACACAAGAGCCAGGGGGAAGAATACCTTTCGCATCATCACCTCCGATGGCACTCACTCTAACCCATGATGAGCGAATCTGCCGGATGAGATGGCGCAAGGCCCTGATGCTCTTGTGCTTGCGACGAGCGGACGCATCCCCGTTGGTTCTTCACAAGTGCCTACAACGCAAGAGATTGTCCCAGATCGCCGGGGCGAATCGCTCATCCGGGGTCTGACCCGGCCCGCAAAACAAACCGGTTCTTGCTACAATCTTCGTCCGTCGTGCGCTCGCCCGTCGACCCAGGAGAAACGACATGCCGGAACGACCCGCCCTCAGCCCAGCCTTCCAGGACGCACTCGACAAGCGGGACTTCGACCGCGTCGAAGAACTCTGGTTAGAGTCCCTCGAACGCGATCGAATTCGTATCGACGAACTGCTCGAGGTTCGCCGGCTCATCTCGCAGGCGGGGCGGAAAAACCTGGCCATGACCCTGCTCGAACTGCTCGTCGACACCCTCGACGGTCGCGACGACCCGTTCCAGACGATGGCCGCTCTCAAAGAGCAGATCCGGCTCGTCGGCAAGCCCGACGCGGCGCTCCTCGCGCGCCTGCAGGCGGCGTTGGCGGCGACCCGCGCGGACAGTCCTTCCCTCGACGCCGTGGTCTCGCGCTACCCGCTGACCGCCCTGAAGAAGCCCGTCGAAGCGATCAGAGACATCGAGAACTGGCTCGACCACGACACCGGGACCATCGTCGAGGTCATGGGCCAGGGCGTCGGCAGGGTGATCGAGCTCAACCTCGAACTCGACAACATCAAGGTCGATCTCGGCGGCCGACGTCCGGTCTCGGTACCGTTCGGTGCGGTTGCCCGCTATCTCCGACCCCTTCCCGAGGGCGACTTCCGGCGTCGCAAGGTGGAGAACCTCGAGAAACTCAAGAAGTTCGCTCAAGACAACCCGGGCGAGGCGCTCGTGGAACTCATCAAGAGCCTCGGCGACGACGTCAGCGTCTCGTCGATCAAGGCCGGCCTCGAAGATGTCGTGTCGGCGAAGGGTTGGACCCCGTGGTGGAACAAGGCCCGACGCCACCCGCGGATCCTGACCTCCGGGACCGGCTCTCGGCTCCGCTACTCGGTGAGCGAGAGCGCCGAGGATGCGACCGGTGTCCTGCTCACCGAACTCGAGCAGGCCGACCCGCGACAGCGCTTGACCATCGCCAAGCGGCTCGCCTCGCGAGGAGAGGAGGCGTCGGACGAAGCCAACCGGATCCTCGCGACTTCCATCGAGACCTTTGATGATGAGCCCGGACTCGCCTGGGAAACCGCAACCGCGCTCGATGCGCTCCCGGGTGGTCACGAATCCGCCGCGACCGCCCAGACAACGATCATCGCGACCGCCGAACCCCTCCATCTCCTGGGAGGCATCCAGGACAGACAGGCTCGAATGGCGGCGCTCGAAGCGATTCGCCAGGCCCGGAACGACGACTGGACCGCGATCTGGGGCGAGTGGCTCCTCCACGAGACCACCCCGGCGATCCTCGACACCATCGCCGCCGCTCTCGACCGGGCCGGAGCCGCAGACTCCCTCGACGCCGCAATCGAAGCGGTCTTTCGAAACCACGTTCAGCATGCCTCGCAGTTCATCTGGGCGTGCGAACGAATGACCAACCCCGACGCGCCGGAGCCGCTCCGCCGCCGAATGACTCCGTCTCTGCTCGAAAAGATCCCCGACGGACTCAGCCGTCGAGAGTTCGCCTCGCTCCGAGGCCGCTGCAAGGCGCTCCTGGACGGCGGCAAGGTGGCGATTCGACTGCTGCTCGAGAGCGCCAACGAGGGCCAGGCGCAGCGCTTCAGCCAGCGGATTGCCCGGCTTCCCGGCGTCGAGCCCCAGCGGGTCAGCCTCGTCGAGCAGGCGGCACACCAGGCGCACGGCACGAGCCAGGTGGAAGACGAGGGCCCGATTCTCGCGGCGACCCAGGCCGCCATCGACGCCCACCGCGCCGAACTCAAACAGCTGCTCGAGGTGGAAATCCCCAAGACCCTCAAGGGAATCAACTCGGCTGCTGCCGAGGGCGATCTGCGAGAGAATTTCGAGTACCACATGCTCCGCGACCGCCAGGAGCTCCAGTCGGCGCGCGCCGCAAAGCTCCAGAGGGAGCTTCGGGAGGTCCGCACCCTCGAACCCGGGAAGGCCGACACCGAGCGGGTCAACATCGGCACGCTCGTCCACTTCGAAGGTGACACCGAACCGGTCACGATCCTCGGGGTCTGGGATGCGGATGTCGACCGACGGGTCTTCGCCAACGGTTCCGGCCTCGCCGAGGCGCTCCTCGGCTGCAAGGTCGGGGATCAGGCCGAGATCGACGGTGCGGTCGTCACCATCGCGCGCATCGAGGCGTGGAACGGCTGAGCTTCGCTCGTATCAGGTATCAGGTATCAGGAATTGGGTGTCAGGCAGAGGTCCGTCGTATCGGCGGATACAGGATTGCGCTGCCCTCGGATCGATTGCGCTCGTCACCCGAGCCACTGATTACGGATCTCCGATCACGACTCAATCTCTCGTCTGGAGCAGCTCGAGTTCCTCGTCGGTGGGTTGGAAGACGATGCAGCCGACCGCACCGGGGCCGGCGTGGGCGCCGACGACGGGTCCGATCTCACCCTCGAGCATTTCGATGATGTCGAAGGTGTCGGTGAGCAGCTCCTTGAGCCGTTCGCCCCACTTGGGCGCCGACGCGTGCGCCATGGCGACAAAGACCGGCCGGCTGGTGTCGATCCTCTCGCTGAGGATCTCCATGAGCCTCGGCTGCGCCTTCCGGCCGCCGCGGACCTTGTCCACCGGGACGACCTCGCCGTCCACCATTCCGAGGATCGGCTTGATCCCGAGCAGGGTGCCGATGAGCGCTTGCGCCTGCCCGATCCGCCCGCCCTTGCGAAGGAACTCCAGGGTGTCCACGAGAAACAGGAACTCCAGCCGCTCGCGAATGCCCTCGAGCCGAGTGACGATCTCGTCGAGGCCGAGACCGCGCTCGATCATCCGGCTCGCGAAGACGACGAGGAGGCCGAGACCCACCGAGTTGGACTTGGAGTCGATGATTCGAAGATCCGGCACCCCGAGACCATCGGCTTCGAGGCGCACCTGGGCGAACTCGTTGGCGCCGTCCTTTGCTGCCGCAGCCGCGTGTGCCGAGGTCTGGGACTGCTTGGCCGAAATGTGGATCGACACCACATCGCCGCTCGCCACCAGACGGCGGTACGTCTCGAGGAACTCGCCCTTCCCGGGCGGACTCGTCGAGGGGAAGATATCTCCACCCTCGAGCATCTGGTAGAACTCGTCCGGCAGCAGATCGACCCCGTCTTTGTAAACCGTCTTGCCGAAGACGACCGAGAGCGGAACGATGTGGATCGACCGGCGGCGGGCAAACGACGGGAGGAGGTCACAGGTCGAGTCGGTGACCAGATGGATCCGATTGGAGGGCTCGCGGATCTGCAGAGCACCCATCACGGCCAAATGATCGATCGCCTGCACGGTCTCGAGATCGGTCATGGTCACCCGGTTGATCAGATCGCCGAGGTTTCGCGCCCCTTGGGTTCGGGTCAGCACCTCGCGCTCGAGAGGTGTGAATTCAATCGCGAAAAAATCGTTGCCCATCTGGACTTCGACGCGGGAGTTGAGGGGAGGGAGACGAGCGAAGAGATCCTCGAGTTGGAGGCGTTCCTCAATGGCGTCGCTCACCAGAACACCGAGATCGACATCGATGGCCGGCTCCACGGCCGCGGGCACCAGAGCGAGGACAAACGCCCCGTGGTGGAGGCCGGCGATCCGATTGAACGCCTTGCGACCCTTGAGGCTCCCCCAGTAGGCCTGAATCACCTTGCCGTCGGCCAACCAGATCCCGGCGCCGGGCCCCACCCTGAGGCGGACGTGACCGGTGATGGCGTCCCGCTCGAGGACGGAAAGGAGATCACCGACGGCGATTCTCGTGAGATCGCCGAAGAGTTCATCGAGCGTGTCGCCGATCTCGGCGCCGATCTCCCGGGCCAGCAGGAGCAACCGGACCTGAAGGAGGAATCGAGCCGGATCGAGACCGTCGGCGGCGATAAAGTGGAACTCGCCGCCATCCACCGTGCCTTCGTCGGCGGCGTTGCCGTCGGTCAGGATCAGAAACGGCGGCAGACCGAGCCCGGTGCCGGCCAACCTCGAGTAGAGGTCCATCGGCGAGATTCCATCGAGATCCGAAGCGATCACCACAAGAGTGGGATCGAGCCCGGCCGTGAACCTCAGAGCCTCTTCCGCGTTGACCGCGTTGACGACCTCGATCCCGCCTTCGTAAAGTGCAAGGCCGAGCCCGCGGCGCCGTTCATCATCCGTGTCCGCAATCAACACACTCAGGGGTTCGGCCACGCCATATCCTCCACGATCCGCAAGTATACAGTCTTCGGGCGAAGTCTGATCACACGATGCGGGGTCGAATCGGGGACGAAGCCGGCGCTTCGGCGACGCCGATCCGGTCGCACACCGAGGCCAGCACGCAGGTGCCGCAAGCGGGTCGCCGCGCGCCGCACACGCGCCGACCATGAAGAACGAGGCGCTTCGACAGATCGACCCACTCGTGTCGAGGAACGACGGCCTCGAGATCGGCTGCGACGCGCTCCGGATCGTCGGCCGACGATAGACCCAGCCGGTTGGCGAGGCGCCGCACGTGGGTGTCGACCGCAACCCCTGCGGCCAGCCCGAAGGCCTCTCCAAGCACCACCTTGGCCGTCTTCCGACCGACTCCCGGCAGACTGATGAGAGCCTCCAGATCGGCGGGCACCTCTCCCCGGTGCTCGAGCGCGATTCGACGCGCCGCCCGCCTGAGGTTCGCGGCCTTGGACCGATGCAACCCGGTTGCTCGAATCACCGTCTCGAGCTCCTCCTGCGGGGAGTCCGCCAGCTCAGCCGGCCCCGGCCAGCGCGAAAAGAGATCCGGCGTCACCTGATTCACCCGTTGATCGGTGCACTGGGCCGAGAGCACGGTGGCAACCAGCAACTCCCACGGCGTTCGGTAGTCGAGCTCGCAAACGGCTTCCGGATAGGCGGCTGCCAACCCCGCGACCACGAGTTCGGCACGCTCCCGGTCAGTGGTCAAAGCGGCTGCCGCCGATAAACTCTCTCAAAATCGAGGTCTGCGGCACCTCGTCGGGGAAGACCGGGACAAAGAGGGAGAGGAACTTGAGCAACCGGAACGCCTCGGGATAGACCCGGCTTGCGCGCGGGACCTGGAGCAGGAACCGCTCGGCGAAGACCTTGAGCACCGCCGGTTCGTAGACGAGCGCCGAGTTGAACATGACGTCGGCCTCTTCCTGGAAAGGGAAGATCCAGCGACCCTCGCCGCGGCGAACTCGTCCCCAGAGGTCCAGGGTTCGTTCGGCGGTGAAGCCGCGGAAGAAGCGGTCGCGGACCAGCCGACGGACAAGTCGGGCGTCGGAGGTGAAGATCCTGTTGTGGTCGTCGATGGCCAGCTGGGAAAGCGCCGACACGTAAATACGGTATTTGCGGTTGCGCGGCACCGACGAGGTCAACCGATCGTTGAGGCCGTGGATGCCCTCGATGACCAGGATCTGGTTCTCCCCGAGTTGCATCGTCTTCCACTGATCGGCCGGGTTGCGGGTGCCACGGAGAAAATCGAACCTCGGCGTCGCCACCTGCCGGCCCTCCATGAGCTGAGACAGGTGGTCGTGGAAGAGCTCCAGATCGATGGCGTCCAAGGCCTCGAAGTCCGGTTTCCCATCTTCGTCGAGGGGCGTGTCCCGGCGATCGACATAGTAGTTGTCCAGCGACAACGAGACCGGTTCGAGACCGTTGACTCTCAGCTGAACCCCGAGCCGCATGGCGAAGGTCGTCTTGCCCGATGAAGAGGGGCCCGCCACGGTGACCAGACGGACCTCCGGCGATCGGCCGGCGATCTCGTCGGCAATCTGGGAGATCTTCTTCTCGTGCAGCCCCTCGGCGACCCGGACGATGGGCCGGATTCCTCCGTTGACGCACAGATCGTTGAGCTGACCGATGTTCTGGATCTCGAGGAGTTCCTGCCACCGCCGGGTCTCGGCATAGGTGGAGAAAAGCAACGGGCGCGGGGCGAACTTCGGGAGCCGGCTGCGATCGCCCCGTCTCGGAAACCGCAGCAGGAGTCCGTCCTCGAAGGCCATGACGCCGAAGGTCGGCAGACATCCCGTGTCGGGGGCGTAGGGGCCATGGGCGATATCGAAGAAGCTACCGCACGAAATCGTGTGGACGGTGGACGATCGGCGGGTTCTGAGCAGCGCCAGCTTGTCCTCCTGTCCGCGTTCACGGAAGAAATTCTCAACCTCTTCGATGGTGACCGTCTGGCGCAGGAAAGGACGGCGCTCGGAGTGGATCACACGCATCTTTTCTTCGACCGCAACCGCCATCTCACCGAGTTCGGGCTTGCCACCGCGAAGCTGATAGTGGTAGCAATTTCCGAGGGACTGGCCGATCACCGTCCGGACGTCCGGATAGAGTTGTTGACATGCTTCGTAGAACATCAAGCTGACCGACCGCTTGTAGACCGACTCTCCGTCGCGATCACCGTAGCGAACGAGCTCCATCTCGGCGTCGCCGCGGATGGGAAAATCGAGCATGACCTGGCGGCGGTTGACGAGGGCCGACAGCACGGTGTCCGGGATTTCGCCGTCAACCTCGCGCACCACATCGGCCACCGTCGAGCCCGACGGAACCCGGCGCTTCAGACCGAGATAGACAACATCAACATGTGAATGATTCATGATCCCCCGTACCGAGCCGGCTCGGTACCCGAGCAAGGATAGACGCGCACGCGCCGAGGCTCAAGCACGCGCTACAATCGAAGGAAGTACCGCCAACCACGACACGACCGCGGGGAGGCATCATGACCCACCGGCGACACGACTGCCCGAGCTGGCTTGACGACGATGCGTGTCGTGAATGGCGCCTTCTTCAGAGCGCTGGAAACGTCACCGGAAAGAACCCGGAAACCCTCGCCGCGTACTGCTTCACCCTTGATCTGTGGGCGAAGGTCCGAGCCACCCTCGACCGCCTCCCGGATCAGCGCCGGTCGACCTGGACGACCCGTGACGGACGCCGGCGCCCTCATCCGGTATTGGCCGTCGAAGCGCGCCTGGCCGCGGATCTGCTCGAACTTTCGGAAGCGCTCGACCTGAAACCGACCGGTCGTGAAGGACCACGACCGAGCCGCGTGCTCATTCTCGACTGAGCCCGCGGCCGACTTCGAAATTCGATCGAGAGGGCTCTTCCAAAGTCACCGGGATTTCACGTATACTGAAAATCTCGATATCAGCGCCCATGCCATACCGGAAAGGAGACACAACCTCCCAACCGGGAGCATGGGCGCTGGTCTTTGCCCGCCGTGCTCATTCCTTCTTGACCTTCTTCGGGTCACACACGTCGCTCTTCTTCTTGACCACCGCACCGCAGTCGTCGCAGCGGTACCTCCCCGGCTTGGGCTTGGCGTTTGATTTCCCCTTGCGGCAGCTCATATCCACATAATGATACCTGGTCACATAATCTTCGGCAACAATTCCCAGCCCGGCCGTGGAATAATCCTCCGGATGGAATCCTCCACCGCCGTCGTTCTCGGCCTCATGGCCGTTGCAGTGGTGCTCTTCGTCAGCGACCGGCTCCGGTCGGACATGGTCGCCATGATCATTCTCGGCGCCTTGCTGGTGACCGGCATCATCACGCCCGAGGAAGGGTTTTCCGGCTTCGGCCACCCGGCCACCGTCGCGGTCGCCGCGATGTTCGTGCTCTCGGCCGGGCTGGAACGAACCGGAGCCGTGGCCGGCGTCGGCGAGTTGCTCGGGGGTCTCGGACAGCGCAGCCCCCGGGGCGCGCTGATCGCGATGATGCTCGCCATCGGCGTCATCTCCGCCTTCATCAACAACACCGCTGCGGTCGCGATCCTCCTCCCACCGGTCCTCACCATGGCCCGCCGGATCGAAACCAGCCCGTCCAAACTGTTGATCCCACTCTCCTTTGCCTCCCTCTTCGGCGGCTCGTGCACCCTCATCGGCACCTCGACGAACCTCCTGGTCAGCTCGATGTGCGAGCAGTTCGACCAGCCGCCCATCGGAATGTTCGAGCTTTCCGGGGTCGGCATCGCCCTGGCGGCGGCCGGTCTGATCTACATGTCCACCATCGGCAGCCGCCTCCTCCCCGACCGCGGCCGCGGCGCCGATCTCACCGAAGAGTTCGACGTCGGCAGCTATCTCACCGAACTCGAGATCGTGCCCGGATCGGAGATGGTCGGCGCCACTGTCGGGAAATCGGCCCTCTCCGAAACCGATGTCGATGTCCTGGCGGTGGTCCGCCACGGGCAGACCATGACCCTGCCGCAAGTCAACACTGTCTTCGAAGAGGGCGACGTTCTCTGGGTCCGTTCCGATCTCGCCGCCATGCGGACCCTTCGCGCCGCGGACTGGATCCACATCCGGCACGGCCGCAAGTGGCAGGACCAGGGGCTCGAAGCCGACGACGCCACCATCATCGAGGCGGTGGTCGCCCCGGGCTCCACGCTGATCGGCAAGAGCCTGATCGACAGCGATTTCCGCAACCGCTTCGGCGCGACGGTCCTGGCGATCCGCCACCACGACGAGATCCGTCACGACCGCCTCGCCACCACCCCGCTGTCAGCCGGCGACGCACTCCTCATCGAATCGCCGAAGAGCCAGCTGTCCCGCCTCAGACGGCGACGCGAGTTCGTCGTGGTCTCGGATGTCGGACCTCTGGACGAGAAACCCCGCCGCCGGCTCACCGCCGCGCTCATCGTTGCCGGAGTGGTCG
Source organism: Acidobacteriota bacterium (assembly GCA_024641545.1). Lineage (GTDB taxonomy): Bacteria > Acidobacteriota > Thermoanaerobaculia > Thermoanaerobaculales > Sulfomarinibacteraceae > JAHECW01. The sequence goes on from JAHECW010000072.1 coordinate 12,399, forward strand.
TCGCCGCGGCCACCGGGGTCGCCCACATCTCGGCGGCCGCCCTGGTCGGCGCGATTCTCCTGATCCTCACCGGCAGTCTGCGCCTCGACGAGGCCTACCGCGCGGTCGACTGGCAGGTGGTCTTCCTGCTCGGCGGGATTCTGCCGCTCGGGATCGCGCTGCAGAAGACCGGCGGCGCGGATATGCTCGCGAACCTGCTCATCACCTGGGTCGGCGGCCACGGTCCGGTGGCGATTCTCGCGGCCCTCTACCTCGTGACCACCGTCCTCACGGCCTTCATGTCGAACACCGCGACCGCGGCGCTTCTCGTCCCCATCGCGGTCACCACCGCAGCCAGCCTCGGGATCGAGCCGAGACCGCTCCTGATCGCCATCGCTTTCGGCGCCTCGGCCAGCTTCATGACGCCGGTGGGATACCAGACCAATCTGCTCGTCTACGGCCCGGGGTCGTATCGCTTCAGCGACTACGTCAAGGTCGGGGTTCCGCTGACCATCATCTTCTGGGTGATGGCGACGCTGCTGATTCCGCTCGTGTGGCCGTTCTAAATAGTAATTAATTTTGAATTCTTAATTCTCGATTCTCATCGCAGAACCTCGACCTCTGCAACGGGCTCCGATGCGACGTCATTCAAAATCAAGAATTGAGAATCGAGAATTTTTGGTCAGTTCACCACGCCCAATTCGCCGAGGTTCTGCTCCGCGTACTCCAGAACCCGATCGAAGTTCTCATAGTCCTGGCAGTTGGCCTGGAGAAGGTGGAAGACGTCGGCGGCCTTCTCGTTCTCACCCGCGGTGTGAAACGCCACCATCAGCTGTTCCAAGGACTCGCAATCACAGCGGCGGACATAGGCCGCGGCTTCGGAGAACACCACGCTTGCGCTCGCCTGGTTCGTCCAACTCAGGCAGAGGGCGAGAAAAGTGTGGATGTGACCGATGTAGGTCTCGTCGTAGACCTCGTTCATGTAGGGCAGGCAACGGTAGAAACACGGCACCGCCTCGTCATAACGGCCGTCGTCGAAGAGGATGACGCCCAAGGTGTAGCACGACTGACAGTAGACGCTGAGAACCTCGTCGAAGGTGTCGAGGTAGGCCTTGTAGCCCGACACGGACTCGGCGAGAAACTTGCGCGCGCTCTCGACTTCCTCGAGATCGTAAAAAATGGTCCCGATCAGCCCCTGGAGAAAACTGCGCCAGTTGGGTTCCTCTTCGTAGGACAGGAGCTTCTGCAGGAGTTCCGTATCACCATGGTCGGCAGTCCGCGCATCCATCCGTTCGATGGCGGATTCGATCCCGGCGGCAACCCGACCCGAGGGGTCCGATCCCGTGTACCAGTCAGGGTTCTCCATGTCACCGCTCCTCTTCACATCGGTCCCGATCCCCGTCCCTCGAGGAGGACGAACGAACGACGAGTGTACCCGCGACGCTCGGGACGCTCAAGACGCGTCCGATCGGAGGTTGTTTCAACCCCCGCCGGTCAGCATGAACGGAAGTTGGTCGTATTCCAGAACATGGAGGTTGACGCTCTGGTCGGCCGCGACGATCCGATCCAAGATGCCGTCGAGCACTTCGCCCAGGATCGCCGGCTGGGCGGCGCAGACGACCAGCCGCAGCCGGCGAAAACCGCGGCGATCGCGCTCGCCGACCAGACGCTCGACGGTGTCGGGGAAGTCGTCGATGAGTCGACCGACGTCACCCGCCGGGAGCACCCTGACCAGGAGCCGCCCCCCCACGTCGAGCCCGGGTTCGCCGGTCTCCGAGACATCGAGGGCAATTTCGGCCAGCACTTCATCGGGGCAGCCGCATCCCAGCGTCTCCCGGACGAACCGGATCAGACCTGCCGACGCGTCGGCCCGTTCCGTGTCGTCGAGGGGCCTGCCGCTCATTCGGGAGGTTCGGCGTCCCCGGTCGAATCCTCATCCGCGGCGGCACCGGCTCCAACCACCGCTCCGCAGTTGGCGCAGAAGTTGGCCCCCGGGGGCACCACGGCGCCGCACTCGGCGCAGATCGGGACCACCGTTGCACCCGGCTCCTGGTAGCGAATATCCTGGATCAGCCACTTCCCCTCCACCTGCTCAAGGTTGAAGACGGCTTCCACGGGGCCGCCGTCACACGAACCCAGGTACCTCAGCAGGGCCACCGAACGGCCGTCTTCCCGATTGAAGCTGGTGCCGCTCATCCGCCAGCCGCCGCACGCCCCCATCTGAGCTCGAGCCGACTGCTCGAAGGCGACGAATCCGGCGAGCCCGCGGTCCTCGGTGTAGGCCGGCCCGAGCGCCTGGAAGGCCTCTTCGTAGCGGCCGCCGTCGACCGACTCGAGATAAGCGCCGGCCACTTCGTGAGCCCCAGAACCTCCCTTGTAGAGATACGCGACACAGCCGCCGATACCGACGACCGACACAACCACCACGGTGAGGCAGCCCCACCCGAGACAGCTCATCCAGTTCTTTTTGTCTTCATCGGCCATGATTGGACCTCCTGATTCACATCCCGTCCGGCTTCCCGGCGCCTAAGGGTAACCGACGCCGGTCGTGCCGCGACCTCCCTCATGGAACTACCTTGAGTTTGACATCGCCGTGACCGGCCTCGTGCGACCACGGCCCCCAGCCGATCTCGGACCCGGTTCGGCAGCCCTCCGCCGCGAGGCAGGCGCGGACAATGACCGAGTAGTCGGTCGGACGACCGTCGAGCGCCTCGAGTTGCACCGCCGCGTGAGTTGCCGGCGTGACCTCACGGACCAGGGCCGTCGACCGCCCCGTAACGGCGACGAAATACTCATATGTCGCGACGCCGGGCACCGCCTCCCAAACCAACTCGACCCGGCCCGGTGTTCGGGTCGTCCCCGATTCCGGACGGGTCAGCCGCGGCGACGCAACCCCTTCGGTTCGGAACCGCACTTCGCTCGCCTCATCGGATCCGGATCCAACGGCGGACACCCGCGCCGACCACGACCCGTCCTCGGCGAATCGGTGCTCGATCCACAGATTCTCGGTCTCCTGTTCGAGGACGGTGAGGCCGGTGCTCCCGTCCGACAGCCTGAATCGATAGCTCGCCTTCGGGCCCTGGGCGCCGATCGCGGGCAGCCAACTGAAGACCACCCGGGGCCGGCGCACGATCTCGCCGTCGTAGGGAGAGCCGAGCACCGGCCGCCGCCGTTCGGCCCCCCCCGCGGCAACCGGGCCATGGAAATCCGCCACCCCGCATCCGATCGCGTTGCAGTTGCTCACCGCGATCGTGACCGGCCCCGCCGGGATCGGGATCTCGATCTCGGGAACATCGGTCCGCCGGCGGACGACGGTGAGCACGCTCCCTCCCGGACCGGCCGGAGCGGCAACGATCGCCTCCACGAGATAGCCGTCGACAGCCGGCGTCGGCCGCCACGCGACCCGCGCGAGACCGCCGCCCGCCGGCGCCGGCTCGGCATCGAGGCGGATGATCTCGAGCGGGGAGGTGCCGAGATACACCGGCAGGCTTGCGCGGCGGTCGTCGACCTCGGTGAAGGCGATCCCGAGCTCGGCCAGACGCACCCGGTTCGAGCGAAACGGCTGCAGGCTGAGCTCGAGCGTCTGCCGTCGTCGCCCGAGATCGAGGAGGCGCTCCTTGAGGGTCCCGGAGTGATCGATCACCGCCGGAACGTGCGCCCATCCGACGAGGAGTGCATTGACTCCCGCCGCCGCCAGGAGAGCTCCGGACAGGGTCTTCTCGAGCCGGGTCGGTCGGGCGGCGAGGGTCATCGCGACGATCACGAGCGGGACGAGCCACGACTGGGGCGCGTAGCGCAGCTTCCAACAGTAGGGATTGACGAGCACCGACAGCAGCAACGGTCCGGACGCGACGATGATGACGGCGGCCCGGCGGGGCCGCCGAATCGAAACCGCCGCGACAAGACCGATCGTGAGCAGAACGACGCCGCCGAAGAGGGGGCCCCAGCCGCCGATCCGAACATAGGGGTAGAAAAAGGCCTCGAGCTCGTCACGGTCGACGGTGAACGGGACCTTCAGACCGCGCCAGTTCCGGAGAACGGCAACCGACTCATAATCGTCCGAGGTCAGCTGCGAGCGCAAAAAAAGCGACGCCGCCAGCCCCTGGAATCGGTTGTGCGGCACGGTTTCGACGATGTCGACACGGTCCGGCCCGAGAACCGGATAGAAGGGATGACCGTGGCGCGCGGTATTCGTCGCATACGCCCCGCCGCTGAGAATCAAGGTCCCGGCCGCCGCCAGGACCAACGCGAATCCAAGCGCCCGCCGCTGATCCCGCCAGCGACCGCTCCACCACAACCACGCCATGGCGGCGGTCACGATGATGACCACGTAGACCGGTCCGGTGAGCTTGATCGATGCGGCGCCGACGGCCGAGGCCGTAGCCAACGCCAGACCGACCCGGGATCCGGCCCGGAGCCAGAACGCCAAAGACGCCACGAGGACGGTGAGCAGCGACGCCAGAGCGCCGTCCTGGAACGCGTTGAGAAACTGGGTCACGGCCACCGGGTTGGCCGCCGCCACCAGCGCGATCACCACCGCCGCGGCGGGGCGGATCGAAGTGACAATCAGCAGGCAGGCCAGGACCACGAGCCCCGCGGCCGCCAGCAGGGGCAACGAGAAGGCCTTGGCCCGTTCGATCCGGTGGGTGAGCTGATAGAGCGAGGCGCCCCACAGCCAGGTGGCCTTGGGATAACCGTTGATCCGGATCCTGGCGCCGTCATGCGGAACCTCGGCCGAACTCAGATCCGCATGGAACGGATTCCACCCTCCGGCGAGCTGGATGACCGCCTCCTGGTGATACCACTGGCCGTCCCAGGTGTCGTCGAGAACCCGGCCGCCGAGGATGAGGTTCGGCAGGATGACCGATGCTGCCGCCGCGATGATGAGCACCCACGGGAGCGGCCACCTCCGGCCGTGGATCCGAGACAGCCAGAACGCGAGTCCGACGCCGGTTGCGGCGACCGCGAGCACGACCTCGATCCCGGTGATGCGAGACCCGACCAGGAGCGCAACACCGCCGATGAGACCGGTCAGGAGCACGATCGAGAGCAGCGTCGATGCCAGGGGAAGCAGCCATGCGGACGCGATCCGAGAACGGGTCGATCGGCGATCGACATCGGTATCGGTGCTCGGGACCACAGCCGGGTGTCGCAATCGATCCACGATCCCCATCCTAACCCGCGCTTGGCGCGCGGTGTCGCTGAGTGGTACGCGGTGATTCCGCAAACCCTGCAACCCGCTCTTCGGCGGGGATTCTGTTCTCTTTTCAACAAATCGTTGTATTTTCTGATCTGCAACCATCGGCGGCGCGGAATTCCCTGCGCCGACCGCCGCTCGAGCTCCGATGCTCCGGGATTTTCTTGGGAGGACGACGGTGGAGGTTCAATACGACATCATCGGCGGCTGCCGCAATACCGGCCCCGACCATAGCCGCGCTGCCGTCGACCGCCACCCGAGCCGCGTTTTTTGAACGCCAACACCAGACTCGCCCTGCTCGGCGCCTGCTTCCTGTGGGCGGTGTCTTTCGTCGCCACCAAGATCGCCCTCGAGGTCGTCCCACCTTTGACCGTGGTCTCGCTGCGGTTGCTGATCGCCTCGGTCTTCTTTCTTCCCCTGCTCGTCTTCACCGGCCGGCGGCGCCGGGTCGCCGACGCGAAAACCCTCGTCAAGCTCGCCGGGCTCAGCCTCTTCGGCGCCGGGCTCCACTACGGCTTCCAGACCGTCGGGCTGCAGACCACCAACGCCTCCAATGCGTCGGTCTATGTCGCCACGGGGCCGATCACGATCCTCCTGCTGTCGATGGTCTTCCTCGGCGAGAAGCTCAACGCCCGCAAGATCGTCGGCATCGTCATCGCCGTCGCCGGGGTCCTGGTCGTCATGGGGCTGGACACCGTCGCCGGCTTCAGGCTCGACGGCAGTCTCATCGGGGACATCCTGGTCTTCGCCTCCATCATCATGTGGGGTTGCTTCACCGTCTTCGGCAAGAAGCTCACCGACGAACTCGGCGCCCTCACCGTCACCGCCACCGTGACCCTCATCGGCGCCACCTGGATGACCCCGGTCGGTCTGCTCGAGATGCAGCGCACCGGCTTCACCCTCGCCGAGACCACCCCGACCGCCTGGGCGGCGCTGGTCTACCTCGGCGCCGGCTGCAACTTCCTCGCCGTCCTGCTCTACTTCACCGCGCTGCAGAGGACCGAGTCGCAGAAGGTCGGAGTCTATCTCTACAGCATCCCGCCCATGACCGCGGTCGCCGCCGCCCTTGTCCTCGGCGAACCCATCACCCTCGGGCTCGTGGTCGGCACCGTGCTCGTCATCGCGGGGGTCGCGCTGACCGAGCGGGGCTGAACCCGCGTCCGCGTCCGTGGCCGAGTCCGAGTCCGCGTCCGGATCCGTGGCCGACTCAGCGACAGCGGCAGCGGCAAGAGCGATCCGGAAGGCCGGAAAGGCCGGCGGGGGCGCCGGCCCCACAATGGATCTCGGCCTCCTGGTGCGTCAGCGACAGCATTCGGGGCAGCGGCTGACCTCCACCGGGGCGTGCCGGGCGCGGCATTGTGCGGGAACGAACCTCCGGCAGCTCGACAAGCTCCCCACAATGCCGACGCCGGGCAACCCACGGCGAAAACGGCCCAGTGCATCCGCTCACGTCGACATGAGGCCGCCGCTCGCGCGATCAGCGTGGTCGCATTCCTTCCCGTTCTGCTCTCCGACCACGCTGAACGCGCGGCGCCGGGCCGCCGGAGGCGGAGCAGAAGGCCGGAGCCGCGGGACGGGCCGCCGACACGATGATGAGGATCGCCTATTCACAACGCCACCCTGCGGGCGAGACGCCCGCACCACAATCGCCGCCGCTCGAGGCTCACCGCCGGCCGCTGCTCGGAGGAGCTGGAGTACTCATCGGAGTGATTTGCGCTCGAGTGTCTGATGCTCGCGGGTCTGGTCTTGCTCGGCATGATCGGGTGGGAACTCGCCCACCGCACGACACCGTGGTCTCTGATCGTGATGGTCCCGGTCTTCGGAATCTTCCGGTTCCTCACCTACTTGCACTACCAACGGCTGCCGTGACCGACAGCGGCGGTTCCCCTCGAGCTCACACGACGGTGCCGAAGAGCCAGCCGACGAGCGCCGTCGCGGCCATCGCCAGCGCACCCCAGAGGGTCACCCGGCCGGCGCCGACGACGAGGCCGGCGCCTCCCGCCCGCGCCGCCAACCCTCCGAGGAGGGCCAGAAACACGATGGAACCGCCGGCAACCAGGGGGGCCAGGAACGCCTCGGGGCCGATCCAGGCGAGCGTGAGCGGGAGCGCCGCGCCGACGGTGAAGGTCGCGGCGGACGCCGCCGCCGCCTGGAGGGGGCGAGCGCTGTGCATCTCGCTGAGCCCGAGCTCATCGCGGGCGTGGGCCCCGAGAGCGTCGTGCGCCATGAGTTGATCGGCCACCTGCTTCGCCAGCGGCGGATCGAGGCCGCGATCGACGTAGATTCCGGCGAGCTCATCGCGCTCGAGCTCGACATCCTCGTCGAGCTCGCGACGCTCGCGTTCCAGATCGGCCCGCTCGGTGTCCGCCTGCGAGCTCACCGAAACATACTCGCCCGCGGCCATGGACATGGCGCCGGCCACCAGGCCCGCCGTTCCGGCGACGAGCACCTCGCTCCGCGCCGCGTGGGCCGCCGCCACCCCGACCACCAGACTCGCGGTCGAAACGATGCCGTCGTTCGCCCCCAGCACCGCCGCCCGCAGCCAACCTATCCTCTCGGCGTAATGTCGCTCCCCGTGCTTTCCCATCTTCGCCTCTTTCATTCGAAACAGGATTCCCGCGATCCGCGGCCCGGCTGAGCCGGCGCGCATTCGGCGCTCATGGCCGACCTCCGGGTCTCTCGTTGCGGTGGATCTTCTCACGGATGGCCCGGCACGATCGCCCGCCCGGCGCCCTCCGATCTCGGGTCGGACAGACGGAGATCGTACTTCAGCCTCGAGCGGCGAGGAATTCGAGGTTGGCCTTCGCCGTGTCTGCGAGTAGAGAATAGATCGACCCCATGAACAGAATCGTCGAAACCCGCCCCATTCGCGCGACGAGCATCACGGCGTCGTGGCTGTACGAAATCGCGTCTCCGAGCGCGACGTCGAGAGACCAGCCGGTCATCTTCAATCGCTCGTCCCCGAAGTGATCGGCGACATCGGGTCGCGGCTGGAACTCACTCGTCGACCCGACGACGTCACCGTTGACGAGCAGGTCGATCCGATCGACCGAACGGTGGCGACTGACCGATGCCGCCCAACCGCAACAGCTCAAGCGGGATCTCGAGTCGCACTCGGCGACATCGATGTAGCCCTCGACGCCGGGATTGTACTCGAATGAAGAAAAGTCGACATCGTCGGCTCGCACCACGAGATACACGTCCTGGTAGCCGCAGAGACCCCGCGGCAGACGGTGCAACGAGGCGGTTCCGATCTCGTCGGCGACAACCTCCCTGACAAAGGCCGACGACACCCAGGTCGAACCGTAGGCCTCGGGGTCGAGATCGTCGTTCTCGCTGGAGGGAACAAAGGTGAACCGGTCGGAGGCCCTCTTGCCCGCCAACAACGAGCTGTCGTGAACGCTGAAGATCAGCACGCCTCCCGGTGCGATCAGCGCCCAGAGCGCCGCAAGCCAGCGTCGGAAGAGACCCTCGGGCAGGTGTGAGAACAGCGAGATCGCCTGGACGACGTCGAACTCGCCGGCGATCCGAAGCCGCTCCGGTTCCACCGTCGAGGAAACCGCGTTGACGCCGAACACGTCGCGCTGGAATCTCACCGCCGGTTCCATGAGGTCCGAAACCGTCAAGCCGGCTCGGTCCATCCGGCCGAGGACGTGGCGGGTAACCCTCCCGTACCCGCTGGCGAAATCCAGAATCTTGATGGACTCGAACCCGCCGAACCGCCAATCGACGATTTGTTCGGTCATCTCGAATGCCCGCCGGCCGGAATCGAAATAGGCCGCGAGCCCACGCTCCCGATCCCCGCGGTAGACACCGGTCATGTAGCGGAGCATCTCGTCCGAAGGATGGATTTCGGTCTGCAGGTCCGCTTGAATACCGAAGGTCGGTTGGAGAAGGGTGTTGATGAGCGGCGTCCGGCGAATCCGGACGAAACCGGTCTGGGTGATCGGCGCGGACTCGGCGGACTCATCGACGGGCCTCCCGTTCTCGGCCGCCTGGCACTCTTTCTCCGACATCTCGCCCTCCCGCATCCCTCCGACCGTGTCTGTTTACTGACCGCCGGCCGGAAGCGTCTCCCGAAGTCGCGATCATAGCGGATCAAACCGCCGAGTGAGCCCCTCCCCGTAACGGGCCTCTCGACGACGGCGGCGACGCACGAGAATCCGTCGGGTCGGTCGGTGTTCCACGGCCGCGGGGGAGGCTCGGCGAGACCCGCGGGTTGGTGTACTCTCCCTCCGACCCGACGGAGGTGGCCATGGACTTCGCCCTCGACGAACAGCAGCAGATGGTGGCTGAAATGGTGCGCTCGTTTGCCGAGGAACGGGTCCGTCCCGGTGCGGCCGAGCGCGACCGCACCGGCGAGTTTCCCCACGAGATCTTCGCCGAGATGGGCGAGCTCGGGCTGCTAGGAATGATGGTCCCCGAAACCTACGGCGGCGCCGGCATGGACCTCCTGTCGTACCTCATCGCGGTCGAGGAGCTGGCCCGGGTCGACGCCGCCGTCGCCGTCGGCATGACCGTCACCAACTCGGTCTGCTGCTGGCCGATCATGACCTTCGGCAGCGAGGAGCAGAAGACCGAGTTCCTGCCCCAATTGGCCTCTGGTCAGATCGTCGGCGGCTTCATGCTCACCGAACCCAACGCGGGATCCGATGCCGCGAGCCTGACCACGCGCTACCGCAACGAGGGCGATCACTGGCGTCTCGACGGCGCCAAGGCGTGGATCACCAACGGCGAGGTCGGCCGGTTCTTCATCTGCCTCGCGACCAAGGATCCCGCGCTCGGCCCGAAGGGAATCTCGTGTTTCATTCTCGATGCCCGCCAGGACGGCGTCGTCTTCGACCCGCCCGAGGCCAAGATGGGGCTGCGGTCGTCCAAGACCTGTATGGTCACCCTCGACGGCGCCCGGGTGCCCAAGACCGCCATGCTCGGCGACGAGGGCAAGGGCTTCGCCATCGCGCTCGCCACCCTCGACCACAGCCGGCTCGGGATCGCCGCCCAGTCGGTGGGGATCGCCACCGCCGCCCTCGAAGAATCGCTACGCTACGCCCGCGATCGAAAACAGTTCGGCAAACCGATCATGGAGCACCAGGCCATCGCCTTCCAGCTCGCCGACATGGACACCGAGATCGACGCCGCCCGCGGGCTCATGCAGCGGGCGGTCTGGGCGGCCGGGCAGCCCGGCCGCCACTCGCGCGAGTCGGCGGCGGCCAAGCTCTATGCGTCGGAGATGTGCAACCGCGTCGTCGGTCAGGCGATCCAGATCCACGGCGGCTACGGCTTCTCGTCCGAGTATCCGGTCGAACGGTTCTTCCGCGACGCCCGGGTCGTGACCATCTACGAGGGAACCTCGGAGGTCCAGCGCCTGGTCATTGCCCGCGCCCTCGCGGAACGGGCAAAGGCGCTCTGACCGGCTGCGGCAGCGGCCGGGACAGCGACCCGGGCAGCGGCAGACCCCCACCGGGGCGTGCCGGGCGCGGCATTGTGCCGAACGACAACCCCTCCGGCAGCCCGGAACCCCAAGCACAATGCCGACGCCGAAGGAAGCGTCTACCCTCCCCGCCCCAGTCCGCGA
>JAHECW010000243.1 GCA_024641545.1 Acidobacteriota bacterium
GCGCTTCCTTGGTGATCACGACGTCGTGGGCATGCGACTCCTTGAGTCCCGCCGCCGTCACTCTGATGAACGTGGCCTTGGTGTGGAGCTCGGCGATGGATGAGCAACCGGCCAGCCCCATCCCGGCTCGCAGACCGCCGATGAGCTGGGTCAACTGGTCGGCAACCGGACCCTTGTACGGGACCATCCCCTCGATCCCTTCGGGGACCAGCTTGGAGACATCCTCACCCTCCTGGAAGTAGCGATCACGGGAGCCCTCGGCCTCCTTCATGGCGCCGATGGAACCCATCCCGCGATAGGCCTTGAAGGTCCGGCCCTGATAGAGGATCTGTTCCCCGGGCGACTCTTCGACTCCGGCAAAGAGCGAACCGATCATGACCGCGTCGGCGCCGGCTGCGAGAGCCTTGCTGATATCGCCGCTGAACCGGATTCCCCCATCGGCAATCACCGGGATCCCATGCCGGTGCGCTTCGCGGGAGCACTCCTGGATGGCGGTGATCTGCGGCATCCCCGCCCCGGTCACGACCCGGGTGGTGCAGATCGATCCCGGACCGATGCCGACCTTGACGGCATCCACGCCGAGGGAGATCAGATCGCGGACGCCGGCCGCGGTCGCGATGTTGCCGACGATGAGGGGGGTGTCGGGAAACCTCTGTTTGACCTTCGCGACGGCGTCGAGCACCCCGCGAGAGTGGGCATGAGAACTGTCGAGGCAGAGCACGTCGACCTGCCGTTCGATGAGGGCCGCGCAGCGATCATCGAGATCGCCTGAGACCCCGATGGCGGCGGCCACCCGCAGCCGGCCGAGTTGGTCCTTGCAAGCGTTGGGATAGTCGTGCGCCTTCTTGATGTCTTTGACGGTAATCAGCCCCTTGAGGCTGCCGTCCTCGCCGACGATGAGCAGCTTCTCGATTCGGTTCTTGTGGAGCAGCGCCTTGGCTTCCTCGAGAGTGGTGCCGACCGGCGCGGTGACGAGGTCTTTGTGGGTCATGAAGTCGGCGATCGGTCGATCGTACTCGGTGCAGAATCGAAGATCGCGGTTGGTCAGAATGCCTTTGAGCTGGCCTTGCGGACCGATCACCGGAAGGCCCGAGATGTGGAAGTGAGCCATCACATCGAGAGCTTCCTGGACCGACTGCTCGGGCCGCACCGTAACCGGCTCGACGATCATCCCCGATTCGGAACGCTTGACACGATCCACCTCTTCGGCCTGCCGTCCCACCGGCATGTTCTTGTGGATGATGCCGAGGCCGCCGTGCTGGGCCATGGCGATGGCCATGTTGGCCTCGGTGACCGTGTCCATGGCCGCCGAGACGATGGGCAGGTTCAGGCCGATATCGCCGCGTGCGACGGTGGTCCCGACATCGACGGCGTTGGGGTGGACTTCGGACCGCGCCGGCACCAGCAACACGTCATCAAAAGTCAGACCGACCGGGATTGACTCGTCCATTCGCTACCCCTTTGCCCCGGAGGGCGTACCGTGGCACTTCTTGTACTTCTTGCCCGAACCACACGGACACGGGTCGTTTCGTCCCACTTTGGGCTGTTGCCGCCGGATCGTGGCGGGCGTGCTCGGCTGTCCCACCGGCGTGTTGGCGGCGTGCTCCTGTTGGTCGTGCGACGCTTTCAGCGCCTGCGCCTCCGGATGCGACATGGTGGTGGCCACCGCCTGCCGGCGGTGCTCCATCCTCTCGACCGGTTCGGCGTGGAACAGGAACTTCACCACGTGATCCTCGATGCGTTCCCACATGTCTTCGAAGAGCGCATAGCTCTCGCGTTTGTACTCCACCAGGGGATTTCGCTGGCCGTATGCTCTGAGACCGATCCCCTCACGGAGGTGATCGAGGGCGAGCAGATGGTCCTTCCACTGCCGATCGACCGTATCGAGAAGAAGAAACCGCTCGAGACGGGCGAAGTTTTCTTCACCGAACTGGCCGACACGTGAGGCGTAGTGATCCCGGGCGCCGGTGATCAGACGCTCCACGAGGTCAGGCAGGGCGATGGTCTCCCAATCCACCCCGAGGTCCTCGATCCGGCGTCCGAAATAGGCGCGGTATTCGATGTCCAGGGCGGCGGTCTCCCAATCCTCCGGGTCGGCCTCGGCGGGACAGAAGCGATCGACCAGCGAGTCGACGATCTCGCCCACTACCCGGAGGATGTAGTCCCGGCCCTCGACACCCTCGAGGATCCGCTTGCGCAGGCGATACACCGCCTCGCGCTGCTTGTTCATCACATCGTCATACTCGAGGAGGTGCTTGCGCATTTCGAAGTTGCGGCCTTCGACCTGCGTCTGCGCCCGCTCGATGGACTTGGTGACCATTTTCGACTCTATGGGAACGTCTTTTTCCATCCCGAGTCGATCCATCATCTTGCGGACGCCGTCGGAGGCGAAGATCCGCATGAGGTCGTCGTCGAAGGACAGGAAGAAACGCGTGGCGCCCGGGTCGCCCTGGCGACCGGATCGCCCTCGGAGCTGATTGTCGATGCGGCGCGATTCGTGCCGTTCGGTGCCGATGATCTGGAGCCCACCCGCGTCGAGCACCTTGGCCTTGTCCTGGACGCACTGGGTGGTGAACTTGTTCAGCGCGGCTGCAAAGCCCTCCGGGTCCTGCGCCGGATCGGCATCCATCCGCGCCAGACCCTCCGGGTTGCCGCCGAGCACGATATCGGTGCCGCGGCCGGCCATGTTGGTCGCGATGGTCACCGCCCCGAGCCGACCCGCCTGGGCGACGATATCCGCCTCCCGCTCGTGGTATTTCGCGTTGAGGACGACGTGCTTGACCTTGCGCCGCTGGAGCAGCTTGCTCAGCCGTTCGGACTTTTCGATGGAAACCGTGCCGACCAGCACCGGCTGTCCGATCTCGTTGCAGGCGGCGATCTCGTCGATCACCGCGCGGAACTTCTCCTCTTCGGTGCGGTACACCAGATCCGGATGATCGAGGCGGACCATGTCGGCATTGGTCGGGATCACCGACACATCGAGACCGTAGATCTTCTCGAATTCCTCAGCCTCGGTCTCCGCGGTTCCGGTCATTCCGCCGAGCTTGTCGTACATCCGGAAGTAGTTCTGCAGCGTGATGGTCGCGAGAGTCTGGTTCTCGGACTGGATCTTGACCTTCTCCTTGGCCTCGACCGCCTGGTGAAGGCCATCGGACCACCGTCGGCCCGCCATCAGCCGGCCGGTGAACTCGTCGACGATGATGATCTCGCCGTCCTTGATGATGTACTCGCGGTCGCGCTGATAGAGAGCGTGCGCTCTCAGCGCCTGATTGACCGCATGCAGGAGATCCGTCTGGGACGGGTCATAGAGATTTTCGACGTTGAGGAGCTTTTCGGCGCGCGCCATGCCGGCGTCGGTGAGGGTCGCGGTCTGCGATTTCTCATCGACGATGAAATCACCGGTGACCTCCTTGTTGCCGTGCTTGTCCTCGATCTCCTCCCCCTTTTTCAGTTTGGGGATGATCTCGTCGACGCGATAGTAGAGATCGATCGAGACCTCGGACGGTCCCGAGATGATGAGCGGTGTCCTCGCCTCGTCGACCAGGATCGAGTCGACCTCGTCGACGATGGCGAAGATATGGCCGCGCTGCACCATCCGCGCCAGGTCGAACTTCATGTTGTCGCGGAGGTAGTCGAAGCCGAACTCGTTGTTGGTGCCGTAGGTGATGTCGGACGCGTAAGCCCGCTGCCGTTCGAGGTCATTCATCTGATTCTGGATGCAGCCGACCTTGAGGCCGAGAAACCCGTAGATCTTCCCCATCCACTCGGCGTCACGACGCGCGAGGTAGTCGTTCACCGTCACCAGGTGGACACCCCGGCCGGTCAACGCGTTGAGGCAGACGGGAAGCGTCGCCACCAGGGTCTTTCCCTCGCCGGTCCGCATCTCGGCGATCCTGCCTTCGTGGAGGACGATGCCGCCCATCAGCTGAACGTCGAAGTGTCTCATTCCGACCGCGCGCCGGGATGCTTCCCGAACCAGGGCGAAGACTTCGGTCAACTCGGCGTCGAGGAGCTTCTGGACGATGGGAGTGCGCTCGCGGGGATCATCGGGAAGATCCTGGATCTCGGCCCGCACCTTTTCGCCGATCGCGGCGAATCTCTCCCTGATCGCGTCGTCCGTCAGGACTTCAATATGCGGTTCAAGCGCATTGATCGCATCGACCATGGGCTTCATCCGCTTGAAGTCTCGTTCGTGCTTGGTACCGATCACCAAGCTGATGGCTTTTTCCACCAGATTCATGCTGTTCCCCTGTCTGCCGTTGACCGTCGCCGGCGGCCGGTGGCCCAATCCTGCCTCCCTGCGGCGGTGACGGCAGGGTAGTCCAGCTCGGCATCGATTTCAACGTTGGTGACCCGCCGAAAACTCCCCCCGCCGGCGCCCCGGAGGTGAGAAGAAAAATCCTGCGCCGAAAGAGGGGGTTGACCCGATGACCCGGGATGCGATGGCTCTCGTGCTTGATCGGCGTGATCCGCCGGCGACCCGGCGATGGAATCCGTGTCCCTCTCGGTGCGCACAGAGGCTGCGGCGGGCGCGGGCGGATCGAGCGCACCGAGCACCGAGCCGCTCGCTCGGGCTGGAATCGTCTTGAGCGGCCGGGTTGTGTGAAATGTCTAGAAGCGATCGAGGATGTAGTACAGCGGATTCACCGATTTCCCGTCCTGGTGAACCTCGTAATGGAGGTGGGATCCGGTCGATCTGCCGGTGTTGCCTACGGCGCCTATCTGTTGGCCCCGATGGACCTCGTCACCGAGTTCGGCGGTGATCTCGTTGAGATGTCCATAGAGGGTCGTGAAACCGAACCCGTGGGAAATCCGGACCGTCTTGCCGAGGCCACCGTTCCGACCGGCGAAGACCACCACTCCGTCAGCCGGAGCAAAAACCGGGGTCCCGCGGCGGGCCGAAATATCCAACCCGCGGTGAAAGGCCCTGCGCCCGGTAATCGGGTCGTTTCGACTGCCGTAGCCGTCGGTGAGAACGCCGACGGCCGGCGCCATGGTCGGGGTCGACGACAGCAGATCCCCGGTTTCGGCGAGCTTCTGATCAACCATGTCGAGCTGCTGTTCGATCCACCGGCCCTGGAGCCTGAGGGCCTCGGGACCGTCCGGGAGTCGATCGTAGGGACCGCCGCTGCCGACCTCGGTGTCGACGGCGTTCGACCCGGCGACCCCGGCCGCGTTGCCCTGCATCCCGGCAGCCAACGCGAGCCGCGCCGTACGCTCTTCAAAATCATCGAGTCTGGCCTGAACTTCAGCGATGGTTCTCACCAGTTCGGAATTGACACCGGCCAGCTCGTGATTTTCGGTTTGCAGGCGCTGCACATCGGCTCGCCGGCTTACGGCGTTCCCGGAATACGCGATGGCAACGATGCTGAGGGTGATTGCCAGGACCAACGATGCGCCGGCGATCATCAGGGTTCTTGTGGAGAACGAGAACTTGATGAACTTCGCCTGGCTGTGAGGAACAATGATGACTGTGTTCAATCGCCTCGGCACATCCCCTCCACCAAGACACGCTCCGCTCCCGCCGAAACTCGTCGCCCGATGATTATGCCCTCGTGAGTCTCAAGGTGTCAACTCACGGACAGCCGATACCGGCGGTCAGTCTCGTCTTCTGTGCGCCTGATCACCATCGGGTTCGTCTTCGTCGTCGTCCTGATCGTCGCGCTGCATTCCAGCGGCGCCATTCTCGTTCTCCTCCGGCACCGCACTCCCCTTGGCCGAGAGACGCATCAGGCGCGCCATCTCGTCGAGACGCTCCTGGCACCTGGCAAAGACACTGCCCTCGGACCAACCCCCCTCGACCGACCACTCCCCGGCTTCGATTCCGGTCAGAAGTTCGATGCCGCCCTCGATGGATTCCACGGCCCAGACGTTGAACTGACCCGCACCGACCGCATCGACGACCTC
>JAHECW010000244.1 GCA_024641545.1 Acidobacteriota bacterium
CCCGGGGCGTGCCGGGTTTGACAATGTGCCCCAGAAGCCAGCCGGCTCTGCGCTTCCTCCCGCACATTGTCATACCGGGCAACCCTCGCGGCACAACCTCCCGGTGCACCTCTCCCGGCCGCGAAACAGGCCGCCGGCGCGCGATCAGCGTGGTCGCAGCCCTTCGCGTTCTGCCCTCCGACCACGCTGGACGCGCGACGCCGGGTCGCCGCAGGCGGCCCGGAAGGCCGAAGCCGAAGGAAGCGGCTACCTTCCCGCGCCGGTACTCGATGGTGCCAAGAAGCAACGGCACCCTGCGGGCGGGACGCCCGCACCACAATGGGCGGCCCGGAAGGCAGGAGCTCCGGGGCAGCGGCAGGGGCAGCGGCTGCGGCAGCGCTCCGGGCACGAACTTGACAGCCCCCCCCTCTTGAAGTAGAACTGTTTTCTATGACGAACGCGACGCTTCCCACCATGGCCATGATCATGCGCATGTCGATGCGCAAGCTGTGGGTGAGGAGCCTCGCGGAACGCTCGACCTAGCAACACCGCCACAAAGCTCCAAACCCGCAGCATCGCGCTGCGGGTTTTTTGTTGTGGCCGAACACGAAGGAGGCAACGATGACTATGGGAACAACGATTCGAATGCGAATGTGGATCTCCGAGCTCAACCACTCGACTCACGACCGACGAGCACGAAAATCGGGAGAACCACATGTCCGACCACACCACCGAATACCGCTTTGAAACCCTCCAGCTCCACGCCGGTCAGGCGCCCGCTCCGGGCACCAACGCCCGCGCGGTTCCCATCTATCAAACCACCTCTTACACTTTTGACGACACCGCCCACGGCGCACGTCTTTTCGCACTCGCCGAGTTCGGCAACATCTACACGCGTCTTTCCAACCCCACCACGGATGTCTTCGAGCAACGAGTCGCGGCCCTCGAGGGCGGGATCGCCGCGCTGGCCACATCGAGCGGTCAGGCGGCTCAGCTTCTCGCGCTGACCACCCTCTGTGAATCAGGCGACCACATCGTCGCCACCCAGAACCTCTACGGCGGCACCTACAACCAACTCAAGATCGCGCTCCCGAGACTCGGCATCGAGGTCGATTTCGTCGATGGGGACGAACCGGCGAGTTTCGCACCGGCGATCAAAGCGAACACCAAAGCCCTCTATGTCGAAACCATCGGCAACCCGCGTTTCAACGTGCCCGATCTCGAAGGTCTGGCCGAGCTCGCCCACGCCCACGGCATTCCGCTCGTGGTGGACAACACCTTCGGCTGCTGCGGCTATCTCTGCCGGCCCATCGAGCACGGCGCCGACATCGTCGTCCAGTCGGCCACGAAATGGATCGGCGGCCACGGCACCTCCATCGGCGGGGTCATCGTCGACTCGGGCAACTTCGACTGGTCGAGCGGCCGCTTCCCCTCCTTCACCGAGCCCTCGCCCGGCTACCACGGGCTGGTCTTCGCCGACGCCTTCGGACCGGGCAGCCCGCACGGCAACATCGCCTTCATCATCCGTGCACGGGTCGAGGGCCTCCGCGATCTCGGGCCGTGCCAGAGTCCCTTCAACTCCTTCCTGCTGCTCCAGGGGCTCGAGACCCTCTCGCTTCGGGTCGAGCGGCAGGCCGCCAACACCCTCGAGCTCGCCCGTTGGCTCGAAGACCACCCCAACGTCGCCTGGGTCTCGTACCCGGGTCTCGAGAGCCACGCCTGGCACCACCGCGCCCGCCGCTACCTACGCAACGGATTCGGCTGCGTGCTCACCTTCGGCATCCGCGGCGGCGAGCCCGCAGGACGCGCCTTCATCGACTCACTCCGGTTGGCCTCGCACCTGGCCAACGTCGGCGATTCCAAGTCCCTGGTCATCCACCCCGCCAGCACCACCCACCAGCAGCTCACCGATGAGGAGCAGTCGGCGTCCGGGGTGAGCCCGGACCTGATCCGGGTCTCGGTGGGAATCGAACACATCCAGGACATCCTCGCCGACTTCGAGCAGGCGTTCCGCCGGATCGAGGAGGTCGCCGCATGAGCGCCGCCGCCCGACCCTCCGTCATCGGCACCCTCGTCCACGATCTCGGCGACTTCGAGCTCGAGAGCGGCGCCGTCCTGCCCGACACCCGGATCGCCTACCGCAGCTGGGGCCGGTTGTCGGCCACCGCCGACAACGTGGTCGTGGTCTGCCACGCCCTCACCGGTTCGCCGGATGTGGATCTCTGGTGGCCCGGTCTGCTCGGTCAGGGACGCAGCCTCGATCCCGACCGTGACTTCATCGTCTGCTGCAACATCCTGGGCAGTTGCTACGGCAGCACCGGACCGGCTTCCCCGGCTCCGGACGGCCGCCGCAACTGGGGCGGCGACTTTCCTGCCGTCACCGTCCGCGACGTCGTGAAATCGCAACGCAGGCTCCTCAACCATCTCGGTGCCCGCGGCATCCGGCTGGTCGTGGGCGGCTCGCTGGGCGGGATGCAGGCGTTGGAGTGGGCGCTCCAGGACCCGAGGGTCGAAGCGGCCGCGGTGATCGCGGCGCCCGCCCGCCACTCGGCCTGGAGCATCGCCATCTCCGAAGCCCAGCGGACCGCCATCGCCGCGGACTCGCGGTGGTGCGAGGGCCACTACGACCCGGCCTTGCCCCCGGTCGACGGTCTGGCGGCCGCCCGGCAGATGGCCATGTGCTCCTACCGGACGCCGGGGAGTCTCGGCGAGAGGTTCGGCCGCCGGACCACCGAGGGCGGCGACTTCGCAGTCGCCGAGTGGCTGGGTTACCACGGCGCCCAACTGGTCGATCGTTTCGACGCCGCCTGCTACGTCAGACTCACCCAGACCATGGACAGCCACGACGTGGGCCGGGGCCGCGGCGGCCACCGTCGCGCTCTCGAAGCGCTCGAGATCCCGATCCTCGCGGTGGCCATCGACAGCGACGGCCTCTATCCTCCAGCGGAACAGCTGGAGATCGCGGAGCTGGCGCCGTTTGCCGAGCTCGGGTGGCTTCGCTCGCCGCACGGCCACGACGCCTTCCTCATCGAGACCGCCGATCTGGACGAGCAACTCCTGAGGTTCCGGGACCGGGCTGCGAGAACCCGTCGCCGGCTGGCGAGCTGACCATGCGAGTCCTCAAATTCGGCGGCAGCTCGGTGGCCGATGCCGATCGCATCCGAAAGGTCGGATCCATCGTCTCCTCGGCGTCCGAGGAAGGGCCCATCGTGGTCGTGGTCTCGGCTCTCGGCGGCGTCACCGACGAGTTGGTGGCGTTGGCCGACGGGGCGCCGAACGACCGTGAACCGCTCGCGGGCAACGTCGACACGATCCTCCGGCGCCATCTTTCGGTCTTGGCGGAGGTCGCGCCCGGCGACGGCGAAACCCGATCCGAGATCATGGCCACCATCGACGAACTCCGGCGGCTGGTGACCGGGATCGGCTATATCGGCGACTGCCCGCCCGCAGTCCGCGATCGGATCATCGCAACCGGTGAGCGGCTGTCCGCGCCCATTGTCGCCGCGTCGCTCAGGGCGGCGGGGTTGTCGGCCCAACCGGTATGCGGGACCGAGGTCATCCGCACCGATTCGTGCCACGGAACGGCCGAGGTGGATCCGGCAGCCACCACCGACCTCGCCCGTCGGCGCCTGCTCGATGCGGTCGCGTCCTCGATTCCGGTCGTCACCGGCTTTATCGGCGCCGACCGGCACGGCACGCCGACGACCCTCGGCCGCGGCGGTTCCGACCTCACCGCGACGGTGCTCGGCGCCGCCCTCGAGGCGGAGCGGGTCGAGATCTGGACCGATGTCAACGGGATCTTCACCGCCCCACCCCGGGTCGTGGCGGGCGCCCGGCCGCAGCCCTACGTGAGCTACGACGAGGCCGCCGAGATGGCGCGCTTCGGCGCCGCGGTTCTCTTCACCAAGACCATCGCCCCGGTGCGCGAGCTCGGCATCCCGGTGCTGGTCCGCAACACCTTCGATCCTGACGGGTCGATGACCTGGGTCGGCCGGGAACCCGATGTGCCGGCCGGCGCGCGTTCGCTGGCGTCGGTCGAACACGCGGCCGTGCTCAAGGTCCGCTCGCTGTGCCGCGATGGCGCCGCCGCCGGCGCGGTTGCGGTGATCTCCCAGCGTTGTCTCATCGCGGCCACGGCCGCGGCGAGCGGCGAGTGGACGCTGGTGGCGGCCCAGAGCGATGCCGAAAGTCTGCACCGCGAGCTCGACACCAGCGGGCTCGAGGTCGAGCTCATCGGCGGTACCAGCGTCGTCACGGTGATCGGTTCACGGTTGCTGCAACAGCCCTGGGTCGCCGGACGGGCGCTCGAGGCGCTGGGACGCCGCAACATTGCGCTCCGGGGGTTGGTCAGCCCCTCCGAACACGCGTTCTGCGTGGTGGTGGATCACACCGACCACGACCGTTCCCTGGCCATTCTCCACGACGCGTTGATGCTTCCCCACCTCGCCGAGCGAGCCGCCAGCGCGGCGCGGCGTGACGTTCTTCGAAAAGGAGACGACAATGGATCGACCACGATTGACCGCAGCAGTGATCGGCGCAACCGGGACCGTCGGACAGCGGCTCGTCCGCCGGCTGCATGACCACCCGTGGTTCCGGCTGACCGCTCTCGCAGCGTCATCCCGATCGGAGGGAAAACGCTACGGCGATGCGGTTCACTGGCTCCTGCCGACCGCACTCCCCGACTCGGTCGCCGAGATGGAGGTCCGCGACATCCGCGAGATCGATGACTGCGACGTCGTCTTCTCGGCATTGGGGTCCTCGACCGCTCGCGAGGTCGAGCCGCTCCTGGCTCAGCGCGGTCTGATGGTGGTTTCCAATGCGTCGGCCCTTCGGATGCACCCCCGGGTGCCGCTACTGATCCCCGAGGTCAACTCTGATCACCTCGACATGCTCGACCACCAGAACTTCGGCTCGGGCGGCATCGTGACCAATCCCAACTGCTCCACCGTCGGTCTCGTCCTGAGTCTCAAACCCCTGGCCGACGCGTTCGGCATCGAGGCGGTCCAGGTCACCACCTTGCAGGCGATATCAGGGGCGGGGCACCCGGGCGTCCCATCGCTCGACATCCTCGGCAACACCCTGCCCCTGATCCCGGGCGAGGAGGAAAAGCTCGAGACCGAACCGCAGAAACTGCTCGGGACGACCGCCGACGGGGTCTTCAGCCCGGCGAGATTTCCCGTGAGCGCTCAGACCAATCGAGTCCCGGTGGTGGATGGACACCTCGTCAGCGTCTCGGTCAAGCTCGGGCGCGCGGCATCAGCCGAGGAGGCCCGATCGGTCATCGAGGATTTCCGTTCGCCGGTGGCCGACCTCGATCTGCCCTCAGCTCCACTTCGTCCGGTGGTGGCGGTCGACGAAGGCCCACGGCCGCAACCCAAGCTCGACGCGGACCGAGAAAACGGCATGACGGTGACCGTCGGCAGAATCCGTGACTGCCCGGTCTTCGATCTCCGCTATGTCGCGCTGGTCCACAACACCGAGCGGGGCGCCGCCGGCGCCGCGGTGCTCAACGCGGAACTGCTGGCCGCGGCCGGCCGGCTCGGTGGGGCAAACAGACGGACGACCTAGGAAGCCAGGAGGCACTGGGGAAAGACGGTGAGGAGGAGAGGAAAGGTGGTTCATTTCACCCTCGACCATGTCACCTGCTTGACTTCTCAACTCGTTGTTCCGCTGTCCCTGCCGCTGTCGCTGTCGCGGACGCGGCGAGCTACACCCGGTTGCGCAGCATGAGCTCCTTAGGGTGAGGCTCGAGGTAGAGCTGGCCGGTGAGGTAGTCGATGTGGTGCCGGTTGACGTAATGGCGAAGCATCGTGATGGGCACCACGAGCGGCACCAGAGAGTCGCGGTAATCCTCGATCAGGGCAAGCAGCC